>JAEXCN010000122.1 GCA_023402175.1 Pseudomonadota bacterium | reverse complement strand
GGCCCATTCCACACACCGCGTTGCCGCGATACTTCCCGCAGACGGCGGGCCGGCGCACGACGCGGTAGCCTGCGAGGTCGCTCGGTGTCATCGCTCCGGCTCCGCCCGGATCGGTCTGGACGGTGTTCGCTATGTCGTTCGCGATCGCGCCGTAATAGAAAGCGTCGGCGCCGTGCTTCGCGATCGCCTCGAGGGTCTCGGCGTAAGCGGGGTTCTTGAGCAGGGTGCCCGCAGTCTTCGCCGCGCCGTTCTGGTCGAGGAAGTACGCACGCGCGTTTGCGTCACGCACGAAGCCGGGGATCGACGACGCAATCGACTCGGCCATGCGCGGCGAGATCGCGAAGCCTTTGCGTGCGAGCTCGAGCGCGGGGTCGAAGAGGCTCTTCCACGAACGCTTGCCGTGCTCCTTGTGCATCACCTCGATGAGCCGCGGGACACCGGGCACGCCGACGGACTTGCCGCTCCGAACCGCCGCGGAGAACGCCAGCGGAGCTCCGTTCGCATCCAGGAAGTAACGCTCCGTCGCCGCGGCAGGCGCGGTCTCACGTGCATCGAGCGTCGTGATCGAGTCCGACTTCGCATCGTAGTAGACGACGAAGGCTCCTCCGCCGAGCCCGGTCGACTGCGGCTCGACGAGCCCGAGCACGAGCTGCGCAGCGATCGCGGCATCGACGGCGTTGCCTCCGTGGCGAAGCACGTCGAGCGCAGCATCGGTCGCGCGCGGGTTCGCAGTGACGACCATCGCTCCGCGAGAGTTGTCCTGATCGTCATCGTCGTCGTCATCGTCGCGATCGTCGCCGCGACGCAGATCGTCCGTTCGCGTGCCGGTAACGCTCTCGCGCCCATCGGGCGCGGCGGACACGCAGCCTTGTGCAACGATCGCGAGGACGATCGCGCTGAACACACAGCGTGAAGGTAGACCCATCCCAATCCCTCCAGTAGAGAGCGAGTCTACGCACCGTCGCGCGCAGCGAGCGATGTGAACATCGAGCCCCGCCTTCCCACACGCGCGCCGGCAAAGCCGACGACCACGCTCTGGCGTCAGGTCGTCACGTGGCGATCTGCGGGTGCAGCTTGGCCTTCGTCTTCGAGTGGTTCTCGGCGGGGCGGAGATGGCCGACGAGGTAGAGGCCCGCGTTGACCGCGGTCCACGACCGGAAGTGCTCGAACGTCGTCATCCACTGCAGGACGCGCGGACCCTCGGCAGCCGCCGTGATCCGGCATGCTGCGGCGTGCTCCTGAGCGTGGATGAACGCATCGGCGATGCGCTGCTGCACGGCGCGCGGAGAGCTGCGCTCACGAGCGATCTTCGACGCCGCCTTGCCCAGCCGCGCGCGCTCCTGCGGATCGGAGAGGAGGTCGACCACTGCGCGAGCGAACGCGGCGTCGGCTTCCTTCTCTTCGCGCCAGCCCTTGCCAGGCGAGAGCAGGACGCCGTTGACGCCGTCCTTGATCTGCGCGGACACGCCCATTCCGTCCGCGAAGGCGACCGTCGGCGTCCCGCACCAGAGCGCTTCGCCCATGACGTTGCCGTAGGTCTCGCTGAGCGACGCGTGCACGAAGAGATCGGCGTATGCGTAGTAGTTCGGCATCTCGGTGAACGGGACCTCACCGGCGAAGAAGACGCGGTGGGCGACGCCTTCCTCCTGCGCGACGCGCTTGTAGTATTCGGTGTCGGGCCCTTCGCCGAGCAGCGTGAGCGTTGCCTCGCGCTGAACCGGCGCGATGTGGCGCGCGAAGATCCGGATGATGCGGTCCTGGCTCTTCTCGCGCGTGTGACGCCCGGCGCAGAGGAGGCGCGGGCCTCGCCACGCGGCATCGCCCGCGCCCTCGAGGTGCGTGTACGGATCGTCGCCGAGCGGGCGATCGAAGATCGAAGGCTGCACCGCACGCGGGATGACGTGGATGGGGCACGTGACGCCGCGCTCACGCCAGTACGAGCGAAGGCCCTCGGAGAGGACGACGAGGCCGTCCGACGCGTTGTAGATGTTCGCGAACAGGTTCTCGCACGGCCGCTTCAGCGCGAGCTCGAGGCCGGTGTTGACCCAGCCGAGGCGCTTCATGTTCTCGGGCAAGAGGACGTCGTACGCCGCCGAGAGATGCGTGGTGTTCACGCAGATGACCGGGATGCCCCGCATCTTGCGGAGCCACACGGCGAAGTGGAGCGAGAGCGACGTCGCCTGTGCGAAGATGATGTCGAAGTTCCAGCGGCTCGCGTCGTAGACCCAGCGCTCGAGCGGGAGCGGCAGGTGCAGACCGGGATAGGTCTTCAGTGGAAGCGACGGCAGCGCGACCGTGTTCGGGGGCAGCTCGTCGGGCCGGGCGTCGGGATCATGGGGGCCGATGACTGTGACTTCATGACCACACCGACGCAATTCTTGGTACAGGAACCGTGTCTGAAACGCTGCACCGTTCGCGTACGGGATTCGCGTGAAATCACTGAGAATGGCTACACGCAGAGGACGTCCATGCCGCGCCGCGAGAGCTGCGAACGGCGATTCGCTGGTCTCGTTCGCGGGTCCGGCCGTGCGTGAAAACGCAGACCTCGGACCGTCGGCCTGGTGCGTACGCGCTTGCGCGGCGGCACCATCGAAGGAAGATCGGCCGCTGTGAAGGTCCTCGACGTTACGGAATTCTATTCCGAAAGGGGCGGCGGGGTTCGAAGCCATCTGGCTCTCAAAGGTCACGTTCTGTGCCAGCTAGGTCACGAGCATGTCGTCGTCGCCCCCGGACCCCACGACGACGAAGAGCTGCGAGAAAAAGACGAGCGCCGTCTAGCACGTGGCGCCGGAAGCGCACGGGTGATTCGGGTCCGAGGCCCCGCCTCCCCTTACGACCCGAGCTACCATCTATTGCTGAATACAAGCAAAATTCGGGATCTCATCGCGCGGGAGCGCCCCGACGTCCTCGAGATCCACTCGCCATACATGGCCGCCGTCTCGGCTCTCCGTGCGCGCGCGACGAGCTACGGCGTTCGCACGTTCCAGTGGCACTCGGACTTCATCGACACGTACGGCGGCGTGCTCGAGGACAAGCTCCCGTTCGTCCCCTCGCCCGTCGTCGAGACCATCACGCAGCCGCTCTGGTCGCTCGTGCGGTCGATCGCGCGACGCTGCGATGCCACGTTGGTCGCGTCGGCCTGGCAGGTCGGCAAGCTCGCGGCGCACGGCGTCGCCAACGTCGTGCATCGTCCGTTCGGCATCGAGCGCGACGTCTTCCGCCCGGAGGCTCGCTCGCTCGAGACGCGCCGCGATCTCCTCGCCCTCGCCGGTCGCGATCCGCAGAGCGACGCGACGACAGTTGTGGTCGGCGTCGGTCGCTTCGCAATCGAGAAGCGGTGGGACCTCGTCATCGACGCGTTCTGCGCGATGCGCGCGCGCGGACGCGATGCCGTGCTCGTCCTCTTCGGCGACGGTCCGGAGCGAGAGCGCATGAAGGCGCGCGCCGCGTCGCGCGAAGGTGGTGCATTCGCGGCGGACATCGCCTTCCCGGGGTTCTCGAAGGACCGCGCCGGGCTCGCGAGGAATCTCGCGAGCGCCGACGTGCTCATCCACGGCTGCCCGTTCGAGACGTTCGGGCTCTCGATCGCCGAGGCGATGAGCTGCGGGCTGCCCGCCGTCGTCCCGGATGACGGCGGCGCCGCCGAGATGCACGATCCCGCGAGCGGCGAACGTTACGCCGCCGGCGACGCCGAGGCGTGCGCCGCCGCGCTCGAGCGCCTCCTCGATCGTGTCGGGCGAAATGGAGACGCGATGCGCGCAGCTGCGATGCGCGCGGCGTCGAGGCTTCCCACCGTCAAGCAGCAATTCGAAGAGCAGATCGCGCTGTACGCGGAGCTCATCGCGCGTCGCGCCAAGCGCTGAGCGCGTCGACCGACGCGCACATGCAGATTGCACGCATCAGACGCCCGCGTCGCCACGGGAGCGGATCCCGACCGAAGAGTCAGCGACGAAAGCGCCCGATCGTTCGAGCATCGGCGGTGTGATTCGGAGCAACGCCCACGACACCGCTGTCAGGTGCGAGCGATCGGCCGTGGCAATGTTGCGTGCGGAGATGGCTCACGTGACGATGTCGTTCATGAAGACCTCTCTATTGCTTGGTACTGCCCTCGCTGCCTTCCTCGCCACGGGTGCGGCGAGCGCTGCGAAGACGACGTTCACCGCCGATCTCGACGGCGCATCGGAGACGCCGAAGGTCGACACCGCGGCGACCGGAACGGCGACGCTGACGTTCGACGATCAGACGAAGAAGCTGTGCGGGAAGATCACGCATACGGGGCTCAGCGGTGCGGTCACCGCTGCGCATCTCCACGAAGGCGAGCCAGGCGCTGCCGGCAACGTCTTCGTCCCGCTCGATCCCGGTGCAGGCAGCCCGATGAACGTGAACCTGACGCTCACCGACGCGCAGATCACGAAGCTCGTCACCGGAAAGTTCTACGTGAACCTCCACACGGCCGCGCGCGGCGGTGGCGAGATCCGCGGCGACATGGAAGAAGGCGGCCAGGAGCAGACCTGCGAGGACGCGACGCCGGACGCAGGCTCGAGCAGTGGCGGAACCGACAGCGGCACGAGCAGCAGCAGCGGCGGGAGCTCGTCCAGCGGCGGCGCGAACGACGCCGGCACCGTCCGGGCGGACGCCGGGACGAACGACGGCGCGCCGAAATCGGACGACGACGGCTGCTCGACGACGGGCTCGTCGCCGGCGAGTGGTCTCGCGATCGCCTTCGGCGTCGGCGTGGCCATCGCCGCGATCGGCAGGAATCGCCGCAAGCGCTGACGCCCGCGACGACGATCGATCGATGCGAAGCCGCGCGCGGCCGGGGGCTGTGCGCGGCTTTCGTTCGTCTTGCTCGCCGCGTTGGCTACGATGCCGCCGATGCCCGAACGCCTGGTCACGGTCGAGGAAGCGTTCGTCGCGCGTGGTCGCGGCGTTCTCGTTGCCCCGCGGTTCACGCTCGATCGCCCGCTCGAGAACAAGCTCCGCGTCCGTCTCCGTTTGCCCGACGGGACGGAGCGCGAGACGCGGGCAGAGGTCGAGGTTTCGCACGTGCGCGGCGCGCTCGCGCCGTATGCGATGCTGCGGCTCCCCGATCTCGCGCCGGAGGACGTCCCTCCGGGGACGGAGATCTCGGTCGCCGACTGACGGCGCCGCCTTCTTCTCAGTTCGCGAGGAGCGCGCGGATCCGCTTGGCGTGGACGCTGCCGGGATGCTTCGCCAAGAAGTCATCCGCGAGCTTCTGCGCCTCCGGCCGCTTTCCCTGGAGAAGGAGCGTCCGGATACGAAGGACCGTCGCTTCGGGACGGAGCGTGCCCTGCGGGAACTCCGCGTCGTAGGCGTCGAGCGCGTGCGCGGCATCGGCCGCAGCGCCGGCTCCGAGCTTGGTCTTCACCGAATCGAGCAGAGCGATCTCGCGCTCGAGTGAGGATCCGAGATCCATCTTCGCGTTCTGCGAGGATGGCGTCGACGTCGCGAACGTGCGCGGGCGCCCACCGGCTTGCGCAGGCGGCTGGACTGCAACTTCTGCGGGCGGGGCGGTCGGAAGCGAATCGGGCGTCACCGCAGGCACGTCCGCCGGTGCGGCGGTGGGCTCTTCCGGAACGACCGCCGGCGCCGCGGGGGCCGCGGGCTCGGAGACGCTCGGACCTGCCGCCGGCGGAGTCGGCGTCGTGTTCACGAGGAGCGAGCCACCGACGACCAGGCCTATCGCGATCGTCGCGATCGCCGCGGGACGGACGAGCCGAAAAGCCGAAGAAGCGTGCGGCCCCCCACGGGCGTGCGAGCTCTCCGCCGCGTCGGCGGTGCTGGCCATGGGAACGAGCGCTGCGAGGATCTTCCGCTCGAGGGCCGGCGACGGCTCGTCGCTGTCGGACGACTGAAGGAGCTGTCGCTCGAAGGACGAGCCTTCGTCGAGGAGGCGCTTCACGTCGCTCATCGCCGCCTCGCCTGGAACCGTGTTGCCGCCTGCTGGAACTGCTCGCGGCCACGACGGATGCGGGACGCGACCGTTCCGGCAGGCGTGTCCGTCAATGTCGCGATCTCGATCATGGTCATTTGTTCGAGCTCGTAGAGGACGAAGGCCGAGCGGATGTCGGGCTTCATCTCCGAAAGGGCTTGGTCGAGGAGGATGCGCGCCTCTTTTCGGGCGAGGAGCTCGTCGGAGGATGGTTCGGTAGAGCGAACGTGGTCGATGTCGACCGCCGCCTCCGTCTTCTCCGCCCGGGCCTTCTGCGACCGCCGTGCGCGTGATGCTATGCGAAGCGCAATTCCGAAGAGAAAGCGTCGCTCCTGGCCGGGTTCGATGAGATCCATCTTCGTCACCGCGACAAGGAAGACCTCCTGCGCGGCGTCGTCGGCGTCCTCGGGCGAAAGTCCGAGGCGCCGGAGGAATCTCCAGACCAAAGGAAGATGGGTGCGGACCAGCGCGACCTGCCGGTCCACGCGTTCCTTCGAAGCTGTGGAGCGGGTCACGGCAAGGTCGTCTACGGCCGAGAGGAGCGAAGTCGAGGCGGCCATGACCACCCGTCTGATCCCGTCGTCGGTCCTTTCTGATCACCAAAAACGAACACGGCACGCAATGCTTCCGGTGCCGGCGACCGCAGGAACGTCGAAAATCGTGATGTCCGGGGCCAGGAAGAACCTCGTCCGGATGAGCGGAAATACCGCGCCCCCCTGCAACTCGAGCCCTACGGATGAGGTCAATGACCACTCGACGGCCGCTCCGGCGGTCGGGGCGACCCAGAGGTCGGTGCTCGATGCCCCGTTGGGAACGTCGCGCGTGCTCCCGTGGTACGCGCCGACCTGGACGCCGCCGCAGGGTGCGAGCCGGGCCCCTCGGCCGAGCGAGAGCTGGATGGGGCACACCCGGGCCGCCGCCCCGGCCCACCAATAGCGGTGGGAACCCACGGGGAGATCGCTCGACGTCATCGCGAAGGCCGGACCGAGGCGGAACGAAGGGGAAAACGTGATCTTCCGGTGACTTCGAGGCGCGAACGCCACGTCGACGAAGGCTCCGGCCCCCGGTGCGAGCGTCGGGCCGATGGCGCTCGTCACTCCGAGATCTCCCCCGACCGATAGGAAGACAGGGTGCGGCGGCGCGACCGCGCCCGGCGGCGGACGCTCGCGACGGGGGCGCCGGGGCAAGGTCGCCTTCGCGTCGTTGGGAAGAGGGAGCGGCTCGAGGGTCGGCGCCGGTTCGTCCTCCGTCGGAGATGGCTCGGGATCGGCGGCCGTCTCTGCGTCCGGATCGAGGATGAGGGCCACCACGAGCGCGAGCGCCTTGGCGACCTCGGCGCACGTCACGCTGGACACCATCCTCTTCTGTGGAGGCCCCACCGGCTCGCGGACCTCGAGGCGCCCTACCGTGGTCCCCTGACGAGGCTCGACGCTGACCACGAACGAAAGCGCCGGCTCCCCCTCCGGCGCGAGGTGGGGTCGTCTCGTCCGCACGCGAATCGCCGCAAGAAAGGCGGCGCGGTCCGGACAGCTCGCCGGCGCCTCGTAGGCGAGGTGAAACCGTGTCCCTTCGCCATGATCGAGCGGAACGTCTGCACGGGCGGTCGCTGCTCCGAGCAGGACGATGCCGACGCCGAGGGCGCCGCGAATCATCCAGGCGGGACGGGACCAGGTGGCCAACGCGGGAACGATACGCCGCGTCGCCGCCGCGATGTAGCTGCAAACGGGATTCGGCCCCGCGGCATCGAAAGGGTTCCATGCCGTCGCCGCGAGGCGGTCACGCGCTTTCGATACCCCGGCCGAGGTCGGCCGAGCGGCTCGTGAGCGACGCCAGCAACCGACCCTTCGTGCGCCAGCGGCATCGTGCTAGGTAAGGTCGCGTCATGGCAACGATCCTCGAGAATCTGGGCAAAGAATTGGAAGAGCTCGACCGCGAATACGCGGCGGGCTTCGCGGGGCAGTCCCGGCTCACCCGTGACCTCGGAGTGCTCGACAAGATCATCGCGCGTGGCTCGTCGATCCTCGAGCGCATCGATCAGATCCCGAGCGCGGCGCAGGGTCCGGACCTCGTCCGCCTCCGTGAGAGCGCGCTCCAGAACCTCGGGCTCTACGCCCAGGAGCGCACCGCGATCCAGCGCGCCCAGGAGGTCGGCCCGATTTTCGAGTCGTTCTCGATGGAGGCGACGAATGCGAACCTCGTCTTCGCGCGCTATGGCCGCCACTTCGCCGGCAAGGACCGCTCGACCCGCGACGTCGCTCTCCTCGGCGAGCTCGTCGACGAGCTGAAGCAGATCGAGAAGCGGATGACATCGCTCCTCGAAGAGTCGAGCGTCCAGGACTTCGAGCGCGATCGCAAGGTCGTGAAGGACAACCTCGCGCAGTACCAGAAAGAGATCGAGCTGATCGAAGGCGCTCAGAAGAGCGGTACGCCTGAACAGCGTGCGAGCATCCTGGCGACGCTCGCGAACAGCCAGTTCGCTCTCTATCAGACGCACTTCGCCGGCGAGCCGCGTATCTCGCGCCGCCCCGCGCTCCTCATGCGGATCATCTCGTCGCTCAAGAAGATCCACGAGCGCATGGTGGGCTACCGCGATGGCGGGCTCGAGCTCGAGTTCAACACGAAGAACATCGCCATCGTCGAAGATCGCCTGAAGACGTACGAGAACGAGCTCGCCGAGATCCGCAAGGTCCGGCAGGCCACGGCGATGCCCGACATCATGGGCGAGCTCGGGGGCTCGGCGAACAAGCTGTTCGACGAGTACCGGAGCAGCTTCGCCGACAAGCCGCGGACGCAGGTCGATCTAGATAAGCTCGGGAGTATCTGCGACAAGCTCTCGGAGATTCGCCGCCAGATGAGCGAGATGTCCTGGGCGGAAGACAACGAGATGAACGCGAAGAACCTCGAGATCGTGACCGAGCAGGTCGTGATGTTCGAAGGCGAGTACGAGGCCGTCGTGAACGCCAAGGCGCAGGCGCAGAACGGCGCCTGGCGCAGCGGGACGAAGTCGCCGACGACCTGAATGCCGGTCCACGTCTCGATCCACGACGTCTCGCCCGCCTGGGAGCGAGAGGTCGACGTCGCCCTCGAGATGGCGCACGCGGCAGGCGTCCGCCCGGCGCTCCTCGTCGTGCCCGACTTCCACGGACGCGCGCCGCTCGCGGAGCATCCTCGGTTCGTCGAGCGCCTCCGCGCCTTGCAAGACGACGGACACGAGATCTACTTGCACGGCTACTACCATCGCTCGCGGCGCTGGGACGACCCGGCGAGTCGCGAAGCGCGGAGCGGCGGCACGGTCGAGCGGCTGCGCCATGTGTTCGCGCAGAAGGTCGTCTCTGCGAGCGAAGCGGAGTTCAGCGACGTCTCTCGCGAAGAAGCGATCGCGCGGCTCGATGCCGGTGAGCGCGTCCTGCGGGACGCCGGCCTCACCATCGCGGGGTTCGTGGCTCCGGCCTGGTCGATGCCGAGCTGGGTGCTCACGATGCTCGGGGAGCGGGGTTACCGCTTCACGGAAGATCACGTGCGCATCCACGACCCCGCGGGTGGTCGTTCCCGGCCGAGCGTGGTCCTGAACTACGCGAGCCGCACTCCTGCGCGCCTTCTCTCGAGCGTCGCCTGGTGCCGCGTCGCGCGTCCCGCCCGCCGCGTCCTCCCTGCCCGCATCGCCATCCACCCGGCCGACATGCGTTACGCGCTCCTGAGGAGCGAGATCGTCGCGCTCCTCGACTGGGCCGCCGGCGATTTCGTGGACACAGGCAAGGCCCTGTTCTCCTGACGCACGCAGGATTCACCGTCCCGCGCAGCAGAGCTGGCAGCGCAGAGGGGGTGGTGGTAATCCGCTGCAGCGATGACGGGCAAAGGCCTGACCTGGACAGCCGCACATCTGCGTGCAGCGGCATCTCCCGAAGACGTCCGTACTGCGATTGCCGAAGCAGCCGGGCAGCTCGGTGAGGGCTCGATGCCCGCATCGACGGTGCTCTCGCTGCTCGAGGAGCTCGCGCTCGACACGGCGCGCATGCGGACGGAGCTGCGCGCGGCGACCCGCGTACGCGAGGTCCTCCTGGCTAGCGTCGCTCACGATCTCAGGAATCCCCTCAACACGTTCGCGATGAGCGCCGGGCTCCTCCGCGACGATCTCGAGGGGCCCGATTTCGATCGGACCCGCGCGCTGTCGCTGCTCGCGCGAATGGAGCGCGCCTCGTCGCGCATGCAGGGGTTGATCGAGGACCTCCTCGAGGCGAGCCGCATCGAGGCCGGTACCGTGGAGATCATGCGCCGTGTCGAGCACGCGGCCGTCATCGCCCGCTCCGCGGTCGCCAAGTCCAAGCCGCTCTGCGCCGACAAGGGAGCAAACGTCGAGGAAGGCGCGATCGACGAAGAGGTGCAGGTCGAGCTCGACAAGAGCCGCGTGGTCGAAGCGCTCGTGAAGCTCGTCTCCGTCTCACTGAAGACCACCGGCGAAGGCGGCATGATCCGGCTCGGCGTCGAGCGCCACGACGCCGACGTTCTGTTCACGATCCGCGCGACGGCGCCGCGCGGAACGACGAGCTCGACACCGCACGACGAGAGCCGCGGCGGGCTCGCCTTCTTGATCGGCCGCGGTCTCATCGCCGCCCAAGGTGGACAGATCTTGACCGAGTCCACCCAGGAAGGTCCGCGCATGGTCGTGGCCTTCCCGGCCAAGAGCTGACTCGTCCCTTCGACGGCACGCACGCGATGTGCATCAAGCGCTCGTACGCGAGCGCGTCTTGGAGACGCTCGTACGCGAGCGCGTCTTGGAGACGCTCGTACCGCGAGCGCGTCCTGGAAACGCTCGTATTCGAGCGCGTCCTGGGAGCAGCGCTCGCGTGTGGAGGCAGCCTTGATCCAGATCAAACGCGTGTACGAGCCCGCCACCTCGGAAGACGGCCAGCGCGTGCTCGTCGATCGGTTGTGGCCTCGCGGCCTGAGCAAGGAGGACGCGCATGTCGACTTGTGGCTGAAGGAGATTGCCCCGAGTGACGCGCTTCGGCGCTGGTTCGGGCACGATCCGGAGCGCTTCGCCGAGTTCCAGCGGCGCTACCGCGAGGAGCTGAAGCGCGAGCCCGCACGATCGCAGCTCGCCGACCTCGCCAAGGACGCCTCACGCGAGACGGTCACGCTGGTGTTCGGCGCGAAGGACGTCGAGCACAACAACGCGACTGTGCTCGCGCAGACGATCGGGCAGCGCTTGCGTCGATCAGCGCGGACGCCATCGCGAACGCTCAGGAGGGGAGCGAGATCCGGATCCGCTTCACGTCCGGCAGCGTCTCGAGCGTCGCGATCAGCTTCGACACGGTCACGTCCGCAGGCAGACCGACGTCGAGCGTGAGATCCGTCCGCCGAACGTCGTCGAGACGTCGATCGTATTCACAGTCGAGGACGACGGCACCGAGATCGGTCACCGCCGTCATCACCATGGTGGTCGCGCTCTCGGCATCTCCTTCGAGCACGACCGCGATGCGCCGCTTCTTGATCCGGTCGTCCCTGCGCTCGAATCTCCGGAGCAAGGTGAGCGCGACGATGCCCACCGAGGTCACGGCGATGCTCTCGACGAACATCCCCGCCCCGGCGCAGAGACCGATGGCAGTGACGAGCCAGAGAGCAGCCGCGGTCGTGAGCCCTCGGACGTTCACCCCGCTTCGCAGGATCGCGCCACCGGCCAAGAAGCCGATCGCAGACACGACCGACGCTGCAATGCGCGACGCGTCTACCTCGATGAGCTCGCTGTCGCCGAAGCGCTGGTAGTAAGCGAACTGCGACGAGACGACCATGAACGTCGCGGACGCGAGCGCCACCAGCAGGTGCGTACGCATGCCGACGGGACGACGATGGCGGCTCCGTTCGTATCCGATGGCTCCGCCGAGCGCAGCGCCGACCGCGATCCGGACGAGCATCTCGGAGTGCGCCAGCATGGATGCCGGCGACGATGCGGAGCAACTTCAGGGCCCTTCGTCCCGAGCGACGATGTCGACGTTGGCGCCCCGTCAGGCCGCGCTCGTCGACGACGTCGCCCTCGGCGAGCGCGAGCTCGGCTCGCCGAGCGCAGCACCGCCGCGCGCGAGGAGCCGGACGACGACGCTGCCGAGCGTGGCCGGCTGCACGGGCTTCGCAACGTGCGCGTCGAAGCCGGCCGCGATCGCCTTCGTGGCGTCCTGACGTGAAGCGTACGCCGTGAGCGCCACCGCGGGGATCGCGGCGTCGTCCTTGCGCGCGCGCACCTTCTTGATGAGATCCATCCCGTCCATGTCGGGCAGCCCGATGTCCGAGACGAGGACCTGCGGACGCTCCGTATCGAGCGTGTCCAGCGCATCGAGCGCAGCGGCGGCCGTCGTCGTGGAGGTGACGCGAGCTCCGTAGCGCTCGAGGATCGTGCAGACGAGCTCGTTGCCGTCGGGATCGTCTTCGACGATCAGCACGTGAACGCCGCTGAGGTCCGGCTCGCCGGTCGGCGGAACGGACGTCGCCTCCTCCTCGAGCGCCGGCGACGATGCGGGCGCGATGGGCAGGTCGATGAGGAACGAGGCCCCCTTCCCGCGCCCTTCGCTCGAAGCGCTCACGGTCCCGCCGTGCTCCTCGACGAGGTGCTTCACGATCGCGAGCCCGAGCCCGAGGCCCTTCGCGCGGCCGATCTCCTCCTGACGGAACCGTTCGAAGACGTGCGGAAGGAATTCCGGAGCGATGCCTTCACCGGTGTCGACGACGGAGACGCGGACACGATCGCCTTCGCCCTTGATGGTCACCGAGACCGTGCCACCGCGCGGCGTGAACTTGATCGCGTTCGACAGGAGGTTCGTGATGATCTGGCGCAGGCGCCCGACGTCGCCCATCACGCTGCCAGCCTTCTCGACCTCGAGCTCGAGCGAAATGTCCTTCTGCGCCGCCTGCGGCCGACCCGCGAGCACGGCGGCCTCGACGACCTGCACGAGCGAGACGTGCTTGGATTCGAGCTTCAAGGTTCCGGTGACGATGCGCGAGACGTCGAGCAGATCGCCGACGAGCCCGGAGAGCGCATGGGCATTGCGATCGATCGTCTCCATCGCGCGCACGAGCTCCTCGCCTTGGACGGTCCCCTTCTTCATCATGTCGGTCCAGCCGACGATGGCATTCAGCGGAGTGCGCAGCTCGTGCGAGAGCGTCGCAAGGAAGACGTCCTTGCTCTTGTTCGCGCGCTCGAGATCCTCGCGACGCTTCTCGGTCATCGCGTGGAGACGAGCATTGTCGATCACGACGGCGATGCGACGCGCGAGGTCGTCTGCGAGATCGACGTCGGCTTGCTGGAACGCCTCCCCCTTCGTGAACTTCACGAACGTGAGCGTTCCAATCGTGCGATCGCGGCTCACGAGCGGCACGCAGATGTAAGCGCTCACGCCGAGCTCGTCGAGGAAGCGCAGGTGCTCCGCCCCACGTCCGGAGGCCTTCGGCGCCCGCTCCGAGTCACGGACCGCGGAGCCGCGGCTCTCGCGTGTGACGTCGAGGAAGACCTCGGCGCGGCCGGTGTATCCGACGGTCGATGGCCCGAGATCGAAGCGCGGATCGGACAGCCGCTTGCGATCGATGCCGGGAAGGCCGACGGAGATGCGCTCGCTGCCCGGGCCGCGCACGCCGGATGCCGCCGCTCCTTCCGCGGGCACCGCATCGACGCTGTGCACGTCGAGGATCGCAGCATCTCCGAGGATCGGCAGCGCGCTCTTCAGCACGGCCTCGAGATCCCGCACCGCAGTGCCCTGAGCAGGATCACGCCCGAGCGAACGATTGAGGCGGTGACTCGCGTCCGCGAGCATGCGAAGCGCGCGGTCGGCGCGGACGCGCGCATCGATGTCGGTCGCCGTTCCGACCCAGCCGACGATGTTGCGTTGATCGTCGTGACGCGGCACCGCACGCACGAGGTGGAACCGGTACCCGCGCGACGCTGTGCCGATGCGCAGCTCCGCTTCCCACTGGACGCCAGCCTTCACGGCGCTGCCCCATCCAGACGCGAAGGACTCGAGGTCCTTCGGGTGCGCAATCGTCGCGAACTCCGATGCGCCCGGCGACAGCGGCGGAGCGCTCTTCGGCCCGTCATTCGAAGCGTTGGCCGCCGCGAGCTCGGACCACCGCTGGTTGTGGTACGTGATGTTGCCCCTCGCGTCCGCCGTCCAGACGATCTGGGGCATCGAGTCGGCGAGGTCCTCGTAGCGCCGCTCGCTCCACCGCTTGAAGTCGGCGAGCTCTCGCTGGCTGCCGACGCGAAGCGCCTCGTTCTGCGCGCGCATCAGCGCGTTCTTCTTCCCGATCTCGACGAAGGTCGCGATCTTCGTGCGGAGCGCGTCGGGATCGTACGGCTTGAACAGGTAATCGACCGCGCCCGCCTCGTACCCGCGCGCAACGAAGCTCTTGTCCTTGCTGATCGCGGTCAAGAAGATCACGGGCACGTCGCGAGTCTTCGGACGCTTCCGGAGGAGCTCCGC
>JAEXCN010000078.1 GCA_023402175.1 Pseudomonadota bacterium | reverse complement strand
ATCTTCGACTGCGCGAACCGTTGCGGCAAGACGGGCCAGCGCTTCCTCGCGCCGATGAGCCACGTCCACATGATGGCGGCCGTGCAGCCGTTCCTCTCGGGCGCGATCTCGAAGACGGTCAACCTCCCGAACGACGCCACGGTCGAGGACGTCCAGGAGGTCTACGAAGAGGGCTGGCGCCTCGGGCTCAAGGCCGTCGCGCTCTACCGCGACGGATGCAAGGCGTCGCAGCCGCTCTCGACGACGTCGAAGGAGAAGGACAAGGACAGCGAGAAGGCCGAGGCGAAGGGCGGGAAGATGTCGCCCGAGACCGAGGCGAAGCTCTCCACGACCCTCGTCGAAGGCCTGGCTCCGATCCCGAAGACGTACGAGCCGCAGGATCCGCAGCAGCTCTCGCTGAGCATCGGAACCCAGGGCTCGCGTCCGAAGGGGCTCCGCGTCCGCCTGCCGAAGAAGCGCGTCGGCTTCACGCAGGAGGCGCGCGTCGGCGGCCACAAGATCTTCCTCCGCACCGGCCAGTACGAGGACGGCACGCTGGGTGAGATCTTCATCGACATGCACAAGGAAGGGGCCGCCTTCCGCTCGATGATGAACTGCTTCGCGATGAGCGTCTCGATCGGCCTCCAGTACGGAGTTCCGCTCCAGACGTATGTCGAGCAGTTCACATTCACGCGCTTCGAGCCGCAGGGCATCGTCGAGGGTCACCCGTACGTGAAGATGGCGACGTCGATCGTCGACTACCTCTTCCGCACGCTCGCGATCGAGTACCTGGGCCGCTACGACCTCGCGCACGTGAAGCCCGAGGACGAGAACCCGATCCCGCACGTCGGCTTCCTCGGCGGCGGGCAGAAGGAAGACCGCGCGAGCGAGAGCGAGATGCCCCACTCGCTCGGCTATACGAAGGAAGCGGTCGCGCGCTCGGCGGCGGAAGCCGAGACGCTCGAGACGCCTCCCCCGGCGAAGGCTCATCACGAGCCGATGGGCGCCGTGAACCCGCTCGACGCGCAGCTCGATGCGATGATGGGCGACGCTCCCGTCTGCGACGGCTGCGGGCACATCACGGTGCGCAACGGCGCTTGCTACAAGTGCCTCAACTGCGGCAACTCGATGGGCTGCTCCTGAGAGCGGCTCCTCGACGACTAGGAGCACTCCCCGAGTGACTCCCGCGTAGCATCCCCTTTCTTATTGCATCGCTCCTGGGCCGCGGCTTTCGCCACGCCTCCACGCCGTCGGGCGTCGAGACGTGCCGATCCCGCGGCTCAGGAGCTCCATGACCGCGCAGCGCTCCGCTCGCGGTGTGAGCCGTGTTCGTCGCTCGAGCTCGTGCGTCGTTCGCATCGCCGTCGCGGAGGCTGGCAGGTGTGCGGCCGCGCCTCTAAGATGGCGCGCCCCGGAACGAGATCGCGTCATGGCACGACGTTCGTGGTTCGAGACAAGCGAGGGCGCCGCGTCCGACGAAGGCGGCTTCCCGTCTCCGTTCTCTGGGTCCATCGAGCGCCTCGAGAGCTGGCAGCGCGCGATCGAGGACGGCATCATCGAGCCGCACGAGGTCGCCGAGCAGAAGGAGCGGCTCATCGCGCTCCTTCGTGAGCTCGAGCCGATGCTCGACGACGCCCAGCACGAGAAGGTCACGCGCGTGCTCGAGGAGTGGGCCGTCCTCCAGGCGATGCACGGCACGCTGCTCGTCGAGGAGTTCGGCGGAGGCCGGACACACGTCAGTCCTTCGGGCGAAGATCGATGAAGGCGCGTGCCTATCCGGTACCGGGCGCGGACCTGATGCAGGTCGCGACGCTGATCCACGCGGACCTGTCGCGTGATGGGTTCGACGTGCGCATCGTGCCGGTCCCGGCGCCTCGGTTCGGACTCGTCGTCGAGGTCCGACGTCCGCACGGGCTGCTCCAGCGCAGCACCGGACACGGCGCCGTGCTGAAGGCGTGGCTCACGCCGACGCCGAGCGGGTTCTCCGTCCAGGTCGGCACCGATCGGATCGGCGACGCCGCCGCTGGCGCAGTCGAGTGGCTGCTCGCGACGCCGGCGCTCGTCACCGAGGGTTATGCAGCGTTCCAACAGGCGCAGGTCGACGAGCGGATCTTTCGCGTCGTCGATCACTGGGTGACGAGCGTCGCGCGCGTGCCCATCAATCGAGCGCCGGCGAAGGTCCCCGAGGTTGGGCCGTGCGTGATGTGCCGTACACCGATGCCGTACGGCGCCCGGTTCTGCCCACGATGCGGGCACGACGCGCAGAGCCGGATCGACGCCGCGGCCGCCTGCCCTTCGTGCAAGGGGCCCGTCGCGCTCGACGCGGTGTTCTGTCCGCACTGCGGGAACAAGGTCGCGAGCGCACCTGCTTTGAAGCCCTGCGTTTCGTGCGGGGCCTCACTCGAGGCCGACGCGATGTTCTGCTCGGGATGCGGCGCACGTCAGACCGCGACTGGACCGTGAGGAGATGAGGACCGCATGAGAGATCTGCCGAAGACCGCGTCGGGCAAGAAGACGTTCCCCGAGATGAGCGCCCTCGCCTTCCAGCACAAGGCCGATCTCGAGGCGCTCGAGTCCTTCAAGAAGGTCCCGATGGCGGCGACGGTGCTTCGCAAGGTGAACGAGCTCTGGACCGAGAAGCTCTTCTACGTGAAGACGATCGGCGACGACCTCCGGCTCGGTCCGAAGCAGTACCCGCACATCTGGGAGATGTACGTCGAGGCCGCGCGCATCCTCGATGTCCCTCAGCTGCCGGACCTGTACCTCGACACCTCGTACGAGGTGAACGCGTTCGCGTTCGGAATGAAGAAGTACACGATCGTCCTCAACTCCGGTCTCGTCGACCTGCTCGACGACACCGAGCTCATGGCGGTCCTCGGTCACGAGCTCGGACACGTCAAGTGCGAGCACGGCCTCTACAAGTCGCTCGCGGCGGTCCTCACCGATCTCGGCGGAGACATTCTCACGAGCTTCTTCGGCGTCACGCAGCTCATCATGCTGCCCATTCAAGCCGCCCTCTTCGCGTGGTCACGCAAAGCAGAGCTCTCGTGCGATCGCGCCGCACTCCTGTGCACGCAGGACCCGCAGGCCACCGCACGCGCGCTCGCGAAGCTCGGCGGCGGCGGGCTTCGCCGACGGCAGGACACGCTGAACCTCGACGACGTGCTCGCGCAAGCGAAGGAGTACGAGAAGCTCGACGACAGCATCCTGCTCAAGGGCATGCAGCTGTACCAGCACTGGCACAGCACGCACCCGTATCCGATCTATCGCGCGAAGGTGATCACCGAGTGGGCGAACAGCGAGGAGTACGCGAAGATCATCGCCGGCGAGTACGTCACGCATGCCGAGGCCGCCGCCATCCGGCGAGGACAATCGAGCTCGTGCCCGCGCTGCGCGATGACGCTCGCACCCAATTCGGCGTTCTGTCCCGGCTGCGGAGAGCGCATCGTGATGGGGCCCGCCGGATGCCCGGGCTGCCGCCAGCCGGTCGATCCGTCGTGGGCCGTCTGCACGGCGTGTGGCACGCGCCTCTCCGGCGCCGCAACCGCGACGTGCGCGTGCGGCACGGCCATCAAACCGGGCTGGAAGTTCTGTCAGAAGTGCGGTGCGCCGTCTCCGTCCGTGACCGCGTGAGCACACCACCGACGCGATTTCCAACAGAGGGAGCTTCCGCGAGGCTTCCGTGATGGCGGGCCGTGCGTGAGCGGATCGCGGTGCTAGGTTTTCAAGACCATGCGCTTTTCCTTCGCGCTGCCGGCCGTGATCGCCGCCGCTCTCGTTTCTTCTTCTCTCGCCGCCGCCCCGCCACAATCGAAGCCCGCGAAGTCGAAGGTCGCCCACGCCGACCCGCTTCCCACGTCGAAGGCCGATCCCGCCGTTGCCGGCCGCGCGCTCCTCGTGAAGGAGCTGCCCAAGGGGATCGGTCCTGCGGATCGACGCGCGCTCGACACCGTCGTCGCCGAGCTCCGGGCCGATCACCTCGAGACGAGCGTCTCGCTGTTCCGCGCATGGACGTCAGGCGCACCGACGGCGCTGCTCCGCGACGATGCCGTGAGCACGGCACACTGGGTCTTCCGCGAGGGCGTGCTCGCGCGGAACGAAGAGCTCGCGAGCGCAGCCGACCGCGTCCGCTTCTTCGACGAACGCAACGCGGCCGTCGACGACTCGCTCGCGCTCCTCAAGGGCGCGGTCATCACGAAGAAGCCGGTGCTCGTCGCGAAGCTCGTCGTCGTCACGCCGTATGTTCGGGAGGCGCGAGGCGACGAGAAACGCGAACGCCAGGTGACGCGCGACGCCCTCGAGGCCGAGATCAAGGACCTCGAGGCGAAGAGCGAAGAAATCAAGAAGGAGCGTGTCGCCGCGCGCGCCGCCTTCAAGGCGCTCGACGCGAAGAACGGGCAGTACATGCAGGTCCTTGCGGCCCTCGTCAGCCACGCCAACGCGATGCGCCCCACCTCGGGCTCACCCGTCCGCTGACGCGGGGAACGGCGGCTCGGTTCGAGCTTGTGTCCTCGTTGACTGAACGAGGACACAACGCGCTCAATCCACGCCGCCCCGCGAGCTTGTGTCCTCGTTGACTGAACTAGGAAACAAGGCGGTCAGCCGAACTGCACCGACCGCCGGGTGAACGACCACTCGTTCCAGAAGCCGGTGATCGGGAAGGTCACGTCATTGCGCCCGCGCTCCGCCGCCGCGGCAGCGGCGACGATCACCGGCGCGAAATGCTCGTGCGACGGGTGCGCGAGCCTCGCGGCCGGCGCGCGCGCGCGAAAGTCCACGAGCGCGTCGACATCGCGCCTCGCGAGCACCTCGGCGGACCAGGCGTCGAACTCGACGGCCCACTCCGGCGTGCGCTGCCCCATCGTCCGCAAGTTGTGCGTGAGGAAGCCGCTGCCGACGACCAGCACGCCTTCCTCCGCGAGCGGCGCGAGCGCGCGACCGAACGACGCGAGCGTCGCCGGCTCGAGCCCGGGCAACGAGAGCTGGAGCACGGGGACGTTCGCCTGCGGATACATCGCGAGCAGCGGGATGAACGCGCCGTGATCGAGGCCTCGCGCAGGGTCGTCGCCGTGCGCGATCGAGCGTGCATCGAGCAGCGCGCGAACGCGCGACGCGAGCGCCGGCGCGCCCGGCGCCGGGTACTTCGTCTCGTAGTAGCGCGCAGGGAACCCGTAGAAGTCGTAGACGAGAGGTACCGTCGTCGTCGCACCGAGCTTCGCCGGACGTGCATCCCAGTGCGCCGACAGCATGAGGATCGCGTCCGGACGCGGGATCCGCTGCGCCCACGCAGAGAGCTCGCCCATCCACGTGGCGTCGTCGAGCAGCGGAGGCGCGCCATGAGCGAGGAAGATCACCGGCATCTTCTTCGCCGGACCCGGCATGCTCGATGCATTCGACACCTCGGCCTTCCCTCCTCCGCCGGCCGACGACGTACCGCGCGAGCACGCGGCGGTAACGCTCGCCGCGAGGAGCTTCAGCGCGGAACGACGATTGACCATCGACGAGAGCGTACGGTCCGACGCACGATCGAGGAAGCCCACACGCTCGAACGATCCGTTCCGGTGGGCGATACAATCGCGCTCGAGCTGCATCCGCTGGGAGGACGACCGGCGTGCCGTGGACGATCGCCGGCAAGCTCGCGTGCGGCACCTGCTCGCCGACGCAGGAGCGTCAGCCTTTCGACGGCGCGCGTCGCTGCTTCGAGAGCCAGTCGAGGATCCGGCCGCCATTCGCGTCGAGGGCGCGCCACTCGGCGGCATGATCCGCGCCGGGGAGCACCTGCCACGCGACGTCGTCCTTGCAGGCCTCGTGATGCTCGCGGAGGCGAACCGCAAGGGAATGGAGCGGGTTCGCCGTGCCGACGAGGAAGTAGACCGGCGCTCCGCGCGGCGCATCTGACGAGCATCCGGCGCGCGGAGGGATCCCGCCGCCATGGTAGACGAGCGCCGCGAATGCGCGCTCGAGCGCCGTCGCGCGGAGGCCCATGTACGAAGCGCCGCCTGACCACCCCGCGAGCCATGTCCGCTCGCGATCGAGCGGCCGTCGCTTCGCGAGCGCGTCGACCTGCGCCGCAACCCACGACGGATCGCCGTTCCACTGCCACCAGCTCCCCTTGCATCCGAGATCGCGTGGACACTGCAGCGCGAGGAGCGCAACGTCGCGCGACGCCGCATGGCGCTCCCATGCAGCGAGCAGATCCGCGGGCCCGTGTCCCGAGTCACCGTGGAGGATCACGAGCAGCGGGGCCGGCTCGCTTCCCGCCGGGAAGACCGCTCGGCAGCCCGCGCACGGTCCGTCGACGATCTGCGTGCGTGGCGCGGGCTTCGCGCTCGTCTCCGCGCTGGCGGGAGCCGTCGAGAGCGCCGCTGCACCGAGCACGAGCGCCGTCCAGGCACGCGGGCGCGCCCGGCCGGGGATCACAGCCGCCTCAGCGACGTCACCGGGAAAGGACGCCAGAACGGCGTGCTCACGAGCGTGTCTCCTGGCTCGATCACGAACCAAGGAGATCCATCGTGCGCGAGGACGTGGAAGCTCTGAGCCGGCATGAAGCTCTGACCAAGGAGGACCGCGAGCCGACCTTTGTCGTCGCGCGCCACATCGAGAACGAGCACCGCATGGCCGAACGGGCTTCCGCTCATCACGAAGAAGTCGCCCGGCATCGTCTCGGATGCGGTCGGGACCTTCTTGCCGTCGCGCTCGAGCGACGGGGTCCCCGCCCACGAGAACACGTCATCGAGCCATCCGCGGAAAACGGCGTGATCATCTCGACGCGGCGCCGCGGTCCTCTTCACGACGAGGTCTTTGCCCGCCACGAACGACCGATCCCCGGCGAGCCACCCTTGGTACGAGAGCGGCTGCCCGGAGACCGCCCGATAGACGAGATCACGCGCGCCACGTCCGTACCTCCACTCCGCATGCAGACGGAGGATCGCGTCGGCGCAATGCTGGAGATCCTTGTCGCCGACGTCGATGTCCGCGACCGCGGCGATGTTCGGATGCCGGCCTTCGGCGTGGAGCCTGCGCCCGCGGTAGTCGACGACGGGAGATCCTTCCGGCAAGAGCGGCAGCGAGCGAAGGAACGCGCCGAAGCTACCAGGCGCGACGTCGACGCGCGTGAAGCCGGACGGTGGCTTGGAGAACCGGCCATCGAGCCGATCGGCGGGCGCCGTCGCGCTCGGGCCCCATGGGTAGACGGCCGCGGCGGGAGCCGGCGGAGTCTGGGCCTCGGATTTCGAGCAGGCCGCGAGGATCGACAGCGCGAAGAGCGCCGCGACGCCGCGAATTCGGAAGCGAGATCGAGCCATTGGCGGACGAGGACATGTGTTCACGTTGTGCGACGCCGCGGCGAACGCGAAATGCCCGGGACTCACGTGCATGCCCGGTCATCGTACGGGCGGCGCGATCCGTGACGAAGATTTCTCCTCGAGCGCATTCCCCAGGACGCGCTCGAGGACGAGCGCTTGGACGCCGAGCGCCCGCGCCATCGCCCGCTGGGCAGGGGTCGTCGTGATGAAGATGCTCAGTCGCGGATCGACTCCATGCCGACGCGCGAAATCGAGCCAGAGCCCTGGAAGCGGCGGCCGGCACCAGCAGACCGGCGGCCCGGCAGGATGCGGGCACACACCGACGTGCACGATGCGCCCGGGCGCGAGCTCGGCCGCGAGCGCGCTCGCCTCCTCGCGCCACGCCTCGTCGGCCCCGTGTCGCCAGCCGTAGAGGAGGATCGGCGCCGACGGCGGAACGCGGGCGAGCGCCTCATCGGCGCCCGCGCGACGGACGATCGCCCCTGCCCTGACGTCGATCACGAGCTCGATCGGTATCGCGACGCCCGACGCGCGCGGCGCGATCGGGTGCTCGCGGGTGAACGCGACGCGCTCGATAGAAGCGAATCCTTCGTCCTGCGACGGCGGTTCGAGCTGCCGCTCCATACGTGCCAGCGCGATCGGCGCGAAGAGCCCCGCGTCCTTCTTCGCGCGCTTCGCGAGCTCGGCGCCGCCGAGCAGCTCGCCGTGCCGCTCGAGCATGCGCCACGCGACGTTGACGTGCGCCTCGTGCGACGGGGTCTCGAGATGGATGCACCTGACCGTCGCTCCGGACGCATGCGCGACGCGGACGACCTCGCTCCGTGATGCGCGCGTGACATAGGTGTTGTCGAGCACGAGCCGCTTCGTGCCGGCGGCCAGGCGGTCTTCGAGTCGTCGCGCAATCCCCGCGAGCGTACCTCCGAGCGAGTCCCGATTGAGCCTCTCGTAGCCACGCTCCACGAACGACGCGGCGAGACGGGTCTTGCCCGACCCGGCGATGCCCATGACGACGACGACCTCGGCCGTCGCCGCGTCGGGCAGCGGTGGCCGCATGGGAAGACGCGCCATCGCAAGGCCCGGGAATCGCGCGTCGAGCTTCGCGAGATCTTCGGAGTCGAGCACGATCCGCTCGGCGGCGAGCGCGCTCGTCGCCGTCTCCGGGCGACGTGCGCCGACGACCGGCACGATCACGTCCGACACGGCGAGCAGATACGCGATGACGATCATCGCGGGCGTGGCCCCCTCATGGCGCGACGCGACGGCGCGGAGCACGAGATCGCGCTCGAGCCGGCCAGCGCGCGCGGGGCCGCCGAGCGGCGCGTGAGCAAGCACCGTGATGCCTCGCTCCTTGCACCACGCGAGCACGCCCCCTCGCGCGGCCGCGTCGTCGTGCGCGCCGAGCGGGACCTCGACGGCCGCGAGCTCGATGTCCGACGGCAACGACTCGAGCTGCCGCCGCGTCACGTTCGACAGGCCGATCGCGCGTGTGAGCCCCTGCTCTCTCGCACGCGCGAGGGCGCGCACGCTCGTCGCGAACGGCACGCGTGGATCCAGCGCGTGCAGGAGAAGGACGTCCGGCGGCCGGCCGAGATCGCGCGCGGAAGCCCGTGCGTCGTCGAGGATCGCGCGGGCACGACCGTCCGGCTCCCACCGGCCGCCTGGACGGGCCATCCCGCACTTCGTCACGATCCGCACGTCGCTGCGCGAGCCCAGCGCTCGAGCGACCAGGCGTTCGTTGTGGCCGAGCTCACGATCGTCGCGTGCATACGACCGAGCCGTGTCGAGCCACGTGGCGCCCGCGTCGAGCGCGGCCTTGATCGTCGCGAGCGCACGCGCGTCGTCACGATCGTCGTCCGTCGACAGGCGCATGCATCCGAGAGCCACGCGAGACACGACGACGATCGTAGCCGCATGGTGTCAGCGTGCGCGACGTCGCGTCATCGTCGCCGAGAGCGGACGAGCCCTGATGCCCTGCCCGTCCGCGTGGTCGAGCTCGCCCGCTGGCGCGAGCGCTGCAGCACAGTCACGCGGAGGAAACACGATGTCCCGCACGCTGCAGCTTGCTCTTGCGGTCGCCACGACCACGCTCGCGCTCACTTCCGGGTGTCACCACAACGGCGATGCAGCTGGAACGACGACGATCCGCAGCGGGACGCCCGATGGCGTGCGCGTCACGAGCGCGCCGGCTCCGACCACGGACGCGAAGGCCAGCGCCGCGAATCGCCTCGCAGGAGCGGTCTGCGAACGAGAGCGTCACTGCGCGACCACCGAACGTGCGGACGTCACCGCCGAGGCAGCGCTCCTCGGCGAGGCGGTCTGCGTCGCCGACCTCCAGCCGCGAGCACGACTGAACGTCGAGGCATGGGAATGCTCGCCGGCGGTAGCACGCGCGGGCTTCGAAGAATGCCTCGCCGCGATCCGGACGGAGACGAGCTGCGGACAAATCACGCTGAACGAGAGCAGCGAGATCCGCGCGTGTCGCCCGTCGGAGATCTGCCGGAACGGCGCCAGCATCGACACCCCCTGACCAAGGCACCCGAGACAAAAATCGAACATGACAACGAAGAAGCGTCGCGAGCCGTACAAGCCGTTCAAGGGAGGCGAGGTCTTCCGCAAGATCGCGTCACGGACGGCGCACGGCGTCGGACACCCGGTCTCGTTCATCGCTGCAGCGTTCGTCGTCCTGCTCTGGGCCTTCTCCGGCCACTTCTTCCGGTATTCGGACACGTGGCAGCTGGTGATCAACACGGGGACGACGATCGTCACGTTCCTCATGGTGTTCCTCATCCAGAACACGCAAAACCGCGACTCGCACGAGATCCATATCAAGCTCGACGAGCTGATCCGCGTGAACCAGAACGCGCGCGATCATCTGATGGCGCTCGAGGAGCTCAGCGAACAGGAGCTCGACGAGCTGCAACTCGAGTTCGGTCGGCTCGCCCGCGAGAAGATCGCTGCGCGAGACGCGCGAATTTCGTCGATCCCGCCGTCCGATCCGCGCCCTCAGGCACCACGGTCATCGAGAACGTCGTCGAGCCGCACGGGCGCGAGATCGTCACGCACGACGAGCCGTTCGGCGTCGGATCCGTGAGCGCGCTCGACGACCGCCGACAGCCGAAGACGCTCGCCACCGAAGACCAGCCGCTCGCGCTGACACAGCAGCCCGGTTCCCTTCGCGCACGCGAGCAACGGTACGAGCTCCGGGAGCGCACGCGTGATGGGCAGCGCCGGTTCGACGGGCACGAGACGAAGCTCCGCGCGTCGCGGCAAGAGACCGATCGCAACGCCGCGCGCGTCCTCGAAATCGACTTCCAGCGTGACGACGTCACCGAGGACAATCGCTCCGAGCGAGGTCAGACCGCCTACGCCTACGGCATCGGTCGTCGCCTCGAGAGCTTCGAGGCGAACGAACGCGGCCATTCGCCCCGAGAGCGGGCTCCGCACGATGTCGGGCGAGACGACACGTGCGACGGTCACGATCCGCGTCGGGCCGCGGATGTCCGAGAGGTGCAAGCGTCTGGCGGCGGCGGGCCACATCCTCGCGTTCCTCCGGCGTTCCGTCCCGAGCAGCCGTCGAGGATAGCGCTATCCTTCGACCATGACGTGGGCCGCTTCGAGGACGATTCGCCCGCTCGTCGCCGCCGCCGCTGCCGTTGCCGCGCTCGTCGTCGTGTCCGCGCGCGAAGCTTCGGCATCGAGCGCCCAGGAGCTCGTGCGCAGCGCGCTCGCCCACGAGCGAGCGCACGAGGAGGAGATCGCGCTGCGTCGCTACATGGAGGCGCTCTCGCTCGATCCAACCTGCGAGGAGGCCTACCTCGGGCTCGGCAGCCTGCGCGCGCGGCGCGGAGATCTGCGTGAATCGGAGCGCGTGTACTCGGTCGCCCTCGAGCACGTCCCTGGCTCCCGGGCCGCACGGCTTGCGCGCGCTCACGTCCGTCGTGCGCTCGGCGCGAAGGCGCAGGCGATCGAGGACCTGTTCGCGAGCGCCGAGGACGACATCAGCGCGCTTCGCACGCTCGCGTCGTGGCACGCTGAGGACGGGCAGACACCCGCGCAGCTCGCCGCTTGGCGACGCATCGCCGCGCGCGCGGAAGAGACGCAGCACGCGCTGCTCCTCCGCGAGGCGCGGACGATGGTGCGCGCGCTCGTCATCCTCGTCGGCACGGCCGATCCTGCCGCGGCGCCGCCGGACGATCGCGATCGCGGCCTTCGCCGCACCATCAGCGTCCTCGCAAGGCGCGGCGGCAGCTGACGAGCGGCCTTCAGCCGACGAACGCAGCGTGGAGCGCGCGCTGGGCGTCGTCGAGCCGCGACGCCTCGATCGTGGCCGAGATCCGGAGCGGACCGGCCGAGAGCGCGACGGGAGCCGCGCCGATCCCGCCGAGCACGCCGAGGGCACGAGAGAGCGCCCCGCTCGCTCCCGTCAGGCCGTAGCCGACCACGCTGACGACCGCGTACGGGCCGCCGAACGTCGCCGCGCCGGACGTGAGACGATCGATCTCGCGCGCGCAGCGCGACCAGTCGGGGACGTTCAGTAGCGGGACGTGGACGAAAGCTTCTTCGCCCGCGGACACGACGTCGCCGACGGACAGCTCGAGCGCCGTCGCCGCTTCGAGCAAGGACGAGAGCTTGCCGACGGCCGTCCGCGCGAGGACGACGTTCGACGCGCCGACGATCGCGCGGACGTTGCGGCCCTCGTCGCTCGTCCGCGCGATGTCGAGCTCGTCTTGATCGCGTGCGATGGTCTCGCGGCTCGGTCCTGCGATCGGATCGGAGGTCTTGCGTGCGACGATGGCGACCTTGTTCCGCCGTGCCCACTCGACGGCCTGGGCGTTGACGACCTTCGCGCCGGCCTCGGCCATCTCGGCGAGGACCGCGAGATCGAGCTCGGGCAGGTGCTTCGGCTCAGGCACGACGCGCGGGTCGGCCGAGTAGACGCCGTCGACGTCGCTGTAGATCTCGCAGCGCTCCGCGCCGAGCGCCGCCGCCAGCGCGACCGCGGTCGTGTCGGAGCCGCCGCGACCGAGCGTCGTGATCTCCCGCTTGTAGCTCATGCCCTGGTAGCCGGCGACGATGACGATCTTCCCGCGCGCCAGCTCGTCCTCGATGCGATGCGGGCGCACCTCGATGATGCGAGCGTCGAAGTGGCGATCGTTGGTGAGGATCCCCGACTGGCTGCCCGTGAAGCTGATCGCGTCCAGGCCGCGCGCATGAATCGCGATCGAGAGCAGCGCCATCGTCACGCGCTCGCCCGTCGACACGAGCATGTCGAGCTCGCGGCGAGGAGGCTCGGCCCCGTCCGCCGACGTCGCAGCGGAGCGGCGCGCGAGCGTGATCAGCTCGTCGGTGGTCTTCCCCATCGCGCTGACGACGACGACGACGTCGTGTCCAGCGCGCCTCGTCGCGACGACGCGCTCTGCTACCAGCGCGATCTTCTGGACGTCCGCGACCGATGAGCCGCCGTACTTCTGGACGATGATCGCCATGCGCGCCCAATCTAACCGATCGGGCCCGCGCTGGACTGGCGTTCGTCGACCGCGTCAGACCGGCTTGTAGGCTTCGACCCCGAAGTTGCCGCCCACGAAGAGGCAGCCGCGGGCGGCGTCCCACCGGAGGAAGGTCACCGTGCAGGCCTCGCCGTCGTCTTCCGCTTTCATCGTCCGCGGATCGACCTCGGCGATGATCCGGGCCTCGCCATCCGGCTGGATGCGGACGATCGAAGCCCGCGCACGATCCGGAGTTGCGAGCGCCACGACGACGCTGCCGCCGGGCACGAAGGCCGCCGCCATCGCACGCCCGGTCTCCTCGAGCCGCCGCCACGCGGAATCGCGTGCGGTCTGCGTGATGTCCTCACCGGGGACCGCGAGGACGCCGCTGTCGTCGCCCTCGTCGGGCGATCCGGAGACGGGGGTTGCGCGCGTCCAGGCGCGATCGTCCCAGCGAAGGTCGCCGTCGCCGGCGAGCATGCTCCGATCGAACAGCTCCTCGTCGGGAACGTCTCCGTCCTCGTCGGCGTCGAGCGCCGGCAGATCCTCCTCGCGGAGCTCGTCATCGTCGGCGAGCGGGCCTTCTTCGCCGCCGTCGGCCACGAACGTCTCGTCGTGCGAAATCAGATCGTCGAGCCCGGCGCGGGTGTCGACCTCGTCGTCCTCGAGCACCTTGCCCTCGGGCTGGATGACGACGTCGAAGGCGCCGACGTCGAGCGACGCTGCGTTGTCCGCGTCGACGAGCCAGCCGCCTTCGGCGCCTTCCACCGCGAGCTCGTCGAACGCCGCGTCCTCGCCGGTCGCATCGTCGAACGCGTCCCCATCGTGCTCCGCGAAATCGAGTGCGTCATCGAGAGCGCCGTGATCGTCGTGGGCATCATCCTCCCCATCGAGAGCGGGGAGATCGAGGTCGAGGTCGTCGTTTTTTCCGGGGAGTTGGCGCATGGGGAGCGGGAGCCCGCGAGCGTCCTCGGCGGAGGACGATCGGGTGCTCTCATTCGTACCAGGCGAGCCGCTCGTGTCCTAGAGACCAAGGTACTCGCGCTCGCCGATCGCGCGGTTCGGTCGAGGCGTTCCGCCCTCGGTGAACGGAGAGAGCCGAACCTCAGGCGTGCTGGACTCCTCCTCGAGCGCGGCGAACGCGTGCGCTCGGACCTCACGCGTGGCCGTCTTGAGACAGCGCTCGTTCGTCCTGACGCGTCGGAAAGCTGGCGATCGCTCCGGTTCTCGCGATGTCCTTCGAGCTCGCGTTCATGACGCGGTCGAGGCACGCAGACTGCATCAGCTCGATGCGATGTCCCGGCGTGCGCATCTCGGCTTGCGGCTCTCTGGCCTGCTCCTGCTTCTCGCGGTGACGGTCTGGCCGCGCTCACGAGGCGAGCACCATGATCGCGCCGCCCTTGGCGTGGCAGCGCCGGCACACCTCGCCGTGACGACGGCCGCCCGCCTCTCGACCGACGACGCGCCCCGACCTCGTGCGGTCCGCGCCGAGGTCGAGTCGAGCGACGAGCTCGGGACCCCGGCAGACCCCGGCATAACCAACTGAAATCACTAGAAATTTATAGCTGACGCGCAAAGTTCGGCCGAAATCGCGTACTCGCGGCGCGCGACGAGCCGTTTGCCCCAGCAATCCGGCGGCTAGATGAGCTCTGCCGCCGATGCCGGACGAGAAGACGGTGGACGCCCTCGCCTGAGTGTACCTACGCTCCGGGCTCTCCGGCGATGCGGCTCCTCGTACTGTCCCGAAACGCGAGTCTCTACTCCACGAGCCGTCTCGTGCTTGCCGCGCGCTCGCGCGGGCACGAGGTGACGGTCGCGGACCCGCTTCATTTCCAGGTCGTGATCTCACGCGGTCGACCGGCGATGTTCCTCGGCGATCGCCTGCTTCCTCCCGTCGACCTCGTCCTTCCGCGCATCGGCGCGTCGATCACGAACTACGGTCTCGCCGTCGTCCGGCAGTTCGACATGATGGGCATCCCGGTGCTCAACAATGCGATCGCGATCGCGCGGTCGCGCGACAAGCTCCGCGCGATGCAGCTGTTGACGAAGAAGGACATCGACGTCCCCAAGACCGTCTGCGCTCGCACCCCCGACTCGGTCGACGCCGCGCTCGACTTCATCGGCGGCACGCCCGCGATCGTGAAGCTCCATCAAGGAACGCAGGGCATCGGCACGATGATCGCCGACACCCCGCAGGCGGTCACGTCGCTGCTCGAGACGCTCTGGGCGATGGGCCAGGACATCATCCTGCAGGAGTACATCGCGGAGTCCAAAGGCCGCGACTACCGCGCCATCGTCGTCGGTGGCCGCGTCATCGCCGCCATGCGGCGCCAGGCCAAGAAGGGCGAGTTCCGATCGAACCTCCATCGCGGCGGCCTCGGCGTCCGCGTCGAGCTTCCGAAGGCGTATCGCCAGGCGGCGATCGCCGCGGCAAAGGTCATGGGGCTCGAGGTCGCGGGCGTCGACATGCTCCAGGGGCGCGACGGACCGAAGATCCTCGAGATCAACAGCTCGCCCGGGCTCGAAGGCATCGAGCGAACGAGCGGGATCGACGTCGCCGGCGCCATCATCAGCCACGCCGAGAAGTTCCTCGCACGCCGGAAGAAGCGCCGCGCGCGTCGCGACCCCGTCGTCGAGGCCGAGCAGCGCAACACGCGCATGCGACCAATCGAGCTCGCACGCACGGGCTCGGTGGTGAAGCGCGTCAAAGCCGGCAGCTGAGTCGTGCTGCACGTCGAACGGCAAGGCGGGGTCGTCGTCTGGACGATCGATCGCCCCGCGGCGAAGAACGCGCTCGATCATGCAACGCTCGACGGGCTCACCGTCGCGCTCCGCGAGGCCGCGCAGGATCCCCATCTGCGCGCCGCCATCATCACCGGCGCAGGCGACGTGTTCGTCTCCGGCGGTGACCTTCGCGAGCTCCGTGACAAGACGTCCCCGCAGGACGCCGAGCGGCTGAGCGATGCCGGTTACGCGCTCACCTGTGCGGTCGCCGAAGCCCCCTTCCCCGTCATCGCGGCGCTCGCTGGGCCGGCGATCGGCGGCGGAGCCGAGCTCGCCATCGCGTGCGACATGCGGATCGCCGACGCCCGCGCGCGCATCGGGTTCAAGCAAGTCCGCATGGGCGTGACGACGGCCTGGGGAAGCATCCCTCGCCTCGTCGCGCTCGTCGGCGCCGGGACCGCCGCGCGCCTCCTCTACAGCGCCCACGAGATCGGCGCGGCCGAGGCGAAGCTCGTTGGCCTCGTCGACGAGGTCACCGAGAACGGCCAGGCGCTCCCGACCGCCCTCGCATGGGCATCGGAGATCGCGCTCGGGTCGCCGAAGGCGATCGAAGCGATGAAACGCCTCGTCCGCGAGACCATGAGCTCACCCGACGTGCGCTCGCTCGAGCGACGCCTCTTCGTCGACACCTGGAGCGGGCCGGACCACTGCGACGCGGCCCTTGCCTATTTCGAACGACGGCCCGCGCGCTGGCAGCCGCGCTGAGCGCGCCAATCGGTAGGGACCGTGCGCGCGCGACGCAAGCGCGAGCGACCGACGACGCGCGCAGGCATCTCCACACGGTACCGCTCGTACCGAGCGCGGCCGGACCGCGGGCACGTCGCGCGATCGCTCCTTCAACTTTCCTAGCGCCTCTGCCTGAGGCAAAGTGCCCGGCGTGAATCCGGTTCCTCAGTCTCGTCCCCGGGCGGCTCTCGCCATGATCCTCGCCCTGGCGCTCGGCGCCGGCTGCCGCTCGCAGCCGCCCGATCCGGGACAGGGGACCCATGAGCCGACGTCGACGCCGGCACCGGGGAGCGCGGGGCTCGACACGGCACGTTCGGGCGACGGCGAACATCACGACGCGGGGGCGCAAGCGGCGTCCGATGCGGGCGCGGCGCCCGAGGAGCCGCTGGCCGGCACGCCGTTCACGAAGCAGGTGCTCGCCGCGTTTCGCGTGGCAGCCTGCGGCGGGGACGACTCGCTGATCCCTTCGCACGTCGACAAGAGGCTCGTCGACGCGCACTGCGAGATGCTGAAGAGCGGCTACGCGGAGTACAAGCGCGAATGGCTCGACGTCGCGAGTCCGTTCATCGCGAAGCTCCGGCCCGCCGGTCTGCCGACGACGGTCGTGTATCCGTTCGGCGGCGGGGATCTCGTGAGCGCCCTCGCGACGTACCCCGACGCGACCGAGCTGACGACCGTGTCTCTCGAGATCGCCGGTGACGTTCGCGGCATCGACAAGGCGGACAACAGGCGGCTCGGCACGGAGCTGAAGCAGCTCCGCGAGCACCTCGGAAAGCTCTTCCTCAAGGCACACAGCCGCACGGAGAACCTCGGCATCGAGACGCGCGGCGCGATCCCCGGCGAGGTCGCGTACACGATGGCGGCGCTCGTCATCCACGGCTACGAGCCCGTGACGTTCCGCTACTTCTCGTTCAACCCGGACGGGACACTGAAGTGGCTGACCGAGGACGACATCGCGAAGAACAAGAAGCAGGGTCGCGAGGGCCCGTTCGCGAACGCCGAGATCCGCTTCCGAAAGCCCGGTGACACGAAGGTGCGCATCCTCCGTCACGTGGCCTACGACCTCTCGGACAAGAGCCTGACGCGCAACCCCGCGCTGGTGAAGCACCTCGAGGCGAAGGGCAAGGTATCGGCCATGACGAAGGCGGCGAGCCATCTGCTCTGGGACGACGGAGGCTTCGCGACGATCCGCGACTACCTGATGACCCACACGGACTGGATGATCTCGGACACGACGGGAGTCCCGCCGCGCATCGCAAAGAAGTACGGGTTCGTCCAGGACGTCTACGGCGCCTACGAATGGCCCGAGCCCTTCGGGACCGTCAACAACGCCGACGCGAAAGCATTTCACGAGCTGTTCAAGACGGCGACGCCGATCTCATTCCGGTACGGATACCCGGACAACAAGAGCCACGGCCACATCGTCGTCACGCGCAAGCCGGACGTCGGCGGCAACAAATGAACGACTGACACGCGACGCGCAGCGTTGCATGCGTCGCCCGCGTTGTGACGACACCGCTCGGTGTTGCGGCAGCGGCGCGCTTTGTGGCGGTCCTGCGCACGTGCTCCGGCCAACTCGCACGAGCTAGGCAGCGTCGAACCTCGTTTTTTCGCGGCGTCGCGAGTGGATCGGGCTTCGCATTGAATGACCGCACGAGGCGATGCGGTCCATGTCAGCACAAGAGGTGAGCGGCCGGGGGAAGGCGTCCACGCCACTCCTGCGCGAAGGCGACATCCTCGGAGGACGATACAAGATCGAGCGTTGCCTCGGCGGAGGCGGCATGGCCTCCGTCTATCGCGCCACTCACGTCGGCCTGGATCAGCCGGTCGCCGTGAAGATCGTCTCGCCGATCATCCGCGAGCTGCCGGGGATCGTCTCACGCTTCATGCGCGAAGCGCGCGCGGCGACGCGCCTGAAAGGCGAGCACATCGTTCGCGTGTTCGACGTCGGGACGACGGACGACGGTGCGCCGTACATGGTGATGGAGCTGCTCGAGGGCCGCGATCTCGGCGAGCTCCTCGACGAGGGCTTCCGCCCGACCGTCGAGCAGGCCGTCGACTACGCCCTGCAGGCCTGCGAGGCGCTCGCCGAGGTCCACGGGCGCGGCATCGTCCACCGCGACCTCAAGCCGGCCAACCTCTTCGTCACCCGCGGCGCCGACGGGCTCACGTGCATCAAGCTCATCGACTTCGGGATCTCGCGCGTCGACACCCCGCTCTCACCGAAGGACTCCGTCGGCCTCACGAGCCCCGAGGTCGTCATGGGCTCGCCGCGCTACATGCCGCCCGAGCAGATGGAGTCGGCCGCGGCGGCGGACTCGCGCTCCGACATCTGGGGGCTCGGCGCGATCCTCTACGAGCTGCTCGTCGGCAACTCGCCGTTCGACGGTGAGTCGCTCTTCGACATCTACGCTGCGGCCGTTCGCTCTCCGCCGCCGGCGCCCTCGAGCGTGCGCCCGGAGCTGCCCGAGGAGCTCGACGAGGTGCTCCTCAAGTGCCTCCGTGTCGAACCTTCGGAGCGCTACTCCGACGTCGCCGAGCTCGCGATGGCGCTCGCGCCGTTTGGAGACGAGAACGCCGCGGCGGGCGCGGAGTCGATCGCTCGCGTCCTGGAGGCGTCGCGTGGTCATGGCCAGGGTAGCGATGATGTCCTCGCGCCGCCCGGCACACCGAACAAGGGCGAGTCGGCATCGCGTATCCGTCGCCGCCTCTCGTCGCAGTCGCGCACGGCGCGCCGCCGGCGCGTGGCCGGGCTCGCGGCCGCCGCGCTCTTCTTCGTCGGCGTCGGTCTCGCGGCGCGCCCGATCTCCCGGCGACTCCATCTCGCTCCGAGCGTCACTGCGACGAGCGAATCGACCGCCCCAGCGGCGCAGCCGTCCGAGCCTCCGAGCACGATCCCGAGCGTGCCGGAGCCAGCACCCCCGCCGCCGCCGGCGCCGACGGCGGCCGCCGATCCCGTCCCGACGGAGACGTCGGCCTCCGCGGACGACACGAAGCCCGTCGAGAGCGCGAGCGAGCCTGCTCCGCCGCCGAAAACCACGTCGTCGAAATCGACGACGAGCAAGGGCACCTCGCGTGCGCACGCCGCGCCGCGCGTGGCG
>JAEXCN010000548.1 GCA_023402175.1 Pseudomonadota bacterium | reverse complement strand
GTTTTCCTCGTGGTGCTGGGCGTGGGCGAGCTCGCGGCCGACTGCAGGAGCCTTGCGCGCTTCACGCTGAAGGGCATCCCGCCGATGGCCGCGGGCATGGCTCGCCTCGAGGTCACGTTCCGCGTCGACGCGGACGGGCTGCTCTCCGTCCACGCGCGTGAGGAGCGCACCGGCATCGAGCAGACGGTGAGCGTCAAGCCTTCGTACGGCCTCGACGACGACACGGTCGAGCAGATGCTGCTCGACGCGATCGATCACGGCGAGGAGGACCTCGCTGCGCGAAAGCTGGCCGAGGTGCGCGTCGAAGCATCGCGCGTCGCTTCGTCGACGAAGAAGTCGCTCGCCGCCGATCCGGATCTGCTCGAGCCGGGCGAGAAGGAGCGCATCGAGACGGCGATCGCCGACCTCGAGAAGGCGATCGTGGGCAGCGATGCGCGCCGGATCGAGCTGAAGATCGAGGACCTCGACACCGCAACGAAGGCGTTCGCCGGCCGCCGCATGAACCGCGCGATCGCGCAGGCCATCGAGGGGCAGTCGCTCGAGACCATCGAGAAGTCCGTCGAGCACGCGAAGGGCATCGAAGCCGCTCACGCGGAGTCGGGGCCGCTGCCTCCGGCGCCTCCTTCGAGCTAGAGCCGCTCTCGGCGAGCGAACAGCGAACATCACGCAGCAACGGGAAGACGAGAAGAGAGAAGGTCAGCAAGATGGCGATCGTTCGGTTCAAGGGATACGGGGAGACGGAGGTGCCCGTCGGCTCGAGCATCCTCGAGGCCGCCCAGAAGATCGACGCGCCCGAGGGCTACGCCTGCGGAGGCGTCTGCGCCTGCTCGACGTGCCACGTCTACGTCACGAAGGGCGCGGAGCTTCTCAGTGAACAGGAAGAGGACGAAGAGGACATCCTCGACAAGGCGTTCGACGTTCGCCACAACTCGCGCCTCGGTTGCCAGTCGACGATCGAGCGCGACGGCGAGATCGAGGTCGAGATCACCCGCGAGAGCCTCGAGGCGTTCGAGAACGAGCACCCCGAGTTCCGCGGCAAGTTCACGAAGCGCCCCGGCGCGAGCCCCGAGCCGCGCTGACGCCCGGAGCGCGTCGCTCGCGGAGCGCGTGGCTCGCGGAGCGCGTCGCGCGTGTCCCGATCCGGTCTGCCGGCGCCGTCACCGCGTCGATGTGCCGATGTAGGGCCGCCAGTTCGCGAGAGCTCTTACGCGAGCCTAGGCTCAGAGCCCCGCGAGCTGACCGCCCTTTGCCTCGACGATACGTACGATCCGCGCGACGTCGTCGCTCGGGCCGGGGACGTAGAGCGGTCGTTCGGAGCGCGCGAGAGGCGTCTCGAGGAGCGTCTCCGGGCGGGGGCCGAAGACCGGCTCCGGGAAGTCACGATCCGGCTCGAAGCCGACCGAGCGTGCGTAGTCGATCGCGTTGTAGACGACGGATTGCGCCTCGAGGACCGAGACCTCCTCGAGCTCGCTTTCGTGCGCCTCGCCGACGAGCTCGATGAGCTCCGCGAGCTCCTCTTTCGAGTGGAGCTGTCGCGCGAACGCGTTCTTCACGCCGAGGCAGGTCCGATCGACGAGCGCCATTCCCGCGACGATGGAGCCGTTTTCGAGCTGCCGCGTGAGGACGACGCTCACGAGATCGGGCTCTGCGGAACGCCATTCGGGGCTCATGAACGCCTGGCCAAACGGCGCCTGCGCCGCGAGGCGGAGCACTCCGTTGAGCGATGACGGCGTCGTCGCCGCGCGCGTCGCCGTCCGAGCCGCGAGGCGCTGCTTCTTCTTCTTCTCGAGCTTCTTCTGGCGATGCGAGGGCATACCGGTGCTTCCGACATCGAGCTGCCGGAGTCAACGGCTCGGCGCGCGGTCGGGCTTCCGCACGAGCTGCTCGTGCGGAAGCTCGCGGTTCTCGCCGTCACCGCCACGCGCCGGCATCGGCTGCCGCGCGCGCGTATTCGCGGAAGTCCCGCGGTCTCCTGCCGAGCACGCGCTCGACGCCGTCGCCGAGCGTCGCGTTGTGGCCGTCGAGCACGCGGGCGAAGAGATCCGTCAGAAAGGACGCCACCTCCGCGGGAAGCTCCGCCGAGAGGGCGCGCGCGTAGTCGGTGCTCGTGACCGGGACGTACCGGACGTCACGTCGAGCAGCATGCGCGATCTCGTTGGCGGCCTCTGCGAAGGTGAGCAGGCGCGGGCCAGTCAGATCGTAGATCTTGCCAGTGTGCTCGCTCCCCGTGAGCGCGGCGACGGCGACCTCCGCGATGTCGTCCGCATCGATGAACGGCTCGCGCACGTCGCCGGCGGGGAAGGCGATCTCCCCGCCGAGCACCGGGCCGAGGAGCATCCCTTCACTGAAGTTCTGGCAGAACCATGACGCGCGCAGGATCGTCCACTCCGCACCGCACTCCCTGACGGCGGCTTCGCTCGGAAGGACCTCGTCTTCGCCCCGCCCGGAGAGCAGCACCACGCGGCGCGTTCCGGCGGCAACAGCGGTCCGACAGAACGCAGCGATGTCTTCTGCGGCGCCCGGCATCGCAAGGTCGGGCTGATACGTGAGGTACACGGTTCGGACGCCTCGCAGTGCCGCCGGCCATGTGTCCTGTTTCGTCCAGTCGAAGGGCGTCGCCCCGGTTCGCGAGGCGACTCGCACCGGCGTTCCTCGCGCGGTGAGGAGCTGGGCGACGCGTCGCCCCGTCTTGCCGGTGCCGCCGATGACCAGGATGGAAGAGCTCGTCGATGCGTTCATGTTGTCTCCTGAGAGGGGCTGTCGCGGCGCGCGGATGGACCGGTGCAGCGAGGACTGAAGCGCGCTCGCGCAGCGCTTCGCCCCCATTCCCCCGCGTCGTCGCCGTCGTGAGCCCAACATGCG
>JAEXCN010000527.1 GCA_023402175.1 Pseudomonadota bacterium | reverse complement strand
CCGCCCGATCGCGACGGCGACGGCATCCCCGACGTCGAGGACGCATGCCCCGACGTGCCGGGCGTGAAGGATCCCGATCCGAAGAAGAACGGCTGTCCGCCCGATCGTGACGGCGACGGCATCATCGACGCGGAGGACGCGTGCCCAGACGTCCCGGGTCCGCGCGATCCCGACCCGAAGAAGAACGGCTGCCCCCTGGTCGTGGTCACCGAGAAGGAGATCAGGATCAACCAGGAGGTGAAGTTCAAGTTCGACAGCGCCGAGCTGCTGAAGGAGTCGGACACGATCCTCGCAGCGGTCAAGCAGGTGCTCGACGGTCACGCCGAGATCAAGAAGGTGCGCGTCGAGGGCCACACCGACAACGTCGGCAAGCCGGCGTACAACAAGACGCTCAGCCAGAAGCGCGCAGCGTCGGTCATGAAGTGGCTGACCGATCACGGTATCGACAAGAAGCGGCTCGTCTCCCAGGGCTTCGGTCAGGAGCAGCCGATCGACAGCAACACGACCGATCAAGGTCGCGCGAACAACCGCCGCGTCGCGTTCACGATCCTCGAGCGCGAGGGCGCGAAGCCCGCAGGCGATCAGCCTGCTGGCGACAAGCCTGCCGGTGAGAAGCCCGCACCGTCGCCGGTCCCGAAGCCCGCACCGGCCCCTGCCCCGAAGCCGTGATGCCGAGCTAACGGCAGCACCGCTGCCGTGACGCGACGAGCATCACGTACGCGAAGCCCTCTCGCTCCGGCGAGGAGCCTTCGTGTTTGGACGCACGCAACGTCGAGCCTTCCGAAGAGCTCTCGCTCGCAGAGCTCGACCAATGGCCGGTATGCCTCATGCAGCTTCGAACCGCATGGACCGGAAGGATCCGGACGGCTCGAGCGCGAGCTACCGGCGCAGCAACACGATCTGGAAGGTGATCGCGGCAGCCTCGGCCGGAGCCGCGATCTCGGCGGTGATTGTCGCCACGTGGCTCGGCGGTCACGAACGAGACCGTCGTCTCCAAGAGCCCGACTACGTCGAGACGACCCGCGCCACGGTCCCTCGGCAGCCAGCGCCTCCGACGGCGAGCCCTGCGCAGCCATCGACACCTACGCCAGCGCCAGTCGAAGGTCAGCCGGATCGCGCCGCGCCGTCGAACGAGAGCGCTCCGACGACGGAGGCCACGCAAGCGGAGGCTCCGCCGTCGACAGAGGCGCCCTCTCCGCCGACGTCACCAGCATCGGCCGAAGAGAGCGCGGCTTCGACCGACGGCACCGAAGGCGCGACCGCGGGCGGCGCGCCGGGAGCGCCGGGTCCATCCGGTCAGAATGCCGAAGCTACTCCGGCTGCGCCGCCGGCCGAAGGTGCAACACCGGCCGAGGCTTCGCCATCGGGCGAAACGCCGGCGGCGCAAGGTGCACCTCCCAATGCCGCGGCCGCGCAGGCCGAAGAAGCGCCGCGTGGATCGAATCCGCTCGCGCCGACGATGTCCGCGGGCGCAGGGGCGTTCACGACCGAGGCGCCACCGAACGCGGCGAGCGCGTTCACGCCGAATCCGAACGCGGGCGCGGGCAGGTTCACGACGGACGCTCCGCCTTACGCCGCGAGCGCGATGCCAGGCCCCGATCCGAACACGGGCGCCGGCGCCTTCACGACGGAGTGGAGGATCGGCGCGCCGATTCCACCGAGCGCACTGCAGCCGGGAGAAGGAGCAGCGGCGAGCGCACCAACCGGCGAAGCCACGAGCGGCGGTGCCACGGGCGGCGGTACCCAGCCCGGTGCGCAAGCCGCGCCGACGCCCGTCCCCGTCGCGATCGGGCCCACCGGATTGCCGATCATCGTCAGCCCAGCGGGCGTGCCGATGGCGATCGCCCCGGCCGGCGTTCCGATCGCGATCGGTCCCGGAGGCATCCCGTTCGGTGCTGCCCCGGGCGCAACCACCGGCACGGCCACACCTCCAGCAACCTGGCCTTCGGGCACCGCCGGTACCGCAGGATCTCCCCCGCCCGCACTCCGCGGAGGAACGTTCCCGGCGTCACCTCCGTTCACCGGCGGCCCCTCACCGTTCGCGCCGCCCCGCTGAGCGAGCGGCGCGTGCTCACGAGCTAACAAACGACCGCGCGTCGCGCCCCCAGCAGCACAATCAGTCGCGACCGTGAGGCCGCGGCTGCGGGTGGTCGTCTGATGCCGCGGCGCTGCAGGACGCTTCCGCTCTTCGCGAAGGAACGTTCGCGGCATCACCTCCGCTCACCGGCGGCGGCCCGTCACTGTTCCGCCGCCGCACGCGTGCTGACCACGTGGGCGCGTGTTGACCACGTGGGCGCGTGCTGACCACGTGGGCGCGTGCTCACGAGCTCGCAACGTTCACGCGTGCGCCCCCGACAGCACGATCAGTCGCGACCTGTCGCGCGACCGCGAGGCTCCGCCCACTGGCGGCGGCCCCTCACCGTTCGCGTCAGCGCCCGCATCCTGAGGAAGCGGGCACGTCTTCACGAGCTCATGACCTCGCGTGGTCGCGTGGTCGCGTGCTCGCGTGCTCGCGTGCTCGCATGCGCCCCAAGAGCACGACCACTTGCGAGCTACGTCGCGACCGCGAGCGCCTCGCGAAGAATCGTCTCGATACTGGCTGCAGACGGTCCGAGCTTCGCGCGGACCTTGGCAAGCGCGCGCTGAACCTCCGCGTCGCGGAAGCCCAGGTTCCTGAGCCCACGTGCAGCAGTCTCGAAGCGATCGTCCATGTTCCCACGCGCAGCGGCGTCGAAGTGATCGCCCAAGCTGCTGAGCCCACGCGCAGTGGTCTCGAAGCGATCGCCGTCCGTCGGCTCGTACTTGTGCTGGCGCAAGCGAATCTGTCGCTCGACGTGGGCGCGGCCGAAGACCTGTTCGGCGTGAAGCCTGTTGTGCTGCCGGCACCGTACCCTCAGGTTCTCGACGTCGTCACTCCCGCCGAGGGCCTTGCTGAAGGCGTGATCGAGCTCGAGGAAGGCTCGCGAAGGACACCGTCTGCCCGCATCGTCGACGAAGGTGCACTGCTGCCTCACGATCCTACACATCTTCACTTGCAAACTCGCTGCCCGAGTGATCAAAGGGCGACGTGAAAGCGCCAGTCGCCTCGAGAACTATCGACCACGATCTCACCAACGCCCACTTTGGAGACCGG
>JAEXCN010000503.1 GCA_023402175.1 Pseudomonadota bacterium | reverse complement strand
CGCGCGGCCAGGCCTCGAGGAGGTAGCCCGGTCCGGACGCGCAGTGAGCTCGATGTTGCGCGGTTACGTGAACCGCTGCAGCGCGCGCACGCTCGTAGGTGCGTGCGCCGCGGACGTCGAGAAGACGTTCTCCGCACGCGACGTCCTGAAGATGCGTTCCGCGACCTCCTGCTCTTGGCGATCTTCCGTGTGAACGGCGACGAGGACGTTGCCGCTTCGCAGCTTTCCTTCGTAGCGCCTCGCTTCGATCTCGGGAATACCGAGGCCGACGAGCGCACCCATGACGCCGCCGAGCGGCGCGCCCGCGGCGACGCTGCTCAGTGTGGCGAGGAGCGGGCCCGCTGCGATGAGCGGCCCGAGGCCCGGAATGGCAAGGGCACCGATGCCCGCGAGCAGGCCGAGCGTGCCGCCGACGAGACCGACGGCGCCGACGCCCGCGATCGCGCCCTCTGGCGCCTTCGTGTCGTGACCGGGCGCGAAGTCGCGCGATCGCGGCTGTTCGGGAAAGACGACGGAGATGTCGGTGTTCGAGAAGCCTGCATGCTGCAGCTGGCCCACGACGTACTCGGCCTGATTCTCGTTCGGCACGATGCACATGACGGCTCTCTTCATGACATCCTCCCGCGCTCCCGCGATCGCGTCACGCAGCTCTCGCTTCTCACGCCGAGCTGGTCGTCGACGTCGGTGGCGCCTTCGTCGCGCCGGCGATCGCCTGGACTTCGGCCCTCTCTCGTACGCTCCCCACTGCCACGAAGCGTCACCTTCGAGCCGGTGGTGCTCACCTCGACGTCGTTTGCAGACGACGTGAGTGTGCTCGACACCACGAGCGGCTCGCAGATGTCCTCTGCGTCGCGGAAGAGCTGTTCCCCTGATCGATCGCCCCCAATCATCCCTCCGGGTCGATCCTGATCATCCTTCTTGCTGCTGTCCCCGTTCTTTGTCTTCGGAGCTGCCCTCGTTTGGATCTCCGTGGGTCCATGACCCTCGTTGGGCCCCCTGCTTCGCGTTCGGGTCAGCAAACGTCGGGACGCTCGTATTCCCGCCTCGACCGAACGTTTGGAGTGAGCCGTTCGATCCCTGCTCGTCGAGCCGCGCACCCGCGCGGTCACGCGCGGCGCATCGTCGATCGTGCCCGAGCACACTGTGACCGCCTCATCCTCCATCGTGCCGCATCGAACCCAGCAACATGCAGACCGCGCACGCAGGCGGGGTTTCGCTGCGGTTACGCCGATGCGTCGAGTTGCGGCAGAACAAACGTGGCTCGACGGTGGCGAAATGGTGCGCGCGATCCAGGCGCCAATCCGATGCGACGCCGCAGCGGCCGACGCGGCGAAGCCTCCGACCGGCGTCACCTTCGAGCTCACGTGCTCCGGATCGCGAGCAAGACACGGTACTCACGTTGCACGTGCCGGCCGACCGATGCCCGCAGGTGCGCGCCACGATCGTGAGCTGCTAGGAAACCTCGTCCGGCGCATGCACGACGGCCGGAGCGACGCGATCGAGCGTGCCGGCGAGCTCATCGGCGTCGCCGCCGCACCGTTCTTCGCGATCACGAGCATCCTGCGCCGAGCACGCACGTTCCATCCGCGCGGCGACTGCGCCGATGCCGACGTCTCGGTCGCAGACGGCGTGCCGCAGCAGTACCGCGGCCTCGCGGAGCGCCTCTCCGGCAATGCGTTCGTGCGCTTCAGTGACGCGCTCACGAAGAAGAGGGCACGCTGGCCCGACGTCCTCGGGTGTGCGATCCGGTTCGGCGGCGAGGTCGACGATCCTGCCGTCGACGGCGATCAGGATCTGTTGCTCGCGACGATCAAGCGGCCGTGGACGATGCCCTTCTCGCCGTTCACGACGAAGGTGCACGACTATCTCGCGAACGACTACTTCGCGGTTTCGCCGTTCTCCGTTCCGCTCTCGAGGACGTTCCGCAACGGTGGCAGAGACGAGCCGCGCGTCTACTTCCGACTCCGGCCGGGATGGAAGGAGCCCGAAGGCGTCGTCACGACCGAGTCGTCGACGGGGCCGATTTCCTCGCTCCGCGCGTCTTCGGCGAAGTCGAGGCGAAGCGCCTCCGAGCAGCGCCGGCGCCGGTTCGAGCGTGCGATCGCGACCGGCTCCGCCGTCTTCACGCTCGGGATCGCGAACGGACCATGGGGTCCTTTCGCTCCGCTCGTCCGCGTGCAGCTCGTCAGCGTTCGTCTCACCGATCCGGCGAGCCTCCGCTTCGATCCTTTTCGGGCAGGTCGCGGGATCGAGCCCCACGGGTTCGTGCATTCGCTCCGTCGCGGCGTGTACAGCGCGAGCCAGCGGGCGCGCACGCTGAAGACGCGTGGGCGCTGACCTCCAGGGCCACGACGCACGGATCGCCGGCGCAAAGAGCGCGCCGACCGTGGCAGCTTTGACGAGCGACACGCCGCCTCGCCAGCGAATGCCCTGCGCGACGCATCGATGCTCCGCACGGGAATCATGCACTATTCCCGATCGGAGAGCGCTTGGGCGGAGCTCGGCCCACGACGTGCTTCGGCGGGCCGCCATGTTGAAGCGCTTGGCCTTGATCGGAGTCGCGGGCGCGCTCGCGGCATGTCAATCGAGCCCCGAGACGAAGGAGCAGCAGATCCACGCGGCCGGGAGAGCACCCGCCGTCCCGTCATCGACTGGCGACCGCCCCGCTCCGGGGTCGCCGCACGACGCCGCAGCGCCGGGGTCCCGCAACGACGCCGCGCCTCCTCCGCCACCGACCGTCGTGAGCGAAGAGTCAATCGACGTCCTCGGGACGACGCGCGCCTTCGTCCTCGCCACGCCGACCACGTACTCGCCGAACAAGACGTACCCGCTCGTGCTCGTTCTCCACGGTGACGGCGGAGACGGCGTGTCGATGCGCGCTGCGTTCCCGTTCGATGCCCTCAGCGCGCAGGCGGCGTTCGTCGTGTATCCGAGCGGCACGTTCGGGTGGAATCTCTACGATCCCGCAGACACGAATCCGGACCTCACCTATCTGGCCACGCTCGTCGACTCGCTCGGGAAGCGGTTCACGATCGATCCCGCACGCGTGTTCGGCATCGGCTTCAGCAGCGGCGCGTTCATGCTGAATCAGGTCGGCTGTCGCCGCCCTTCGCTCTTCCGCGCAATCGTTCCACACTCCGGCGGCGCGCCGACCGAGCCTCGCGACCCGACTGCTTCGCATTGGGACAACAACTACACGCGCTGCGCGAACCAGACGATGGGCAGCGGCCCGGCCGTGCTCGCCATCCACGGCACCGCGGACACGACCGTGACGTTCGACAGCGGCGACTTCACGGCGAGGTACTGGGCGTTCATCAACGGCTGCCAGTCGACGCGCTCGAAGTCCACGCCTCAGCCATGCGTCCTTCACGATGGATGTCCCGCCGCCAGGCCCGTCGGCTTGTGCCCGATCGACAACCTCGGGCACACGGTGTGGGCCGACGCCGCGACGGCGGCGTGGCAGTTCTTCAGCGCATTCTGAGTGTGGTCACGCGATGGCCGGTCGCTCCGCGCTTTGCGTCATCGCCGTCTCCGACGTCGCATGCACGAGCGCGAAGCCGGTCAGCGCCATCGACACCGCGAGCGCGTCCTCGACGACTGCCGCGAGGACCGGCGGCATCGACTCCTCGGCGGCGAGCCGGAGCCGCAGCCCGAGCTCCGTCGCGGCGATCGCCGCTGCAGCGCCGATGAGGGCGCCGACGGATGTGGACCGCTGCGCGCGCCGCGCGGCGATCCCTCCAGCGAGCGCGCCCGAGATCGCGCGCACGAGCGCCGGTACCATCCCCGTCCGAGCAGGGACGAACGGGAGCTTGTCGATGACGAGCTCGGCGGCGGCGAGCGTCGCGCTGAGCGCCGGGATCGCCACTCCTGGGCGCGGCGGAGCAAGCGCGAGCACCACGAGCGGAGCCATCGACCGATGCCCTGCAGCGAGCCCGAGCAAGGCACATCCGGCGAGCGGCCGACGACGGAGCTGCTTCGCGCGCGCCAGCGAGCTCGCCACGGGCCGCTCGGGCACGATGGGGAAGTGCTCGGGGACAGGCAGATCGTGCACCTGACCCAGCGTGTCGAGACCGACGGGAGGCGGGGCAGGAAAGCTCATGGCGGCTCCAGCGAGCGAGCGTTTCGCTCGCGTGAAGACGAGCAAGCTGCGCGCCACAGGCATTCGGCGCTTGTTGCCCAGTCGAGTGAACCAGGACACAAGCGCGGGCGGACGACGGAGGCGCTCGCCGCTTGTGGCCCCGTTGAGTGAACGAGGACACAAGCGCGGGCGGAGGCGCGCATCGCAGAACCTCCGGCACGAACGCGTTCGCGAGCGCGAGCACGCGCCGGCTACTCGATCGTGGAGCCGGTGACCTCCGGATAGCCCTCTTTCGCGATGATGAACATGCCGGGGAAGCCCGCCGTCTCGAACGTGCCCTTCGGGTTCTTCCGCAAGACGGAGTCCTTGATGAAGAACGTGCCCGTGCGGTTGTTGCTCACGTAGAAGATGGCGCTGCCGCCTTCGTTCGCGTGGTTGTTCTCGATCCGCGTCCCACAGAGATCGAGCGTGAACGTATTGCCGTCGTTGTAGATCGCTCCGCCGTTGCCGCCTTGGCCGTCGTTCGCGCCGTGTCCCGTCGCACGGTTGTCGGTGAAGAGGCTGTTCGTGATCGTGTACGACGTGCCAATGCTGCTCAGCGCGCCGCCGTTCGCGCAGGCGTTCTCCTTGTCCGGCGCGCCGAAGGTGCTCTTCACGATGTGCACGGGCCGCGTCTGGCTCGTTCCCTTCGACGGGAAGTCGAGCACGCGGATCGCGCCCCCGCCGACGTCGGACCCGAGCTCGTCGCAGCGGTTGCCGAAGAATCGCGCATTGACGACCTTGAAGCGGCCGCCGCGCACGTAGATGGCGCCGCCGCCGCCCTCGTTGTCGCCCTTCTCGAGGCCGGTCGCGTTGCCGTCGACGAACGTGATGTTCTGGACGGTGAGCGCAGGCTTCTCCTGATCGTTGCAGTCGGCGCCGCCATGAAGCTCGGACGAGCACGAGTTCTGATAGAGGATGCGAACCTTGCCGCCGCCGCTGAGCGTGATCTTGTTGCCGCCGTCGATGACGACCTTGGGCCCCTTGTCGTTGTAGACCTTCGCCGTCTCGGTGAGCGTGATCGTCGTCGGGTCCGGCCCGCAGTCGAACGTGATGACGCCTCCCTTCGCGACCGCCGCGACGAACGCCGCGCCAGTGCAGCTCTCCTTCGTGCCCGTGCCGACGACCGTCGTTGGCGTGGAGGAATCCTCCGC
>JAEXCN010000490.1 GCA_023402175.1 Pseudomonadota bacterium | reverse complement strand
CACGAGAAGAGCTCGCGAGCGCCTTCGCTCGGACACGCCACGCCGCACGCTCCGCAGTTCCGCGGATCGGACTTCAGATCCACGTCGCACGCGAAGATCGAGTCCGAACACGTCGCGTGTCCGGCGGGGCACTTGTTCGACGGGCAGTAGTTGGTGAGGGTGAAAGCGGGAGCGTCGGAAGACGCGTCCTCGCTGGGTACGGCAAATACGGGCGCTTCGGCAGGAGGCGTTGCGCCGAAGTCGATCGATTCCTCCGCGGCGCAGCTCATCGCGGCAGCTCCGACGAGGAGTAAAGCGATGATGCAATGACGGCGATGGATCATGGTGAGCTCTCCGCGTGGTCGCGGGTATGCGCGCGGCTGCCGATCGACGACAGAAGTGAGCCGACGCGCGCCGAGTAGGGACTGCGCGACCTCTCCGCGAGGAAGCGGCGTGCCAGCAGCGTCGCTTCCTCGTCGCGCCCGAGGCGGATGAGCGACTCGACCTGCAGGACGACGGCTTCGTCGGCGAGCGCGCCGGCCGGATAGTCCTTCCGATATTCGGCGATGAGCCGCATCGCCTCCCCTGCACGACTCGCGCGGAGCTGGCCGCGAATCGCCTGCATTCGCTGGACCTCCTCGGCGAGCGCGCTGTTCGGCTCGCGCCGAGAAGCAACGTCCTTCGGGTCTTGCTCCGCTTGCGCCGCTCGCGCCGCGATCGCCGCGGGCGAGCTCGGCGACTCCGGTGGCGAACCTGGAGACGCGGCGCCCGCATTGGCGATCAATGACGTGGCATCGATCGAGTCTGGCGACGCCTTCGTCGGAACGCGCGGCTGCGGCGCCGCCGCGACCGTGGGCGGTCTCTGCACGGATTCGTGGTTGATGAGGTTCGCCGGCGCGCTCTCGACACGAGACGCTCCAACGGGAGGCGCGCTGTTCGGGAGCGCCTCCACCGTCACGGCTGGCGGCAGTGGCTCGTCAGCAGCGGGAGTCGTCGGTGACGGAAGCTCCGCTGGCGACGTCGTCGCGGGTGTTGCCACCGTGCTCGCGATGGCCACGGGCGCGGCATCGGGAGCAGGCAGTCGCTCGGAGCGCGTTCCCGCGCTGATCCCGAAGGCGATCGCCGCGAGCGCCACGCCCCCGACGAGGGTCCAACCGAACGGCGACCCCGCGTTCCCGGCGCGGGGCAGGTCGACCGTGCCGTCGTTCGCGTCCTTGCCGTTCGCCCGGGCCGCCTTCGCATTGGTTTCGGCGGCGGCGAGAGCGAGCAAGGTCCCGCGTCTGGCAGCAGCAGAAGGACGCTCCGCACGGCCTGCAGCGTAGAGGGCTCTTCGGCGGCGCCCGGCATCGTCTCGTAGTCGGCTCATCGCTTCGACCTCGCCCCACCCTGCTGGTGGATTCGCTCGCAAACTCGATCAAAGAGCGACCGCGCACGGCGCAGCCGCGACGCTACGGTTCCGCTCGGAATACCGAGGCACTCGGCGGCCTCGCTCGTCGTCATCTCCTCGATCTCGATCAGCACCAACACGTCTCGAAGACGTTCCGGCATCGCGCCCAGTGCCTCGTCGAGGATGGCGCGCGCGCGGCGCTGCTCGAGGATGTCGTCGAGCGACGTATCGACGATGGGTTCCGCACTCTCCTCGAGCGCGCCCTCGTCGTAGAGCGTCTCGCGACTCCTTCCCTCGCCGTACCGAAGGCGAGCGGCGATGTTCTTCGCCGTGGTGTAGAGGAAGGCGCGTTCCCGCCCCGCTTCGATGACGTGAAGCCGCTGGAAGGCGACGAGGAAGACCTGCTGGAGCGCGTCGTCGGCGGCCGCTTCCTGAAAGCCCATCCGCCGAAACACACGCCAGACGAAATCGCCGTGCGCGTCGAGGAGCTCTCGCACGGAGAGCGAGCTTGCGTGTCGACGAGGCACATCGTCCTCGACCCGCATCAGGTGGGCCGCCTCGGGGCTCGCTGCTGCCGTTCGCACCCTCCTAATCTCGAAATCGGCGCAAGCTGATCAAACTTTTTCGGCCCGTGCTCCGAGCTCGAGCATCAGGCGGCGCGCACTCGGCGTCGGGAGACGCGGACAGCACGGCAACCTCTGCCATGACGGGGAGGCGGAGGCGGCCGCCCACGCTCAACCGACCGCACGACGCTCATCGATCGAGCAGTGCGCGAGCTCGTGTCAGCCGCAAACGTCCCGAGTCACGCCCTTTCCAACAGGCAACGGAGACCGTAAACTGCGCGAGGCATGTTCCGGCGTCGAGGCGCGCAGTCCTAGGACGTGAGGCTCCTGCTTGCGACGTTCGTGGCGACATCGACCGTCGCGTGGGCACGGAACGTCGGTGCACAACCCAGCGTGACCCGCGCCCATGCCATCGTGAGCGCGCCTTGCGCCGACGAGGATGGATTCTGGAATCGCGTGGGGGCGTACACCGCTCTCGTCACGAAGGCGTCGCCGAGCGAAGCCGCAGTGACGCTCTCGCTCACGGTTCGTGCCGAAGACGAACGCTTCACGGGCACCTTCAGCCTGTACGAGGGGACTGACAGCCCTTCTTCCTACGAGCGAAGTGTCAGCGGCAAGACGTGCGAAGAAGTCGTGGATGCGCTGAGCTTCTTCGTTGCGCTCACGTACGACCCGGATGCCCTCAGCCCGCGCCCGCAGGCGGCTCCGCCCCGGCAATTAACGCCGCAGCCACGACAAGAAATGGCCCCGTCGAACCAGCCATGGCGCTTCGCATTGGGCGCAGCCGCACAATTGGCAACGATGAACAATGTCCCATTCGGCGGCATGGCGTTCGCTCAGGCGTCACGAAAATTCGGCATGCTCGAGCCCGCGTTTCGGATATCGCTCTCCGCGCTCACGACACGCGTCCAAAGGTCGAACGTATCGGCTCGTTTCGTCTGGCTCTCCGCCGCGCCCGAGGCGTGTCCAACTCGATTGGCTTCAGGCGCGTGGTCACTCTCTCCGTGCGCGGGCTTTGCCTTCGGAGTCTCCTCGGCAACGCCGAGCGGAGTGCCCAATGAGCGTTCATTCACCCGCCCATGGCTCGCTCCGCGTGGCCTCGTCCATGGAGCAGTCTCATTGGACCGACGCATCATCCTCGAGCTGTCTTTTGGAGTCGAGGCGCCCCTCGTACGGAGCCGGTATTCCTTCGGCCCCATTTTCGCCTACCATTTTCCGAGCGTCATTCCCTTCGCGACGCTCGGCGCCTCGTTCCCGCTCGACTAGGGTGCGGATCTCGTGCGCTAGCGCGCAGCGTTGACCTGCTACCCCGGAGAGGCATGACACGCGGGTCCTACGATGACAGGCATGTCAGGCCGCGGGCCCGCGAGCATCGCAACAGCGCGCTGTGTCCGCGGAACTCGGACGCTGGCTCGCCGCTTGCTCATTCGCAGCCGATGGTCGGGGCGACATCAAGAATGGGTTCAGCGCACTCGGAACCCGTGCGCGCGATCCTCCTGGCGATCTGCGTAGCGATGTTGGGGTGTGGCGAGCTCGCGGACTACAGGGTGCCACCGGCGTCTCCGATCAACGAGCGCACAGAGCGTTCGCCTACGCTCACGGAGCGAGGGGTCTCTCGCATTCACATCGAGACGTCGGAGCCGGATGTAACCCTTCGAGCCACGTCGGACGGCATGCTGACGGATATCTGCAGAGCCCCCTGCGACACCATCGTCGACGGCCGTGGTGGACGAGAGTTCTTCTTCGACGGCCCGGGCGTGACGCCGTCCAATCGCTTTTCGCTCGCCCAGGAGACAGGGGACGTCGCCATCAAGGTTCATGCGGGTAATGGGAGGCTCGCCTCCGCGGGCGGCACCATGCTCGTTACCGGGCTCTTGTTGGTGGTCGTAGTGGCCCCGCCACTCATGTTCGCAGCCGATGCCGCGGCAGATGGCAACCATGTTCCCGGCCTAGCGTACCTGGCGACTCTAACGGGGCTCGGTGTCGCTTCGACCGTCGTCGGAGGCATTCTCATGAATGCCCATCGCACGACCTACCAATTTCAGTATCGATGAGTGGTCCCAGGGCAACAATCCTACGCACGCGTCGCTCGCATCCTCCTCGTACTGCTTTCATTGCACCGGTTTGGACGGCGCGCACGTCGAAGAGCCGGCGCCGAGGATGTGAATGCCGGTGTTGCTGAGCACCTCCTTGAACTCACCGGTAGCCGGAGAGAAGCGGGTGACTCTATCCACCAAGATTCCCGACGACCGCACGCCGGTGAAGAGCCAAAAGTCGCCGCCCCACTGTGCAAGCGCCAGGACGCCCTGGTCGATCAGGGGCGTGCGGTAGCTCTTGATACTCGTCCCTGTTGTCTTGTCGAGCTGTGCGATTACGCCACTTTCCCCCGAATAGCCATAGAGCTGGCCGTCGTCCGTGCCGGTGAGCTCGGCTACGCCGGGTAGGCTCGTCGACCCCACGCGCGCCGTGTCACGTGTCGTTCGGTCGACGCGGTAAAGAGAATCGTTGAGCAAAAACAGGCTCTCGTGCGCAGGTGAATCGTCTGCGACGAATGCCATTCCGAAGACGTTCGGCGGTTGCGCTGACACGGTGTTCAATAGAACTTCAGTACACTTAAGTGTATCGAGTCGAACATTGACCAGCACGCCCGATCCAAAGACTATCCATGCGATCCCTCGACGATCGATTGCCATCGAGAACGTGCCCGACACGGGGCAATCGAGATAGCCGAGTAGCGTAAACGTGAGCGCCTCCGGGTCGAAGCGGTACAGTGCGTCGGGATTCCGCGACAGCGCAAAAATCTGCTTAATCTCGCTCCCGGCACAATCTTCAGAGGCCGGGTTCGGCGCATCGTCCGACGCGTCGGGCGTCGTCGGGACGAGCGGCGGCGGAGGCTCCGCATCCGCGGCGGGCCTCGCAAATTCGGGGCGCTCCGACGAGCATCGAAGCGTCGCTCCACCGAGCGCGAAAATCGCTAGAGCGGACAGGCAGCCGCGAACGATACGGGAAAGCATCGAGTCGGTACTCCTAATGCGGGAAGACGACTGTGGCCGGTTTCGGATCGGTGAATTGGGTGTCGATGCCACGACCGAGCGTGCCCAAGCTATTCCTGCCCCAGCACTCGACCGCGCCGGTTCGCAAGAGCGCGCAGAAGGCGTCGTTGGTGGCCGCGAGCGCGACCACGGGTCCGCTCGGCGCATCGATACGTGCGGGACGGCCCCATTCGTACATGGGCTTGGTACTACGGGTCGGGCCCGGGCCCCAGCCGTAGACGCGTCCGCTGCCCATGACGACGTACGTGCTCCAGTTCGTGTCCGTTACGACCTGAAGCGGTACGTCGATGCGCGGTGGAACGCCGGCGTCCACGTCGTCCGCGGCGACAACAGCCGAGAGAGTCGTCGGCCCCGGAAACTCGGATCGATCCGCCGTCCATCCACGTCCGAGCTGACCACGAGAGTTGTCACCCCAGCACAACACCTCGCGTCCGACGATCGCGCAGACGTGCTGCACTCCTGACGCCATCCCGCGGACGTGCACGAGGTCGGGGACGATCCCTGGAATCGGATCCGGATTCTCGGAGGTGTCGCGTCCAAGGATGTAGGAACAACTGTTCGCGCAGCGGGATGGTCCCCAAGACAAAAGCTCGCCGCTCGTCGCACTCGCAAAGTTCCATCCATCCAAGCCGCCGCCGGGCCACACGAACGAAATCGGTCGTCCACCGCTGGGAATCGGGGTGGGCGGACCGAACGGGTCCGCCGTCCGCTGCGCGAGCTGAAGGTTGTCGTTCCTTCCCCAGCAGGAGACCCCACCATCTTCGAGGGTGACGCACGCGGTGCCGCTTCCGACGACGACCGATGCGCTCGGAGGAACCAAGTCTTGCCGCGTAGGCAGGACTGGGCCTGCGAGCGGGGGACCTCCGTCGCGATCGGTTCCAGCGCTGACGAGCGCGGGATCACCCCAGCAGTAGACGCTACCGTCCTCGACACGCGCGCACCCGTTGTCACCGCCGAGGCTCATGTTCGTGACGCCCGTGAGGCTCGGGATCGGATGAGGCGAGGAGCTCATCGGCGTGCCGGCGCCGTCCGTTTCGTAGCCGAGGACGTTATTGACGTTGCTTCCCCAGCAGTGGACGGACTTGTCCTCTAGAACGGCGCAAAACCTTCCGAGCGTATTGGGGGTACGCCACGCTGAGAGGGCGGTCGCGCACGGAGAGACCTCACACACGACCGCGCCGTCAGGGATCTCGAACTCGTCTTCGATCGTCGCGTCCGACGCATCGGCGTCGACATCCACGCTGGCGTCGGGTGGCGGCGCGCTGTCGCTCCGGGGCTCGTTGTCGGGGCCAGGCGACTCGTTGCTCGAGGCGCAGTGAAGAAGCGTCGTCGCCGTCGCCATCGCAACGACACCGAGGATCAGCGTGGACCTCATCGCGACTCTCCCGGCGCTCGCGCGTCGCTATTGTGGAGGAGGAGGTTGCGCCCGGCGATCCAGAGGTCGTTCTTGCTTGAGCCCCAGATCGCGAAGAGATCGTCTCCCACGCCGCTGAGCTGCGCGGTGACACTCTTCCACTCCTTGCCATCCCAATGCAGGAGGGTGCCGGCGTCACCGACGGCCCACACGTCATCGGGGGCGGAACCCCATAACGCGCGGAGCGACGCGGTCGTCGGCGTCGTGAGAGCCTCCGCGGTGTAGTCGCCGCCGAGCACGCGCGTGAACCGGCGCATCGTCCCGCCTTCTCCCGCGGCCCACACGACGCCGTCCGTGCCACAGAATACCGCGTACAGGGGTCGCGACGTCTGGCTGTTGATCGGCGTCCACGCGGCGTGGTCGCCGTTCCAGCCGCTCGTGTAACGCGCCTTTCCGCCTTCGCCGACGACCCAGATCCCCGAGGTCGTGCCTCCGCAAATGGCATTGAGCGAAACCGGCGTTATCGCGTCGGCGTCGCCCCCGACGCTCGTAGCCGCCGTCTGCCAGCGGAGGCCGCCATCGCGCCAGCCGTCGCAGTGAAGGACGGACGGGAGCGCGCCGTTCTCCTGCTTGATGGAGGGGCCGACCGCCCATATGTCACTCGCGCTCGCCCCCCACATGGCCAAAATGGTGGTCGGGCTCGTGACGGCATTTGACGGGTCCTCCGGATAGGACGAGCGCGACCACCCTGCGTCGTCTCCATCGTGACCGCGGGTGTGCCACATCGTGCGGTCCGTCGAGAATGCCCAGACGTCGTCCTTGCCGCTTCCCCAAACACCGGATAGCGCCTGACGTGTCTCGATCGCCGCGAACGAAAGCTTCGCGCCGTTCCAATGAAGCGTCGAGCCGGGACTACCCACGATCCATACGTCATCGGGTCCCGATCCCCATATGCCGTTGAAGGACACGGGGGATTTCGTCGGAAGCTCGACCCGACACCACGTACCGGCCTGGCAGGCAGGCTGAGGTGGTATGCTCACCGCCGAATCGGGGGCGGGTCCGGCGTCGGGCAAATCCGACGAAGACGCATTCTCGGCGCAGCTCGTTGCGGCGCGCACGATGCCGAATGCCGCGAGAAGGGTGACGATCGAAACGTGTGCGTAGCCCCGGCGATCCATATCAGTGCACTCCTCCGTCGTCGGCTTCGCACGGCTTGGTCAGACAACTCCCTGCG
>JAEXCN010000169.1 GCA_023402175.1 Pseudomonadota bacterium | reverse complement strand
GGTTCGTTCGAAGGGGCCGAGCCTGGATCCGCGTGCGATACGTCTCTCGTGGCCGGGGCGGACGTGGCGCGTGGGGCCCCATGTGCCCACCGGGATCGAGAACGGGGATGAGCTGCCCACATCGGCGCCGATCCCGACGCTTCGGACGGTCGAGATCATCGGGGACGCTCCTCAGCCCCATCGGCTCGTCCACGGCGACGGGCTCGATGTCCTTCGCGCCCTCGAAGCCGAGGGGGTCGCCGGGAAGGTCGACCTCGTCTACGTCGACCCTCCGTACGCATCGGATCGCGACTACGTCGCCGAGGCTCGGCTCGATGGTCCGGCGGACGGCCGGGCTCTTCGCACGCTCGCGTACGAGGACCGATGGTCGCAGGAACGCGGCGGCGTCGGCGCGTACCTCGAGATGCTCGCGCCGCGGCTCGAGGCTCTCACGAAGCTCCTCTCTCCGCGCGGGACGATCTGGGTGCACCTCGATTGGCGCGCGGCCTATCTCGTCCGGACGATCCTCGACGAGATCCTCGGGCGCGACGCCTTCAAGAACGAGATCGTGTGGCGGCGCGCTCCGAACCTCGGTCGCCAAGCTGCGAGCGGGCAGTTCGGTCGCACGCTCGACACGATCATCGTCTACGGTCGCGAGAAGGCGACCTTGAGGCCGCCGACACGTCTCGAGCCGATCGAGCCGAACGCGATCCGCTGGGACGACGAGGGCCGACCGTTCACGAGCGCGCCGCGAGGCGACTACACGGATGCGTCGATCGCGAAGCTCGAAGCCGAAGGCCGCGTCCATCGCACGGCGACAGGGCGCGTCTACATCAAGTACTTCCTCGTGAAGAACGAGGAAGGCGTGCTCTGCCGCGAACGACGCGTCGACGCGCTCTGGACGGACGTGCCGCCGCTCCGTCACGCGCTGCCGTCGGAGCGGACGGGGTATCCGACGCAAAAGCCGCGAGCGCTGCTCGAGAGGATCATCGCCTGCGCGACCGATCCCGGCGGGCTCGTCGTCGATGCCTTCGCCGGAAGCGGTACGACGGGCGTTGCAGCCCATGTGCTCGGTCGACGCGCCATCCTCGTCGATGCGAGCGCAGTTGCGATCGCGGCGGCGCGTGCGCGCCTGCTCCGCGAGAACGCGCCACTTCGTGTCGAGCGGGCCGCAGGCACGACGGCACCCGAGGCAAAGGGCGTGAAGGTCGAGCTCACGGACGACTCGGTTCGTCTCGTCGCGCCGACCGAGCCTCTCGCATGGGCGGTCGGCACCGAGGAGCTCGGCGTGTTCCACGCAACGTGGCATGCAGAGCGCGTCCCGGGGACGAAGCCCGTGCCTGCAGCGCTCGAGGCCCGTGTCCCGCGGACGCCGAACCTGCACGTCCGTGTGTTCTGCGACGACGGCAGCGTCGGTACCTGGAGCATCGAAAGCACGCGCACGAAGACGAGCGCTGACGCGAAGTCGCGCACGAAGACGAGCGCCGACGAAAGTACGCGTTCGAAGTCGAGCGCTGACGAAAGCACGCGCTCGAAGACCGGCGCCGCCGTGACGAGCCACGACGACCAGGCGGGAGGACCAACGTCATGATCTTGCGCGACGCCGTACACGGCCTGATCTCGTTCGAGGCAGAGGAGGAGCGCGTCGTTCCCCAGCTCATGGACACGCCCGAGGTGCAGCGCCTCCGGCGGATCCGGCAGCTCGGTGTCGCTTCGTATGCGTTTCCCGGCGCCGAGCACACGCGGTTTGCTCACGCGATCGGCGCAGCGCACGTGATGAAGCTGTTTCTCGCGCGCCTTCGCCAGATCCACGGCGAGCTGCCGTTCTGGCAGCAGGTCACGAGCGAGCGCGCGCAGGAAGCGCTCGCAGCGGCGTTCCTCCACGACGTCGGGCACGGTCCGCTCTCGCATTTGTTCGAGGACGCCATCGCCGGCTCATCGCATCACGAGGAGTGGACCGAGCGGATCGTCCTCGACCCGTCGACCGGCGTGAACAAGGTCCTTGCCGGTGTGGACCCGAGCCTTCCGGAGCGCGTCGCGGCGCTCGTGCGCGGCGAGAACGATCTGCCGTATCTCGCGCGTGCGGTGAGCGGAACGCTCGACGTCGATCGTTGCGACTACCTGCTTCGCGACGCACATTCGACCGGCGTCCAGTACGGCGTGTTCGATCTCGACTGGCTCTTCCGCAGCTTGCGCTTCGCTCCCGCGGAGAAGGGGGAGGCTCCGGGCCTCGCCATCGACGGCGCGAAGGGGCTCCCCGCGATCGAGGCCTTCATCCTCGGGCGCCTCTTCATGTTCCAGCAGGTCTATCTGCACAAGGCGACGCGCGCCGCGGAGTGGATGATCCGCACCGTGCTTGCACACGCTTCGTCGCTCGTCGCGAACGGCACGCGCCTCGTCGGAACGCCGCGAGCCATCGAGCTCGCAGCGCACGGCCAAGCACCGTCGCTCTCCGACTATCTCGAGCTCGACGACGCCGTGCTGACCGTCGCGATGCGCGCGTGGGAGGACGCGAACGACGCGCCGCTCGCCGACATCGCTCGCCGCGTCCGTCTCCGGCAGCTGTTCAAGACGTACGAGCTGTTCGGTGAGCAGGCGTTGCCCGAGGGGCGCGAGCGAGCGTTCGCCGTCGCGCAGGACATCGCGCGCAAGCACGGGCTCGATCCGAAGGTCTACATCGGCCTCGACGTGGCGGCGGATACACCGTTCGGCGCGGAGGCCGAGCCGCTGATGGTCGTCTTCTCGAAGGGGCCCGCACGTCCTCTCAGCGACGTGTCGTTCCTGCTCGCGCGCCTCGCCGGACAGGTGATGTCGCGCGTGCGCCTCATCGTCGCCCCGGAGCTACGCGACGAGATCGCCGCGGCGCTCTCGTCTTCCAACGAGATCTCGGGAGGCTGATTGGTTCAGAAGCGGATCCTCCTTGCCGTTCTCGCGCTCGCGGCCGCGTCGACTGCCGCGTCGCCCGCGCTCGCCGCCAAGCGGAACAAGCTCGCGGACGACGGCTCGCACGGACGATTCGACGGTGACCTCGCAATCGCGGGCGCTGCAGGGATGACGGTGGGAGCGCGCGGACCGCGGGCGAACGCGGACCTTCGCTTGCGCTACTTGTCGACGGCGGGGCTCTTCGGAACGTACGAGGACGGTCCACTCGTCGGCTCCGACGCCGAGCCGCGCCGCGCGGTGGCGTTCGGGCTCGAGCTCCGCCCTCTGTTCCTCGCGCGGTGGGCGACGGGGCGCGAGCTCGGGAGCCCACGGCTCGACCTGCTCATCGACTCGATCGCGCTCGAGCTCGGCGCCGTGTTCGCGCAGCCCGAAGGAGCACGCTTCGGAGCGCGTCCTGGACTGCAAGCGGGGCTCGGGCTCGAGGTGCCGGTCTTCGCGACGGCGAGCGGACCGTTTCTGGGCTTGCACGGCGGCGTTCGCTGGAGCGACGCCGCGCTCTCCGGCGGTCCGCTCGACGGGCCGAGCGATCGCGCGCTCTACTTCACGGTCTCCGTCGGGTGGCAGCAGCTGTTCGGCGGTCACGTGGTCGACATGGGAGATCGACGCAAGACGGCCGGGCGATGACTCCTCGTGCTCTCGAGGGCGCGCTCCGGCGCGCGCTCGCCGAGATGAGCCCGAGCGATCGCGTCACCGCCGCGCTCTCTGCGCGTCCTCCGCGAGCGAGGAGCGCAGGAGGGAAGGTCTCCGTCATCGCGATCGGAAAAGCCGCGCCGGAGATGGCCGCGGGAGCGCTCCGCCGCTGGCACGAGCACGTCGCGGACGTGCTCGTCGTGACCTCGGACGGCACCGACGCGGGCGCGATCATCGGCGACGAGCGCGTCGAGGTCCTGCGCGCGAGCCATCCCGTTCCTGATCGCCGAAGCGTCGAGGCCGGGAAGCGATGTCTCGATCTCGCGCGTGCGCGGTCACGTGACGGCGGCTTGCTCCTCGTCCTCGTATCGGGAGGTGCGTCCGCTCTCGTGTGCGCTCCGGCGAAAGGCGTCCGCCTCGCCGACAAGCAAGCTGTGACCCGCGCGATGCTCGCGAGCGGCGCGTCGATCCAGGACATCAACGTCATCCGCAAGCACCTCTCACGGATCAAAGGAGGCGGGCTTGCTCGTGCCGCGAGCCCCGCCCCCGTGATCACGCTCGTCATGAGTGACGTCATCCGCGGCGCCATCGACGACGTCGGCTCCGGGCCGAGTGTCGGCGATCGCTCGACGATCGCTCGAGCGCGCGGGCTGCTTCGCCGCTACGTGCCGGCGCTCGCAGGGCTGCCTCTCGTCACGACCGGATCCGCGAGCAACGTCGTTCGCGCTCGCATCATCGCCTCACCCGAAGATCTCGCGAGGCGCTTCGCTCGGATGCTGCGCGAGAAGGGGCTTCGTGTTCGAGTGCTCGAGCCGTCGCACGACGCGGTCGTCGATCTCGCGCAGGCGTACATCGATCTCGCGAAACGTCTCCGTCCAGGCACTGCGATCGTCCGTGCTGCGGAGCCGTCGCTCGAGGTGCCTCGAGCGCGCGCGCGAACGGGGAGGGGAGGACGTTCGACCCATCTCGCCGCGCTCGTCGGACTCGGGCTGCCGCGCGGAACGAGCTTCCTTGCGGCTGCGACCGACGGCGTGGACGGCACCAGCGGCACCGCGGGCGCGCTCGTCGTTGGTGACACGCTGCGCGCGCGCGTGAGCGAAGCTGTCATCGTCCGAGCGCTCGATCGCTACGACACCGGACCGCTTCATCGCGCAGCGAAGACCGCGCTCGAGCGGCGCCCGAGCGGTCACAATCTCGCCGACGTGCACGTCCTAGTACGTGTGTGAGCATATCGTCGGCGGATCGCGCCGCCGTCCGTCACGTGGCTCGATGGACGGCAGATCGCCGGAACAAATCGAGCAGCCTCGCTGCTTGGTTTCTAGCGCCACGCCCGAGCCAGAAGTCGAGGTTCGAGATGAAATTACCTTCCCGTATCCTTGGACTCATCGCTGCGGCCGCTGCTCCGGTCATCGCCGGTTGTGCAGGCGAGTCGAGCGATCCGCCCCCGAAGAAGACCGATCAGAACATCCGGACGGAGGATGATGCTCCGAAACACGAAACCACGACGCCGAAGGCGAGCGATCCGCAGCCGGAGGCGACCGAGCCGCAGCCGCCGCCACCGATCCCGAAAGGTGATCCGGATCGGCCCGATCACGATGCCACAGCGCCTCCGACGACACCGCCACCCGACGGGCAGGGGAGCGACATGCCGGCGCCCGGCCCGACCCCTTCGCTCGACGGCACAGCGCCCGCAAGCGAGGCGCCTCCGCCGTCGAGAGGTGAACCAACGATGCCGCAGGGACCTGGAGGGCAGGAGCCCTGTCCCGCTTGCGGCCTCGGGTGAGCCGGCCGCGCGAAGCGGCTCCGGAGGGCTCTTGCATGATCCCGTGGACGGGACTCTCGCTCATGCTCGAAGACGACTTCCGCGAGGCGGCGGCTCCGCTCCTCGCGGAGGGCGTCGTCGACGTGCTCGAGTGGTCGTTCGATACCGGCGTCCGCCCGATGCCCGAATGGGCCGAGGCGCTCCTCGACTTCTACGCGAGCGAAGGGCGTCTCCTCGGCCATGGTGTTCACTACTCACCGTTCTCGGCGCGCTGGGAGAACCGCCAAGCGAGGTGGCTCGAAGCCCTCGATGCAGAGCTTGCACGCCGACCCTACGCCCATGTCTCGGAGCACTACGGTTTCATGACGGCGGCGCCGTTCGTTCGCGGCGCGCCGCTTCCGGTCCCACGTGTCACGGCTTCGCTCCGCACCGGCCGTGATCGGCTCGACCGCATGCGAACCGTCCTCGGCCGGCACGGAAGAGCGGCGCTCGGGCTCGAGAACCTCGCGCTCGCGTGGAACCGCGACGAAGCGCTCGCCCACGGAGCGTGCCTCGACGAGGTGCTCACGGGCGACGACGACTTCATCGTCCTCGACGTCCACAATCTCTACTGCCAGAGCGAGAACTTCGGCATCTCACCCGAAGCGCTCCTCGCCACGTTCCCCGCGTCCCGCGTTCGCGAGATCCATGTCTCCGGCGGCAGCGCGCTCCCCGCGTGGCCGTCGGACGTCGAGCAGAAGGTTCGCTGTGATACCCACGATCACGGCGTCCCGCAGGCGGTGCTCGACTTGCTCGAGCAGGCGCTCGCCCGGTTCCCCGAGGTGCGCGCGGTCGTGTTCGAGCGGCTCGGTGGAACGATCCGGAGCACCGAAGACGCCGAGGACTTCCGGCGCGACTTTCGCCGGATCAAGGCGCGCGTCGATCATGCTCGGCCGGCTGCGATCGCGCAGAGAGCCCACGTCTCGTCGAGCGCCGTTCTTCCAGACGCGAACGAGGCGACGCTCGCGCGCTTCCAGTCGGCGCTCCTCGTCTTGCTCGCCGAGGATCTGCCAGAGCGCGCCATCCGCGAGCGGCTCGAAGCCGACCCGGCGTTCGCGCCGTTCCGCGATCACGTTCGCTCGTTCGATCGGGGCGCGCTCGGCATCGCGGCGCGCGTCGTCAAGAAGTGGGGCCGCCGCGCCCCTGGACATGCGATGGAGCGCGCTACTTCGACGCGCGCGGCGCCCCCGCATCGGCCGCGTCCGTCTCGGCCCTCGGGTTGATCGCGGCCCAGACATCGTGCGCGAGAGCGCAGTTGTTCACCTGGCGCTTCATCGCAGCGAGCGTGTCGGGATCGCGCACGCGCCCCTCGCCTGCGAACCGGAAGTCGGCCTCCGACTCGAGCCGCAGCCGCACCATCTCCTTGTTCTTCCGCAGATCGATGAGATGGATGCGCGTGGGGTGGGGGACCTGCTGCAGCTCCTTCTCGGTGATCTTTCCTGCGTTCCGGCCCGCATCGGGCGTCAGTGCCTGTGCCTCCGGGACGTCCTCGTCGAGGACGAGCATGAAGAACTGCGCCTTCTTGATGATGTCGACCGCGAGCGGGATCTCTTCGTTCTTCGCCTTCTCGTACTGCTGGACGAAGACGCGGAGGTGGATCTCGTCCTCGGCGTCCTTGACCTCGGTCACCCACTCGTCCGTGAGGACGCGCGTGGCGTAGTACGCGAGCTGGAGGTTCCACGGCTGATCGTTCCAGCCCGAGCCTGCATCGGCGTCACCGCGCGCCTTTGCCGCCGCCGTTGGATTGTTCTCACGGAAGAGGCAGCCGATGAACGAGTCCCGTTTGGACTCTTCGGCCTTCTTGCGGATGAGCGCGGCGTCCTTCGCATCCTCCACGCGCATCCGGAGGTAGATGCCCGGCGCGCTCCGGAAATCCCACTTGGTCGTCTCGGGATCGACGAAGTCCCCCTTGTACGGGCCAGCGGCCTCGATGGTCGTCTTTTCCATCGTGTCGCGGAGCGGGAACCACTCGGCGCCGACGGTCGTGAGCGCGGCGCGCTGTTTCGAGAGGAGCTCTTCCTTCTGGTTCCCCAGTGAACGTTCACGGAAGAGCCACGCGACAGCGACGACCGAGATCACGGCGCTGATCCCCACGAGCCAGACCTTGCTGCTGATGCGGCCGTGCCTGGCCGCGCCTCGCCCGATTCGGGCGTCGCGGATGGCCTTCAGACCGAGGTCGCGCGGCTTGTCGCTGGAGCTTTCGTGTTCGCTCAAGTGGATCTCCGGATCGAGAAGGATGAGACGGCGTGTGGAACGCGAACCGCACTCGATAGTCGATCGCCGTTAAAGGAAAAGAGCTCGCGTACCGCAGAGGAACGCGAGCTCTTTCGCGACGTGCCCCAGCAATGGGGCCAGACGTGACGGAGGGCTCTCAGCCGCCCGTGCCCGTCTTCGGGAGGCCGTTCACCATGAAGCTCACGTTCGGGTAGCCCGCGAACGCGGCCGTCTGGAAGACGCTCTTCACGACGATGGCCTGCACGTCCTGGTCGATCTGGAGCACCACGACACCCGGGAAGTCCTTGTTCGGGTGGAGCTGCTTCCAGACCTCGCGCTTCGACTTGAGCATGTTGAACAGCTCGTCGATGCGCTGAAGGCGCTTGCTGTCCTCGATCGCGCGCGTGTTCCCTGCAGGGTTGCCGTCGACGAGGATGATGCTGCCCGTGATGCCGACCATGGGCGCGTCGATCATGTCGAGCGTGTTCTCGGCGTCGGGGAGCTTGATCCCCCTCGGCAGCGCGGTCTCGCCCGAGGCGCTGAACGTGATGAGGAGGAAGACGACGGTGACGATGAGGAAGTCGATCATCGGCGTCAGGTTCAGGCTCGCGTTCGTCGCCCGGTGACCGCCGCCCGCGACCTTCTTCTGGACGAACTTGAGCGGAATCGCGTGGAGGAGCCGGCGGCCAGGTTGTTGAATCGTCATGGCTGCTACCTCAGTTGACCGCGAAGGTGACGTTGAACGCAGGGACCTGCTCGGCCTTGCCCGCGACGTTGATGGGCCGGTGCGGCTGGTAGATCGCGTCGATGACGCCGATCAGATAGACGTACGGCGTCTCGTTGTCGGTGTGGAGGATGGCCTGGTCGAACTTCTTGTCCGACGCGTCACGGTGCGAGCCGGCCGCCTTCCACTCGGACTCGATCTTCGCCGCGAGCTCGGGGAAGCGGATCGCCTTCTTCCCGTCCTTCACGACCATGTTGTCCTTCCGGGGCACGTCGACGGTGCTGATCACCGTTCCGGACTGCTTCCAGATCAGGACGAACTTGTCGGGCGAACGCATCTCGACATGGAGCTGCTTCTCCGGTTCGACCTTGTCCGGCTCCACTTCACGCGGCGGGCCGGGCACCTGGGCATCGGCGTTGAGCCGCGCCATCTGCGACCACACGGCCGTGATGAGGAGGAAGGAGATCGTGACCATCAACAGGTCGATGAACGGGATCATGTTGATCTCCGAGTTCGTCTCCCGTCGTCCGCCACCGCCACCGCCGACGTCTACTCCACCCATTGGTCACTCCACGAATCGAACAGGGCGGGGCCGCGGCAGTTCCGCGGTCCCCGCGTCATGGCTGTTGTTGAGACGAAGTGTCCGGTCAGGCAGCAACCGCAGAGAGGTTGACCTTCTGGCGGTTGGTGACGACGAGGTTGAGCACCTGGACGCTCGCCTCGTTGATGTCGTCCTCGAGCGACTGGGTCTTGCCGTTGAGGACGGCGAAGCCGACGAGGCCGATGATGGCCACGAAGAGGCCGAACCAGGTGCAGTGCATCGCCTCGGAGATACCTTCCGCGAGGATGCGCGCCTTCTGGGCCGGGTCGACGCTCTCACCAGAGACCGCGCCGAAGGAGGTGATGAGGCCGGTGACCGTTCCGAGGAGACCGGAGAGCATCGCGAGGTTCGCGAGGAGCGCGAGGAAGCCCGTGCGCTTGGAGATCTTCGGGATCTCGCGGAGAGCGGCCTCGTCCATCGCGGCCTGCACCTCTTCGTCGGGGCGGTTCACCTTCACGAGGCCCGCCTGGACGATGCGCGCGAGCGGCGCGTTCGCGGCCGAGCACATCTTCACGGCCTTCGCGACGTCACCTGCGAGGATGCACTTCTGCATCGTGGCGAGGAACACGTCCTTGTTGATCGACGAGCCGTACAGATAGAGCGCGCGCTCGATGATGATGCCGATCGTGAAGATCGACCACACCAGGATGATGCTCATCATCACCACGCCGCCCTCTTTGTATGCCTTCCACAGACCAGCCATGTTGCTCCGTCCTTCTCTAGGGGGGTCGCGCCCGCCTCGTTTCCTCGCTCGCTTCCTACGCTCGCTCGGAAAGGTCTTCGTCAGTGTCTCGCCTCGCTCGAGGCGAGGTGAAGTTTTGGCCCTTGTTACTTCTCGCGGTGAAGCGAGGAAGTCTCCGTCTCGTCCCGTCTCATCTCAGGGGCTCGCGAGGCGACGTATCGTTCTCGTGAGCTCCATCGATTGGCGCGCGGACGATATCGTCTCGCACGCGAATCACGCAAGCCTCCTTCGGTACTGCGTTGCTTGAGTGCTCGGTGCTCCTCGATGGGGGTGATGCCGCAGATGTGCCGCCGTGTGCTCTCGACGTCTGCGCCTGCTCGAACCTTCGAGAGGCGCTTCCGTCGTCAGCGGTTTCCACCCATCGACGACGTGAAGTCTGACGGTACAGACCGCGGTCCGTCAATAGAGTTTGGGACCGCTTGCCATCTTTCTACAGGGGTAAAGTTTCGCAGTGTCGCGTGGTTGCGCAATGCTACGGCGTCACTGTAATCCGTACATTCCAGATTCTGGCGCCAATCTGGAGCGCCCTCCGCTGAGGGATGGAAGCATCTCGGCGCCGATCCGTGAACACTTCGCGGGGACGAAGTTCCCGCTCCGGATCAGCTCGTCGAGCGCTCGCGCGGAGAACGTCCCGCGCTCACGCCAGAGCCACAATAAATGAGGAGGAGCAGGCTGCCTTGGCGCCTCGTGTGGGCCGCTGACGGCGTGCCCTTGCTGCGGTGTGGCCTCGTTGACTTCGCTCGAAAGACCCAGGTATCGTGGCCGAGACCTTCCGGCTACGTGCGCAAAACGCGACGAAATTAGCAGCAGATCGTCGCCTTCACCGACGCCGTGAGCCTGATGAAGAAGAGACGTCGAGATCGATCGTTCGAGAGCGACGCGGCAGTTTGCAGAGGATTAGAAAGGAGCATCGGGGATGTTCGTGGCTCTTCTGAGCAGCCTGAGTGATGCAGCTCCGGCGGCAGCCGCGGGTGGTGGTTCCGGCGAGATCGGGTTCATGGGGGCGTTCAAAGAGAACCCCACGTTCCTCTCGATCAACCTCGTCGTGAGTGCCGTCGTCATCGCGCTCATCGTCGAGCGCACGGCGTTCCAGCTCGGGAAGTACCGGGTGAACTCGAAGGAGTTCTTCGCCCAGATCAAGAAGCTCGTGACCGCGGGCAACATCGATCGCGCGATCAAGCTCTGTGACGCCGGCGATTACCCGACGCTGCAGCTCGTCAAGGCGGGCCTCACGCACGCGAACAAGGGTCCGGACGAGATCGACGCCGCGATGAGCGAGAAGATCGGCGAGCTGAAGCCGGCCGTCGAGAAGCGGATCGGATCGCTCTGGTCGCTCGCGAACATCGCAACGCTCGTCGGCCTCCTCGGAACGGTCCTCGGCCTCATTCACACGTTCGGCGCCGTTTCGGCTCCCGGCCTCTCCGCCGCCGACCGCCAGCGCATCCTCGCGAACGGTATCGCGGAGGCCATGTACAACACGGCGATGGGCCTCGGCATCGCCGTCGTCTGCATGATCGCGCACCTCCTTCTTCACCAGCGCGCCAAGACGATCCAGCACGATCTCGACGCGACGCAGGAGCGTGTCTTCAACCTCCTCACGATCCAGACGCGTCCCGGCGGTTACTGAGCCTCGGTCTGCGAGGAGGGAGCGTCTTAGATGGCGACCGAGAAACTCAGCGCTGCGCAGCGGAGCAAGATCCGTCGGCTCTCCGCGCCGAAGGAGCATTCTCCGGACGAAGCGGGCGGCGAGCTCAACATCGTTCCGTTCCTCGACATCATCACGAACGTGCTGATGTTCGTGCTCGCGACGATCAGCGTCACGTTCACGGCGACGATCGACACCTACCCGCCGCGCGCGGGTAGCGGTGCGCGAGCACCGACGACGCCGACGCTCGGTCTCACGATCCTCGTCGTCCCGGATGGATTCAGCCTGAAGGCGCGCGGCGGCAACGTCGCGCCCGGCTGCAACGACACCGGGCCCGGCGTCGCCATCCCGAAGAAGGAAGGCGACTACGACTACGCCGCTCTCAAGGCGTGCGCGGCGAAGCTCAAGGGCGCCGCGCCGGAGTTCAAGGACGAGATGGGCGTGACGATCAGCGCCAACCCGCCGATCCCGTACCAGGTCGTCATCAGCGCGATGGATGCGGTTCGCAAGGACCAGGGCGGCGAAGAGCTGTTCCCCGAGGTCACGTTCGGAGTCGCGAGATGAACCAGCCGCCGCCGAACCAGCCGCCTGCAGGCGCCGCGAAGGCGCCGCATGCGCCGCAGAAGCCCGCGAGCATGGCGCGCTACAAGCGCGAGCTCCGGAAGGCGATCAACAAGAATCGCAAGGAAGCCGACATCGACTTCCTCAACATCACGGCGATGCTCGACATGATGACGATCATCCTCGTCTTCTTGCTCAAGAGCATGAGCCAGTCGTCGGCGTCGCTCCCGCAGTCGGGCGACCTGACGATGCCGAAGAGCGTCCTGACGACGGAGGCATCGCAGGAAGGCGTTGCCGTCCTCATCTCGAAGAGCTCGATCATCGTCGACGACAACATCGTCGCGCAGGTCCCGGCCGACGCCACGCACGGCCTCGAGGGGAAGTACAAGCGCAGCGGGCCGACGGACCTCTACATCGTGCCGCTCGCGAATGCCCTCCAGAGCTGGCGTGAGCGCGATCGCCAGGTCCGTCTCGCGACGGGCAAGGACCCGAGCTCGAGCGAGGCGATCATCATCGCGGACTCGAACACGCCGTACCGTCTGCTGACCGAGGTGCTCTTCACGCTCGGCCAGAGCGAGTTCGCGAAGTTCCACCTGATGGTCCTCCAGGGCGCGGGCGGCACGCCCGGCGCTCAGTGATGCGCGCCTTCGGGCTCCTCGGAGCGGCCGTCGTCGCGTCCGCGACGGCGCTCGCAGCGTGCGCCGGCGGTCCGGGGCCGCTTCCCGATCAGACCGAAGGCACGAGTACCGGCTCCGGCGAGAAGTCGCCGTCCACGGCGGAGCCGAGTGGCGGCTCGAGCACGGACAATCCGCCCGCGTCGGACGACAACGGCACCGACGACTTCGCAGACGACGCCGACACGCATCGCGACGGCGGCTGAACCTCCGGGCCCCCGAGCTCTCTCAGAGAAATTCAACGCCAAGCCGCCAAGCCTTGGTCTCATCCGTCGCAGCTCGTCAGTCCGAGCGCAGCATCGGACGCGCGATGAACGCTCCGCAGTCCACGAGATTGACAGGGTGAACATCTCTCGCGCGAAGGCGCATCCCAGCGATGAAGCCCTTTCGAGAAGAAGATTAACAGGGAGACATGAAGACAGGGAGCCGAGAGGGAGGGCCTTGCTTCGGTTCCGACCTGGACCCTCGTCGCCTCTCGCAAAACGCTTTCGCGTTTTGCTCGCAAATTTGAGCCTCCCTCTCATCCGGCGAGTTTGTTCCGCACAGGCACTAGCGTCCTTGCCGGCTGCGGGACTCGGACGGAGAGCGGCCGGCATCACGCGGCAGTGTTCGTCGTCACAAAAGCGCGCGTGCGAGCTGGACAGCCGTGAGGTCGTCGGCAGGTCGAGCCGCTGTCTCCTCCCGAAGGTCTCGGGACAAAGCTTGGAGAGCGTTTACGGTTTGCGGAACAAGGCGCGCTGACGGAAGGCCCGGTGAGCGACAAGGCGGGCCGCGCCTCGATGTTCGCGCGATGAGCGCTGCGCGACGATCTTGGCCCCCAAATGCGAAGCGCTCGCCGGCCCGCGTGGTGCGGGCAAGGCGAGCGCTTGGCAAAGCTGCACCTTGCAACGATCAGCGCCGCGCAGGCGCGACCGTCACTTCGCGACGCAGCCGAGGGTGAGGTAGCAGCACTCCGACGCGCTGCACGGGCAGCTGCCCGGGTTCGGGTTCATGAGGAACTTGAAGTAGTACATCGGATCGTTCGCGTCGCAGTCGCCGCCGGTGGTCGGAGGCGGCGGCGGCGGGCTCGCGTCCTGCGGAGGAGCGCCTGCGTCCTTCGGGGCGGCCGCTTGCTTCGGCGGCGCGTCCGTACCCGCGTCGGCGGGCTCATCCGTGCTCTGCGTCTTCGGCGGGAGCTTCGCGCTCGGCGGCTGCTCCTCGGGCGCCGTCGGCTTCTGCTCCTGCACGAGGTCGCCGTAGCTGTCATCGGCCGGTGCCGTGGCGCAGGCTCCGATGACGATGCTGAGGGCCGTGAGCGACATGACGGTGATGCTGCTGAGAACGGTGCGACGCATGCGAAGCACACTACCAACCGAAAAACGCCCTTCGCGCACGTTGGGTCGGCGAGAGACTCAGTGGTGACAAACACTTAGGCCCACATCGGATCCTCCGCGATCCATGGCCGGCGCGTCGATCGAGCGCGGCTGGAGCGAAGCTCGTCTGGAGCCGCGAAAGCGCTTCGGTTTCGCATGTCCGAACCGGATTCTGGCGGACGGGAGCATTCGTCGTGCATCTCGCACACGCGGGTCTTTCGCCGTCTTTCCTCCTCCTCGAGCAACGGCGCGTGAGGCGTGACGGACCGCTCTCGAACATGCAATCGCGTGCAGGTGATCCTTCGCGCGTTCGAACGCGCGTCGACTCACATGCGCGAGAGCAGACTCGTCGTGCGCGTAGGCGAGACCCAGTAACGGCGCATCGACACGTTCATGAGGAGCCCGATGCCGAGCATGATCGTGAGCACGCTCGAACCACCGGCGGAGAACAGCGGGAGCGTGACGCCGACGACCGGAAGAAGACCGGTGACCATGCCGAGGTTGAAGAGCGCGTGCCAGAAGATGAGCGCGCCGACCCCGATCGCGAGCACTGCGCCGAAGCGGTCCTTCGCCGTAGCCGCGATCCGGATCGCCCAGAGCACGAGGAAGCCGTAGAGCGAGACGAGGACGAAGCACCCGAGGAAGCCCCAGTCCTCCGCGAACACGGCGAAGGGGAAGTCCGAGTGCTGATCGGGCAAGAACAGGAACTGGTTCTGCGTGCCCTGCATGAACCCCTGGCCCTTCCAACCGCCGGCGCCGATCGCGACGCGCGCGTGGTGCGCGTGCCAGCCGGAGCCGAGGATGTTCGCCTCCGGGTTCAAGAACACCAGGACGCGCTGCTTCTGGTAGTCCTTCATCACGTACGTCCACGCGAGCGGCAGGAAGATGCCGGTCGAGACGACGATGCCGACGATGGTCTGCCAGCGGATCCTCGTGAGCAGGCAGATCGTCACGAAGATGAGCAAGTGGATGAGGGCCGTTCCGAGGTCGGGCTGCTTCAGGACCAGGAACGTCGGGATCGCCATGATGATCGCCGGGGCGACGAGCTCCTTGAGCCCCCGCGCCTCTGTGCGTGGATCGTCGTGCAGGTACTTCGCCAGCGCGATGATCAAGAACAGCTTCATGAACTCGCTCGGCTGGAAACCGAAGCTGCCGATCGCGATCCAGCGCGAGCTGCCTCGGATGTCCTTTCCGAGGATGAAGACGAGCACCAGGAAGATGATTCCGACGCCGTAGAGGACGTAGCCGAGCCGCTCGTAGTGGCGGTAGTCGATGACGGCGACGACCGCGCCGAGGATCCCGCCGAGCACCAGCCAGTAGACCTGCTGGATGTAGATGTCCGAGAGCGCCGCCTTCGCCACGCTCGTCGCCGAGTACAGATTGATGACGCCGATGACGGCGAGCGCAGACGCCGTGAGGAACAGCGTCCAGTCGAAGCTGTCGCGCGGCATCCCGAAGAAGCGCGCCTGATCGCCACGCAGCCTCATGGCTCGTCCCTTGGATCCGTCAGCCACGCGGGGATGCCGTTCGGCTCCGGATCATCCGGCGGGGGGCCGTTCGGATCGGGCGGAGGCGGATCGCGCGGAAGCGGCGCGGGCTTCTTGTCCGCGCTCTCCTTCGCGCTGTCCTTCACGTCGGGCTTCTTCCCTGCCGTGGCCGCGACGAGCTTGCTCGCGCGAGCCGCCGCGAGGCGGTGGTACTCCTTGATCACCTGCATCGCGATCGGCGCCGCGACGGTCGGACCGGATCCGCCGTGCTCGACGAGGACGACGACGGCGATCTCGGGCGCCTTTGCCGGTGAATAGGCCGCGAACCACGCGTGGTCGCGCGAAAGGTACCAGGCCTTCTTCGGATCATCGCTGCCCGGGTTGACGTAGCCGGTCTGCGCGGTGCCCGTCTTGCCTGCGACCTCGAGGGTGCGATCGCGAACGGGGAACGCCGTGCCCTTCTCCTCGTTCACGACGGCGTAGAGCGCCTCGTTGACCTTCGCGAGGTTCTCAGGCGCGATCTTCGCTTTCTGCCGCACGCGGGGAGAGAAGTCCTGCACGACGGCGCCGTCGCTGGTCTCGACAGCACGGACGAGCTGCGGCGAGTACACCGTCCCGCCGTTCGCGAGCGCGGCATAGGCGAGCGCGAGCTGCACGGGAGTGACGGTCGTCGCGCCCTGACCGATCGACGTGTTGAGCGTGAAGCCGATGCGGAACTGACCCTTGTACCGGAGCGCGTACCACGAGCGCGTCGGGATGCGTCCTGCCGCTTCGGGGTTCACGCCGATGCCCGTCTTCTGACCGAGACCGAACTCGGTCGCGATGCGCGCGATGCGGTCCATACCGACCGACTCGGCGAGCTTGAAGAAGTAGATGTTGCACGACTCGGCGATGGCCTCGCGCATGTCGACCTTCCCGTGCACGTGCGCGCAGCGGAAGATGCGACGGCCGAAGGAGAGGTACCCATCGCAGCGCTCCTTCTCCGAAGGCGAGATGAGCTTGTCCTCGAGGGCAGCGAGCGCGGAGAACGGCTTGAACGTCGAGCCCGGGTGGAAGACGCCCGACGTGGTCTTGTCGAGCATCGGTCGGAGAGGGTCGGTGTAGAGCTTGCTGAACGCCTCGCGGATGCGCTCCTTGCCGGACCCGCCCGCGAGATCGTTCGGATCGAAATCGGGCTTCGAGTAGAGGGCGAGGAGACGGCCGGTCCGCACGTCGACGACGACGATCGCGCCTGCCGCGTGCGCGCGCATGGCTCGCTCGACGGACTGCTCGAGCTCCATGGCGATCGTGAGGCGCAGGTCGCGAC
>JAEXCN010000272.1 GCA_023402175.1 Pseudomonadota bacterium | reverse complement strand
GGTACCTCATCCTCCGATCGAGCCGCCGAAGACACGGGTACGGTTCCCGGACCCGCTGCTCGCGCCCTCGCACGGCGTGCTCGCCGTCGGCTGCGATTTCTCCGCGGGCACGCTCCTGCTCGCCTATCGGAGCGGCATCTTTCCGTGGCCGCATGGTGACGAGGAGGACGAGCGCGGCGCTCCCCTCGTGCTCTGGTTCTCGCCCGAGCCGCGGTGCATCTTCTCGCTCGACGAGACGCCGCACTGGTCACGCAGCCTGCGCCGGACGCTTCGTATCCATCCCTACGAGGTGACCGTCGATCAGGACTTCGCCGGCGTCATGCACATGTGCGGCGAGACGAGGAAGAACGCGACGTGGATCATCCCCGAGCTCCAACGCGGCTATGAGGAGCTGCACGCGCTCGGGTGGGCGCACAGCGTGGAAGTCTGGGAGAAGACCGAACGCGGACGCGAGCTCGTTGGCGGGATCTACGGCGTCGCCATCGGCGGTCTCTTCGCCGGCGAGTCGATGTTCCACACGCGCACGGACACCTCGAAGATCGCGTTTGCGTCGCTCGTCACGAAGCTGCGTGAATCGGGCTATCGACTCTTCGACGTCCAGGTCACGAACCCGCACCTCGAGTCGCTCGGCTGCATCGAGATCCCGCGCAGCGAGTACCTCGCTCGGCTCCCCGATGCGCTTTCGCAGACGCCACGACCGCTCCGCTGACGGTCGAGGAGCGGGCAAAATCGGCCCTCGCGGCTGGAATTCTTCTGCGGCTGAGCTCGCAGACCAGAAACGCGCGACGTAAGTCTTCCGCCCTCGGAAGCAAGGGAAACTCTTGAACAACGTCCGCGACACGTCGCCGCAACGTCAAATTTCCGAGGCTTTGGTTCGCTGTAGGGAAAGCTCCGACTTTGGCCCGATGCTTTGGGACGTGCCAGACTTCATGACGGCAGCCGAAATCGGGCGATTCGGCGTGCCTTTGCGGAATCGAGAAGTCGTCGTTGCGGATGAGCGGGAACGCTTCTCTGCGCCCGGGGGACGTTCGAAGGAAGAACGGGCGGTCGGAGTGTGTTCTCCGCCCGCGCATTCTCGCTTCCAGGTTTTCGCCAGATCAAACGCGCTCGTCGAACGTGCATAGAGACAACGAGAGCCTTGCTTAGAGAAGTCGAAGGTCTGTCCTCGAGCGTGGTCGTGGACAGGAGCGAGACCAAAGGGCCACGCGGAGTCGATTAGCCTTGAAGAAGTCCGAGCCCCAGACCCTCTCCAAAGCTCCCCTCGCGAACATGACGCCGCCGGCCGAAGCCGAAGAAGCGGTGGACATGTACTTCCGCAAGATGGCCCAAGTGGCCCTCTTGACGCGCGAAGGGGAGGTGGTGCTCGCGCAACGGATCGAGCACGGCGAGCGCAAGATCATCGAGGCGATCGTCGAATCGCCGTTCGCCGCCGCCGAGCTCGACCACATCGGTCGGCTCCTCTACAAGGGCCGGCTCAAGGTCCGTGACGTCGTCCGTAACGTCGACGACGAGGACGCGTTCGACGAGGCGACGATGCTGAAGATCGCACGCCTGCTCGAGCGTCCGCTCAAGGAGCTCCACGGGCCGAAGGTCAAGAAGCCCGAGCCGAAGGCGAAGCCGAAGCCGAGCGCGAAGAAGACCAAGTACGAGCTCACGCGCGACAGCATCGTGTCGGTGCTCGAAGAGCTCCGCCTCGATCGCGGAGTCATCGAGCGCGTCGAGAAGAAGCTCCGCATCGTCCAGCGCGAGATGCCCGCGGCGAAGAAGTCGACCGCGCACACGCTCGAGACGATCGCCTCCGGGCGCCGCGTCGCCGATCGCGCGAAGGCCGAGCTGGTCGAGGCGAACCTCCGTCTCGTGGTCTCGCTCGCGAAGAAGCACGTCAACCGTGGCCTCCAGCTGCTCGACCTGATCCAGGAGGGCAACATCGGCCTCATGCGCGCGGTCGACAAGTTCGACTACAAGCGCGGCTACAAGTTCTCGACGTACGCGACGTGGTGGGTCCGCCAGTCGATCTCGCGCGCGATCGCCGACCAGGGCCGCACGATCCGCGTCCCCGTGCACATGTACGAGTCGCTCCAGAAGCTCACGCGCATGAGCCGCTCGCTCCTGCAGGAGTACGGCCGCGAGCCGACGCCGGAGGAGCTCTCGGAGTCGACGGGCATCCCCGTCGAGAAGGTCCGCGCCGTGATGAAGATCGCGCGCGAGCCGATCAGCCTCGAGACGCCCGTCGGCAACGACGGCGAGTCGCACGTCGGCGAGTTCATCCCCGACGACTCGGCGATGCCGCCGGACGAGGCGTACGCGCAGATGCGCTTCAACGATCAGACGCGCCAGCTCCTGAAGACGCTCACGCCGCGTGAGGAGAAGATCCTCCGCATGCGCTTCGGCATCGACGAGCCGCGCGATCACACGCTCGAAGAGGTCGGCGAGAGCTTCTCGCTGACGCGTGAGCGCATCCGCCAGATCGAGACGAAGGCGCTGCGGAAGCTCCGCCTCCCGTCGCAGCATCGCAAGCTGAAGACGTACATCGGCGGCGGCGGCTGAAGCTTCTGCCATCCCATCGAGTGGATGGGGTGACCACGGCTCTGCTGGGCGGTGCTATGAAAGCGCCGTGAGCATCCAGCAGCGTATCGAGGCCAAGCTGAAGGAGACTCTCGATCCCTCGCACCTCGAGGTGATCAACGAGAGCCACATGCACAACGTGCCGAAAGGCTCCGAGACCCACTTCAAGGTCGTGGTCGTCTCGGAGCGCTTCGACGGGATGACGCCCGTGAAGCGTCATCAGCTCGTCTACGGCGCGCTCGCCGACGAGATGAAGGGCGGCGTGCACGCGCTCGCGATCACGTCCCGCAGCCCGGCGGAGTGGGCAGCGACCCCGGAAGCGAACGCCTCGCCGAAGTGCATGGGCGGAAGCGGGAAGTGACCGTCACGGGCCGCCGCGCTCAGAGCGCGCGGTAGTCGATCGCGAGCAGACGTCGTTTGTCGTCCTGGCCAAACCGGCGACCGCAGGGTGCCGGTTGTGAACTCAGGACGCCGAAGAGGCGCTAAGTCCGAGCAACATCACTCGGTCGCCGCGCGAGCGCCTTTCAAGGATTCGGCGCGCCGGCGGAGTGCTGTGTGTACTCCGCGAAGTCGGCGCTGTTCTTGTCCGTATCGACGCCGCACTTGCGACCGATCGAGCCGTTCGATGGCGGCGCGCTCGCGGGTGTTTTCTCGACGTACGTGCCCGTCGTTGCCGCCCCATAGCCGACCGCGTCGACGACCACGTTGCCATCGTCGACGAGACCGACCTGGCCCTCATCCGCCATGCCGCTGTTCATCGTCGCGTCCTTCTTCGCGGAGAAAGACGAGGTCCCGAGGACGAGGAACGCTCCCGCCGCGACGCTGTCCCCGACGGCGAACGTGTGCAGGACCGTATTGCCCGTCCCCGTCTTCGATTTGTAGGCGAGCTTCCAGCCGCCAAGCGAAACGGCGCACGAGTTGGGGTTGTAGAGCTCGACGAACTCGTCGGTCGCCCCACCAGGGCCACGCGTCATCAGCTCGTTGATGACGACCTTGCCGGTACAGCCTGCTGGTGCCGGGCACTCGTCCGGGCTCGGTTTATCCGGAGCCGAGCTGTCATCCGGTCCTCCTCCCCCGCTGTCGCGCGGCGGGACTCGGACGTCGGAGCCGCCGCCATCAGGGTCGGCGGCTCCATCGGCAGCGCCGAGATCGATGCCGTCCTGACCCTGAGCGCACGCGGCGAAGGCGACGCACCACGCTCCGGTCAAACACCCGCAGAGCGCACGACGCCACGACATCCGATGCCTCCGTTCGTCCGTAGCTAGTACGCCCTCGACTGCCTCGAACGAACGCTGCTCAGTTCGGCAGCTTGGGCGTGCTCGCCTTCTCGGCGACCTTCATCGAGCGCTCGCTCGCGCGTTCCCACTGGAGGATGTCTTCGAGCGCATCCACCATGGCCGCGCCGAGGCCGCGGCTCTCGACGACGCGCCGTTCACCCGCGACGGCGCGGCCTGCATCGGCCCGGCGCTCGGACGGGGAGGATGTGCGTCGCTCTGCCTTTCGGCGCTCCCCTGCCTCTTTGCTCGTTGGTTTCATGGAACGTCGCATCCTCCCTATATCGCGCTCTTCCGTCGTCGAAGCCTAAAAACTAGCGAAGTAATGTCGCCGTGCCAGCACGGCCGCGCCAAGTGCCGAAGATAGGTCAGAGGAAGTAGTCTTTGATGAGCTCCGAGTCCGCCATCCCCGGCGTGACGGCGTAGCTCGAGAAGTCCGTGACACCGGCCTGCCGGAGCACATCCTCGTCGATCGCGAAGTTTCCGGTGTACTCGGTGCTTGTCTTCGTCAGGATGGCGTACGCGGCGTCGCCCATGATCTCGGGCTTGCGGCTGCCCTGGACGACCATGTCGCCGCCGAGGAGGTTCTCTACGGCCGCGGTCGCGATGACCGTCCTCGGCCAGAGCGCGTTGACGGCGATCCGCTTGTCCCTGAGCTCCTCGTGCATGCCGAGCACGCAGAGGCTCATCCCGTACTTCGCCATCGTGTACGCGACGTGAGGCGCGAACCATCGCGCCTCCATGTTCAGCGGCGGCGAGATGTTGAGGATGTGCGGGTTCTCGGCCTTCGCGAGGTGCGGGATGCACGCCTGCGAGCACGCGAACGTCCCGCGCGTGTTGATCCCGTGCATGAGATCGAAGCGCTTGAGCGGCGTCTCGAGCGTGCCCGTCAGGCTGATCGCGCTCGCGTTGTTCACGAGGATGTCGATCCCGCCGAACGTCCGGACGGCCTCGTCGACGGCCGCTCGAATCTGGTCCTCCATGCGGACGTCGACGATGCACGCGAGCGCCTTGCCGCCCGCCGCTTCGATTTCGTCCTTCGCCGTGTAGATCGTTCCCTGGAGCTTCGGATGGGGCTCCGCCGTCTTCGCCGCGATGACGACGTTCGCACCGTCGCGAGCTGCTCGCAGCGCGATGGCCTTGCCGATGCCGCGGCTGGCGCCCGTGATGAAGAGGGTCTTGCCCTTGAGCGAAGAAGTCATGTCGGGACCGAGGATGCATCCGTGGTGCACACGGATGCACTGCGAACGGGTCCGCACTACGAGATGGATCGTGCTTGGTCAATGCGGAAAAGAGCGAGGGCGCCCCGTTTTTTCACGCATGGAACGGTAAGTGCCGAAAGCCGCCGAAGAGCGCCCGGTCGATGGAGCGACGGTCACGAAATCGCGTATCCCACATCTGGAAATGCCGTGCGTGTCAGAACGCGGGTGCTAACCGTGCCGGTTCCGGCGTGCCGAAACGCGGCCCCTGTGTAAGCTCGTCGTGCTTCGGCGCGTTGCGCCAAGGGGGAGTGTTCGGTCGGACGAGCATCGCGAAGCGGCCGTCTTTTCTGCGCGAGGCAAAGATCCTCGACGCGTCACGTGCGTTCGAACCGAGCCAGAGGAAGCTCGCGCCGGCTCTCTCCTCGAGAGTCCGAGCTCGCGCGAGCCGAAGAAAGGATCCGATCGAACATGCGCGCTCTCGTTCTCGCCTCCATCGTCGCCCTTGCCGCTGCGTGTGGGCCTCGCGAGAGGGTCATCGTCATCAAGGAGCCGGCGGAAAAGAACACGCAGACGCAGAACGCGCAGGTCCAGACGCAGGGCCAGAACGGCGACGCGGCGATCGCGACCGACGGCGCGCGGCCGACGAACGACGAGACCGACTGGGGCATCAAGGACCCGAGCGTCAGCCGTGAGTATGCGCGCGTGATCGAGAAGGTCACGAACATGGTCTCCGACGGCGATCTCCGCCAGCGTGTCGCGCGCCGGAACCTCTCGATCGTGAACGTCGCGTGGGAGGACACCGGGCGCGCGCAGGGCTCGGCGCTCGGGCCGAACATCTCCGACCTCACGCTGCAGGTACGGCGTCGCGACGAGGGCGGTCAGTTTCAGTCGTCGGTCATGCCCGTCATTCGCCAGCCGAACTTCACCGACAAGACGGGCGACGTCCCCGCGGATCGATTCTTCGTGCGCATCGGAAACGAGCAGCGGTCGCCGGGGAGCTTGAAGAGCGTGCCGCTCACCGACGTCCTTCGGAACCTGAAGGCGTTCGCGTCACGTCCCGAGTCGATCCTCGGCGACGGCAACATGCTCGCGGCGCGTGACACGCACTTCCTCGTGAGCGCTCAGGCCGTGTTCCTCCCGATCCCGAAGAGCGGCAAGGCAGAATTCAACCCGGTCCTCTTCAACTACCAGTCCACGCCCCGATCGCCGGCGGTGCTGACGATCCTCGTCACCCGACAGGGCTCGAGCATGCAGGTGATCGAGAACAAGGGCGAGGACGTCACCGCAGCGGGTTGGGGCCAGGAGCTCTACTTCAACAACAACGCGAGTCGCGCGGCGTTCACGGCCGAGCGCAAGAGCGACGTCGAGCAGCGCATCGCTGCGCAGGGAGGACCAAAGACCGAGGACGACAAGAGCGCGCTCCAGAAGGGTGCCGACATGCTGTTCCTCGTGCAGGTCCCACTGAAGCACCACAACCTCGGTCGGCTCGGCGGGGCGGTGCCGGGCGCTCCCGCAACGGCCGGAGGCGGGCCGCTGCCCACTGCCCCTGCGAAGGCCGCCGCTCGAGCGCCTTCGGCCCCGCCTGCCGAGAGAAGCGACGTCGAGCAGGCCGTCCTCGGCCACGGACCGAACCTCGGTCCCTTCAACGAAGGTCATGGCCTTCGCTTCGAGCGCGATCCGAAGTTCCCGATCCGCATCACCGTCCAGTTCTACAAGGCGACGAGCAACGGCGTCGTCAGCGACATCGATCTCGACAGCATCGCGAAGTCGATCGGCGGCGTGTACGAGCACGCGGACTTCGTCGGATCGCTCGTGCTTCCGGAAGGCGATCCGCGTCGTCCCACCGCGTGGCAAAAGGTGCCGCGCGAGTGGTTCCCGTGGTGAACGCCGCTCCTGCGCGCTCGCCCCGTCGCTAGCGCATTTTCCCCTGCGCAATCCCGGCTTGGTCCACGCTCGCGCTCGCGAGAGGCACTGCCGTTGCAACGAGGCCAGGCGGAGGCAAAACGATGAAGTCCGCGCTCGTCACCTTCGCCTGTCTCGCCGCCCTCGCAGGTTGCCACCGCGACCGTGGACACGCGGGCGAGCACACCACGTCCAGCGAGGAACGACGGGATCCGAACGAGCAGGACAAGTCGGGCACGACGACGCTGACGGGGGCGTCGTGGGTCGCGAACGGAGCCGCGATCGACCGCATCGTCGCGTCTCGCTGCGCGCGCGAGGTGTCGTGCAGCAACATCGGACCGGACAAGCACTTCACCAATGGCGAGGTCTGCGTCCGCGAGGTGCGCGAGAAGACGCACGAGGAGCTGAAGGAGAGCGCCTGTCCGAACGGCATCGACGGCAAGGAGCTCGACGAATGCCTCGACGCGATCCGCAGCGAGAGCTGCACGAACCCGATCGAGGCGGTGGCGCGTCTTGCGGCGTGCCGGACGAGCGATCTCTGCTTGAAGGTGGAGAGGCCTCACCGGTAGCGCGCATCTTCAGCGATGCGTTCCACCGCGCCGGGCGCGCACGTTCACGGATCGCGATGCAGCCCCCGAGCTGCACGCGCTCGGCGTCGTGCGTGAACGCGCGCGAAGCTCACCGCCGGCGGCGAGAACGAAGCGCGACGACACCTCCCATCGGCTGCGGAGGGTCGGGATCGAGCGGCGGGAGCGCGAGCACGAGCCGCTCGATGCGGGGTAGCGCATCGGTGGCCGCGCGCTCGGCGCGGAGCTCGTCGAACTCGCCGTCGAATACGAGGCAGAGAATGTAGATGCCCGAGAAGGAGATCGCGAGATAGCAGCTCCCCTCTCGCTCGACGTGCCGGAGATGCCGGCCCTTGTGCAAGCCGTCGAGCGCGGGCAGCCGTCGCACTGCAGCGACGGCACGGCGCGTGGCTTCGAGCTCGTCGTCCGCGTCGTCGCTGATCACGGCCGCCGACTCGGCCGGCGCCGGAGTGCTCCCGTGCTTCCGCGGCGCGGCCTCGGCCGAAGACTCCTCGGCGCGCGGCGGCGGCGGGCTGATGTCCTGCAGCGGCCCGCTGTCATCGTCGACACGCGACGCGAGCTCGCGGTCCGACACTTCGCGGAGCAGCAGCTCGTTGCGCGCACGCGGCTTCGCCGGCACGGAGGCGCAGCCCCACACGACCGGCGAATCCGTGTCGATGACGACGACGTCGATCGCACGAGCGCGCGCGGCGAGCGCCTTCAGCTCTTCGTGGAGCGAGGTCGCGACCGGCGGCCGCGCCCGCGTCTTCTCCGAAGGCGGTGAAGCGAGGGCGTCCGAGAACGTATTCGCGAGCATCGCAAGGCGGCGCTCGAGCGCGTCGCGATCCTTCGGTACTTCGGCGAAGGTGGCGACGACGTGTCGCCCGTCCGCGAGGCGAGTGACGAGGACGTTGTCGGCCTCCGGCGTCGCCTCGCCGAGCGCGAGCAGACGTACGTCGTCCGCTTGCAGCTCTCGTTTGGCGAGCGACACGAAGCGCTCGAAGGCGGGGGAGTCGTCGATCATTGCCAGAAGCCGGACTTTCTAGCACGTTCGAGGGGCTTTTGTCTCAGCCACGGCCGTCCGGCGCCGCTCGTGCTCGCCGTCGAAAGTCCCTGTTTCGCCGCTTCCGGAGCGATCGTCGTCGACCGAGCACCCTCGAGCTCCACGGCCCGGGAGGCTGCGAGCCGCGGCGCTGTCGAACAGCGAAGCGAAGGGGACGAGCTCAATATTTCGGCGCCGGCCCGTGGTCGATCACGGTCTTGATCTGCTGGATGCACGGCTGATCGTTGAGGACGAGGCACGCCTCCAGGCACACCTGACGTTCGCATCGCGAGCTCGACAGACCTCTGCACATGAACATCTTGGCCTGCGTGGCCGCTCGTTTGCGGCTGGCCTCGTCGCGTGCGAACGTCGTCATCTGCTGGCGGTGATTGGCGCACTGGGTCTCGGCGGCCCTGCCGAGCGCCGCGTTCCGTTCGGCGTCGTCGTCCGGCGCCGGGGCGGGGGCGCCGCCGTCCTTCGATGGCGGCGAAGGCGCTCCGCCGTCCTTCTTCACGGTCGGCGTGGACGTCGGCTTCGGTGAGGGCGGCGAAACGCTCGACGTCGACGTCGGCGTCGCGGACGCGCTCGTCGTCGCTGTCGCCGTCGCGCTCGGCGTCACGTTCGTCGCCCCGGCCGTTCCAGAATCGATCGACGCGCTCGTCGCTGCTGCAGTGGAGTCCTTCCGGAGGACGAAATACCAGGCACCACTGCCGATGACGCCGAGCAGCACGAGCCCCGTGAGGACGCCGAGCACCGCCATGAGCGCGCCGCTGCCGTTCTTCTGTGCGGCCGTTCCGGTCGCGTGCATCTGGTGCCAGTTGCTCTGGGTCGTGGGCACTGGCGCGCCCGGAGGCAGATACGTCGGTCCGCCGCCCGAGATCGGGCCGGGCCGCGTGCTCGGCGGGAGCGATCCGCGTATCGTGTCGACCGTGATCGGTCCCGACCCGACGGTGGACGCGATCTCCAGCGCGTGGAACGCCATCGGCGAGGCTGCATGCGCCACGATCGGCAACAAGCCGCCGGAGACCTGCCCCGACGCCGACCGCACGACGCGAGAGATGCGCGTCGCGGACTGACGACCACGCTCGGACGCGAACGGAGCAAGAGCCTCGGAGAGCGCGGCGATGTCCTGGAAACGCCCGGCCGGATCCTTGTGCAAGCAGCGAAGGATCGCCGCCTCGAGCCCCGGCGGTGCGTGTGGCCGCAGGGCCCGGAGCGGCGTCGGTGGATCCATCGCGATCATCGCGCAGAGCGCGGATGCGCTCGGTGCATGGAAGATCGGCGACATCGTCAGGAGCTCGAACAGAATCGCGCCGAGCGCCCAGATGTCGGCGCGCGCGTCGACGTTCTTGAGGCTGCGGACCTGCTCCGGGGACATGTAGAGCGGCGTCCCCATGATCGTGTCGGTCGACGTGAGGTTCGGCGCGCCGTCCTCCACGGCGACCTTCGAGATCCCGAAGTCGAGGACCTTCACGCACGGCGATCCGTCCGGCCGCTGCGTGAGGAACAGGTTCTGGGGCTTGAGATCGCGATGGACGATCCCGCGTGCGTGCGCTTCGCCGAGCGCCTCGCACGCCTGGAGGACGTAGTCGCAAGCCTCCTCGATCGGGAGCGCACCGCGCTGCTGGAGGATCTGCGAGAGATCCGCGCCGCGAAGGTGCTCCATCACGATGAACGGCGCGCCGTTCGGAAGCGTGCTCACCTCGAACACGCGAACGACGTGCTCGCCCTGGATGGCGGCTGCCGAGCGCGCTTCGCGGAGGAACCGCGCGACGGCCCCCTCGCGCGTCGCCTTCTCGGGAGAGAGGAACTTGATCGCGACCGGACGTCCGAGCGAGATGTCGACGCCTCCGAGGACGACGCCCATGCCGCCGGCCCCGACGACGGCGTCGATCCGATACTTGCCGCAGATCACGTCCCCCGGACGCGGAAGCAGCTCCGCCCCCACTCCGCTGCTCCGGCGTGTCGAGTTCATCCCTTCGATCGTACCAACCGACTGCCTGGCGCACAGCAGCGGGTTTACCTATCGTACGCGCGCGTGGCGGGATCTCTTCCCTCGAGCGAAGTGGATGTCGGCATTCGGCCGCACACTGCGCGCGGCGAGAGGCAGGTCGCGGCCGCGGCGACGAGCATCCTGGTCCTTCTCTCGTACGCGTTCCGGCTCCCCCCGCTGCTGAACGCGCGCTCGACGAACTCCGATGCAGCGGTCGTGGGGCTGCAGGCGATCCACGTCCTTCGCGGAGAGTACTCGGCGTTTCTCTGGGGAAGCGGATACCAGACGTCCGCGGACGCCTTCGTCGCGGCAGGGTTCTTCGCGATCGCCGGGGCGACGCCGCTGGCGCTCATGCTCTCGTCGCTCACGCTCCACGTCATCGCAACGTGGCTCGTGTTCGCCACGGTCCGCCGCCGCTTCGAACCGTGGACCGCGCTCCTTCTCTCGCTGCCTCTCGTCTTTGCGCCGAGCTCGATCCACACGTACGCGCTCTATCCCCCGCGCCAGCTCTCGATCACGCTCGCCGTTGCGGCGCTCTGCGCGATCGATCGCGCGGCTTTCGGCCAGAAGGCGAAGCGCTGGCTCGTGCTCGGCGGATTGCTCTACGGCCTCGCCGTATCGGCGGACCCGTATCCGATGGTGCTCGCTCCGATCGTCCTCGGCTACGGGGCGCTCGTCGCGTTCGACAGCCCGTCCCATCGCGTACCCGCGTTCGGGATCGCGACGCTCGCCGGTCTCGTCCCCTTCACGCTCATCCACCGCAGCGCGGGCGCGAAGAGCGGTCCGATGGGGCTCACGATGTCGGTGCTCGAGCACAACTGGGATCTGCTCGTGCGCGAGTGCCTGCCGTGGGCGCTCAGCTACAAAGTGTACTTTGCACGCAACGTGATGGACTACCAACCGTGGGACGCACCCATCCCCGTGCAGGCGGTGCAGATCACCGGAGCAATCGTCGCCGCCGGGATCGTCGTCCTCGGAATCGGCGCCGTCGTGGCGAAGTCGATCCCGCTCGCGATCCGGCGCCTCGGGTTCGTCGGCGCGATGACCTATCCGGTGGCGATCGCGGCCTTCCTCGTATCGGTCATGGTCATGGACCACTTCTCGATGCGCTACCTCGCGGTGCTGACGACGATGCTGCCGTTCGCGTCGATGCCCGCTGCGCGGCTGCTCGGTGGCCGTCGTTTCGCCATCCTGATGGCGCCGCACCTCGTTGCGTCCGCGCTCTGTGGATGGATCGGATACGGACCGTTCGTCCATGGGGCGCTGCCGGTCCTCGAGACGCCGGAGCTGCGCGACGATTACGCGCTCTTCGATCTGCTCCGCGCACGCGGGATCACGCACGCCGAGGCCGACTACTGGGCGTCGTATCGACTGACGTTCCTCTTCGGAGAACGCGTCGTCGTCGTGCCGACGAATGCGAACGAAGATCGGTACCCGCCGTACCGACGCGCGTTCGATGCGGCGCCGGTCTTCGCGTACGTGTTCGATCCTGGCCGCTCACGCGAGAGCCTCGCGGAAGCGGAAGCGTCGCTCGTGCGAGCGAACGCGAGCGTCGAGAGGACGCAGGCCGGTGGACACACCGTCTTCGTGGTCACCCGGGCCGAAGCCCCACGCGTCGGTGGGGAACGAGATCCGAAAGCACCCCCGCCGTGATGCCGCTCAGTCGGTGCAGGGAACGTCGGCGTACGGGTCCGATCCCTTGTCGGGACGAACGACCGCAGCCTGCAGTCGCGATTCGCTGGCGCGAGCTGCAGCATTGGCCCGAGCGCGCGCTTCGCTCGACGCATCGCGCAATCCGCCTCCACGCTTGTGAGCGACCGGAAGACGACGCGTTGCGGCTTCAGACTTTGCGGACAGTGGGTAGCTCATGACGATCCTCACTGAACGCAAAGCGTATGCCCCTCCTCGCGGGTGGTTGGGGTCTCGCCCAAGTTGTTGGAAACTTCGTCGTGCCCGCGAAGCGCGGTGCGCACTTCACTGCATAACGTCTCGATTTCTACACGGGCCGCTGTAGCCGACAGCACGCAGCGGCGAACGAACTCCAGTCCTCATGACGCACGGCGCCTCACCGAGCGCACGGCGTCAAAAACGAAATCTCGATGCCCCGGGATCCGAAGAAGCTCGGCACGTACCGCGACAAGCGCGCCCCCGGCGTCACGAACGAACCGTTCGGCGACGAGATGCCGGTTCGCCGGAGCGCATTGTGGTCGTCGGACCAGGAAGCGCAGGGAACGCAGGGAACGCAGACCGAGTCCGGCGCGTTCGTCGTCCATCTGCATGACGCCACGCGACGCCATTACGACGTTCGACTCGAGGTCGGCGGCGTCCTCCTGAGCTTCGCAGTTCCACACGGGCCGAGCCTCGATCCCGCGAAGAAGGCGCTCGCCGTCAACACGGAGGATCATCCGATCGAGTACCTCGACTTCGAGGACGTCATCCCGGACGGTCAGTACGGCGCGGGGCCGATGATCGCGTGGGATCGCGGATCGGTGGCTTACCTCGAGGGGCCAGCCGAGGTCGAGCTCGCGCAAGGCAAGCTGCACGTCGAGCTGCGAGGGATGAAGCTGCGTGGGCGCTGGGCCTTCGTGAAGCTCGCGAAGGGCGAGACCGGGAACGAATGGCTGTTCTTCAAGAAGCAAGACGAGGCCGCCGATCCTTCGCGAAAGATCATCGACGAGCTGCCGAGGTCCGTCCTCTCCGGGCTGACCGTCGAAGAGCTCGAGCAGCGCGAAGCGATCGCGCGCCAGCACGTCGCGTGCGCCCGCGCGCTCGGAGCGAAGAAGAACGCGGCGCTCGTCTCCGAGCTGCTCGCCCGAGAGAGCTGTCCGCTGGCGATCGCAGCGACCGCTCCCGCAGACGCAGCGACGAAGGCGAACACGATCTACGACGCGGAGCTCGACGGACCTCGCGTGCTCGCCGTGCGCGACGGTGACGTCGTCGCGCTGCGCGCGTGGACAGGGGAAACGTCCGAGCGCATCGAGGCCTTCTACCCCGATGTGGTGCGCGCGCTTCGCGCTCTGCCCGTCGAGAAGTTCTCACTCGACGGCGAGCTCGTTGCGTTCGACGCAACCGGTCATCCCAACCTGCCTCTTCTCGCGCAGCGCGTCGCGCGCATCGCGAAGGGAGACACTCATCGGGCAGTGACGAGCACGCCCGTCGTTCTCGTCGTGAAAGACGTGCTCGCACTGGATGACCTCGACACGCGTCCACTGAAGCTCGAGGACAGGCGCGCGATCGTGTCCAGGCTCTTGCCGCCGCTCGGCTTCCTGCGTTCGGCGACGACGCTCGAAGGCGACGAGACACGCGTCCTCACGACGTGCGCGTCGCTGGGCATCGCTGCCGTGGTCGCGAAGGCGAAGGGCTCCGCATACACGGAAGGCGCAGGCACCTGGACGCTGCTCTCGACGGGCATCCCGCCGAAGTCGCACGCGGCGATCGATCATCGCGCGCAGGATCGACGGACCGCGCTCCGGCAGGTCGTGGTCTCGAACCGCGAGAAGGTCTTCTGGCCGGCCGAACCAAAGGCCAAGGTGCGGGCGTTCACCAAGGGAGACCTCGTCGATTACTACGCGAGCATCGCCGAGGTGCTCGTCCCGTATCTCCGCGACCGTCCCGTCATCCTCGTGCGCTATCCGGACGGTATCCACGGCAAGAGCTTCTTCCAGTGGAACGTCCCGGTCGGCATGCCGGCCTGGGTTCGGACGCTCACGCTCCGCGACGTCGACGAGAGCTTCGTCGGATCGAGCTCGCCCGCAGCGCGCGAGAGCTCGCCTGCAGCGCGCGCGGGCTCGCCTCCGCCTCCGAAGACGACGAAGCGCGTCTTCCTCGTCGAGGATCCCTCGACGCTCGTCTACATCGCAAACCTCGGGTGCATTCCGCTGCACGTCCTCGCGAGCCGCGCACCGGATCTGTCGCGCGCGGACTTCTTCACGATCGACTTCGACGTGAAGCAGTCCGAGCTCCGCCATGCGGTGACGCTCGCGCAGACGCTGCGGTCGCTCCTCGACGAGATCGGGCTGCCAGGCTTCCCGAAGACGTCCGGACAGACGGGGCTCCACGTCCTCGTGCCGCTCGGCCCGAACCAGAGCTTCGACACGGCCCGTGCGCTCGCCGATCTGCTCGGGCGCCTGCTCGTCGAGCGTCACCCGGACCTCGCGACGATGGACCGACTCGTGACGAAGCGCGGCGACAAGGTTTACGTCGACACCGGCCAGACCGGGACGTCACGCGCGATCGTGGCGCCGTACTCCGTCCGTGCGGTTCCCGGGGCGACCGTCTCGACGCCGCTCACGTGGGACGAAGTGACGTCCGACCTCGATCCACGCGCCTTCACGATCGAGTCGGTTCCGGTGCGGATCGCGCGCCGCGGCGATCTCTTGCGAGGGCTCCTCGGCGCGGAGCCCGACGTTCCGGGCGCCGTCCAGCGGCTCGCCACGATCGTGCCGCGAGGGCCGGAATCCCCTGCCCGGACGCGTCCCCGACGCGGCGGCTGAACGCGAGTAGCCGGGACGAGGCGCGCGCCCCGCTTGACTCCACGGACATACCGCGCCACTTAGGGCATGCCGTGGCAGCCAGCTATTTCGACGTCGACGGGACGCTCGTACGCACGAACCTCGTGCACCCGACCCTCTTCTACTTGATGCACCAGCGCACGCCGATGCGCAGCCTGCAGAAGCTCGCTCGCGCCGCGTTCAGGAGCCCGCAGTTCATCTGGGCGGAGCTGCAGGACCGGCGGATGTTCAACGAGGCGCTCTTCACCTCGTACGAGGGCATCTCGCAGGACCGCCTTCACATCCTCGCCGACGACGCGTTCGACACGGTGCTGAAGCGCGCGATCTACCCGCACGCGCGTGACCTCGTCGCGCGAAGCCGGGACGAGGGGCACGATGTCGTGCTCGTCTCCGGTGCGCTCGACTTCCTGATGAAGCGCCTCGCCGATCACCTCGGCGCGACGCACGTCATCGCGAACAAGCTCGAGATCAAGGACGGCTTCGCGACCGGCCGCCTCCTCCGTCCCGTCGTCGCTGGCCCCGAGAAGGCACGTCTCATCCGCGAGCACGCGCGCGCGCACGGGCACGATCTCGACGAGTGCTTCGCGTATTCGGACAGCTACTCGGACGTCCCGATGCTGAGCGTCGTCGGTCACCCGGCCGCCGTGAACCCGGACAGCAAGCTGCAGCGCCTCGCCCGCACCTACGGCTGGCCGGTGCTCACGCTCGACAAGAAGTCGGTCAACTGACGAGCCGGAGCAGGCCGAGCTCCATCGCGGCTCGAGAAGCTGCTCGCCGCACACGGGCGCGCGACCGAGTGATCGCAGCACGCGCCATCGCGTGATCGAGGCGGCACGAGCGGCGACCGACCGCTCGCCGAGGGCCGAGCTCGCGCGCGACGGCGTGAACGCGAAGAGACGGACTCGTGCGCGGCGGTTCGCGACCAGGGAGCGGTGGCACCGCGAGCACTCGGAACCGCAGCACGCGAGCGTGATTCGCCTCTACCGCACGTGACCTCGTCTTCCGCGGCCAGGCAGCGTTTTCGACGTCGTCTCGTCGAGCGCGGGAACAAAAGCGGAGGAGCCGAGCACGCAGCCCTCGTTCGAGCTCGCGCCGCGCGCCACGAAAAATCGGCTCGCCTGGCGTATGGGCTCGGACCTCGCAGGCGCTCCGGTCGCGACGGTCGGGCTCCATTCACTACACGCGCGCTCGTGGTCCTCCGAGTGCAGAAGGCCCCGGTCGCACGGAGGTAACTCGACATGTTTACCTGCATCACTTGGAAACGGGTCTCGGCGATCCTGATGGCCCTTGGCTTCGGGCTCGGCCTTGGTGGCTGCGCGGCAGAGACAGGCGACGCGGCGACTGCGGACGAGGGCTCTCTCGGCGAGGTGAGCGCCCCGCTGCCGCTGGCAGCGTTCTCGGCCGCCGGTGCGGACTTCGGCACGGCTGCGCTCGGGACGGGCTTCGGCACCGCGCTCGGCACCGGCGCCGGGACCGGGACGATCGGGACGTCGCTCGGCACCGGTTCTTCGTTCAACACCGGCCCCGTCGGGTTCAGCACGAGCACCGGCACCGGCCCCGTCGGCTTCAGCACGGGTCCGATTGGCTCGAGCACGTCGTTCAACAGCGGCCCGATGGGCTTCAGCACGGGTCCGATCGGCTCGAGCACGTCGTTCAACAGCGGTCCGATCGGCTTCAGCACGGGTCCGATCCGAAACGGCGGCACGACGAGCGTCTCGATGGCGAGCGGGCAGGCTCCGGTCGTCTCGAACTGCCTCGGCCCGGACTGTTTGTAGGGCTACAGCGAGACAGTCCGCACGAGAGGTGCGCCCGGACTGCTCCGGGCGCGTCCGTCTCACCGCGCCTCCGGGCGCGTGGCGTCAGCGCGCTCCGGCCTTCAGCGATCGGGAATGGCGCGGAGGCCCTCGGCGAAGATCGCGTAGGCGAGCTTCTTTGCCTCCTTGTACGGCGGCACGGTCTCCCAGCCAGGCCATCGCAGGCGCGGCGTCTCGACGAGCTCGTCATCGAGCGAGACCGCGATCCGGAAGCCTTCCGTGATCGTCGTCTCGCGTGGCCTCGTCGACGGGTCGTCGTCGAGGACGCGCAGCTCCGAAGGATCAGTGACCTGGAGGAGCGTCCACGGAACGCGGATCGTGATCGTCGCATCGTCGAAGACGACGACCGACTGTCCCGTCTCCTGCTCGGCGGCCTCGCGCACGCGCATCTTTCCAATCTCCTGGACGGTCGCAGGGAACTTGTAGACGCCGTCGTCGCTGCCGTGCTCGCTGTTGTTCTGCCAGCGGACGAGGTTCCACTTCCCGCCGTCGCTCGGGATCGAGCGGTACGGACGCCCTTCCGGCAGGTGTCCCTCCGT
>JAEXCN010000220.1 GCA_023402175.1 Pseudomonadota bacterium | reverse complement strand
GGATCGACGTGCCCGGGTACGAGAGCCTTCCCTGCGTGCAGAAGGCGCAGAACAAGATCGCGAAGCTGCAGAACCCACGCGAGACGGCCATCCGCTGCGAATTCGGCTGCCCGGCGCCGCCGGCGCCGCAACCCGCTCCGTCGCCGGTCGTCGTGCCGCCGCCGCTTCCTGCGCAGCCCGCGCCTGCCACGACCACGCCGGCACCAACGCCTGCCCCTGCGCCGCCGAAGTACGAGCAGCCTCAATACGAGAAGGTTTGGTACGGCTACCAAACGCTCATCGCGGACGGCATCTCGTTTGGAACGCTCATCGGCGGCATCGCATCGAGGTCGGCCGGTGTCACGACGGCGGGCTATCTCGGCTTCCTGTTCGTCACGCCCATCGTCCACATGGTCCACGGCAACATCGGTCCGGGGTTCGGGAGCATCGGCATTCGCTTGTTCATGCCGCTCGTCAGCATGGGTATCGGCGCGATTGCTGGTCTCGTCGTCGGCGGCACGGGCGGGAGCGGAAGCTTCGATCACTTCGCCAGGGGCGCGAACGGCGCCGTCAACGGCGCGGTCATCGGCGGGCTCGTCGGCGTCGGCGCATGCGTCGCGATCGACGCGGGAGGATTCGCGTACACGAAGGAGCGCGTCGACGATCACGGGATCTCGCGCGGTCCTCGCCGGCCGCAGCCATGGTTCACGCTCGCGCCGTCGGTCGATGTCCAGAAGGATCGGGCCGCGCTCGGCGTCGTCGGCCAGTTCTGACCCGCGCGATCGGTTTGGCGTCCACGACGGAGAAGAAGAGGCCGCGAGCGCGGGTGTCCCGCTGGAGACGGCCGTGGATCCGGTCGATCGTCTTCGGCAGCGCCGTCGTCGTCCTGACGATCCATGCTGCAGTGTGCGCGCTCGCGCTCGTCTTCCTGCCTCGAGGTTTCGCGGCGAGCGACATCCATTCCTGGAGCGACACGTGGCTGCCTGCGACGGCCGCGATCGTCATCGTCGTCGGCCTGATCCGGTTCGTCTTCTTCCAAGCTTCGGGCCTCTTCGTCTCGCTCCTCACGGCAGCCGTCGCCGGTGGTTGGTTCGCCGCGATAGTCACCGGAAACGTCCTCTTCCCCGCGTCCATCGGCGTGGAACGCTCTGTGGGTCCGACCGCAATCGCGATCGCGCTCGCGACGCTCGCGTGGGCGACGAAGCTCCGAACGTGGCCGAGCCTCGCTGCCGGTCTCGTCGGCGCTGCGTTCGGCTTCGTAGAGGTCCTCGCGCAGAAGGCGCCGCCGCCCTCGACTCGCCCCGCCGGCGGCACCCTCGCCGACGTACGTGGCGAGCCAACGAAGGACGACGCCGCGAGCGGTCAGGTCTCGTTCCCGTGCGGAAAAGAGCGCGTCCGCGTGCGGCCGCTGCTCACGTTCGAGAGCCGCTCGCCGGACGCGACGTGGACCGTGCTCGCTCCACCTGATGCCTTCGGCCCACGGCGCAAGTTCGAGGCCTTCGCGAAGGAGAAGAACGGATTCCGTGCACGATACACGGATGACGGAGAAAGCTCCGTCGTCGCGACGAAGGACGCGAAAGGGCTCGACATCGAGGCCGTCTCGACGCTTCCGCAGCCCGTGTACTCGCATCTGAACACGTTCGCGACGATCCACGTCCCTTTCGAAGCATCAGTCGCGTTCGGCCCGACGGGGCCGCAGACGTTCCCGATCGAGCCTTCCGACTATCCGTCCGGCCGCCCGATGCAGCTCGCGTATCTCGGCGCCGACATGGCGCTCCACGTGGTGCGGGCCAGCGACGCGGAAAAAGGGCCCTTTGTGGAGCTCGCGAAGGCTCGTCTCGGCCGCGACGAGCCGCTCACGATCGAGATCCGTCACAAGGACGGCAGCCCGGGCACGTGCAAGCTGACGTTCAAGGACTGGGCCTCGCAGGTGAGCACCGAGCCTTCGCCGACGGCGGGATGGGGCGTCCCTCAGAATTCGATCCAGCTGCTCTCGCGTGGAAACAATGACGCGCTCATCGTCCTCACGCTCGCCGAGACGGGCCCCGGCCGCGGATGGCACTCCGTCGGCCATGCCGAAGGCACGTACCGGAACCGGATCCGCGTCGACACGGTGATGACGGAGCCGCCTCCGTCGACGAAGCCGAACGTCGGCTCGCCCGCCAAATAGGCCGACGCCCGCAGACACGAGGTCCGCGGGCGTGCGAGTGAGCGATCAGGGCTGGAGGACCGGCCCCGCCCCGCTGTCACTTGTTCGGCGTGATGTTGCGCTTGGCGAGGAGGTCGGCGAACGTGCCGAACTTCGCCTCGCGCTTCACCTGCGCGCGGTACTGCTGGTAGGCGTTGCGCTCGTTCTCTTCGTTGAGCGCCTTGATCGAGAGCTTCAGCTCGCCGCGGCGAGGATCGTGCTCCGTGATCTTGACGTCGAGCTGCTTGCCGACCGGGAACAGCTTCCTGAGCTCCGTGCCGCGCGGGGTCCCCGTCGCGGCGGCGCTGATGAAGCCGCGGGCGTTGCGGCCCGTCGCGCCGAGGACGCGGACGACGAGGCCGCCCTGCTCCACGTTCACGACGACGACCTTCACCATCTTGTGCAGGCCGATCCGCTGCGGCTCCTCGTTCGCCGCTTCACCCGTCGGTGCCGGGTGCAGCGCGATGCGGTGCTGCCGCGGGTCGACGCTCGCGACGACGACGTCGATCTCGTCGCCGACCTTCACCACCTCTTCGGGGTGCTCGATGCGCTTCACCGAGAGGTCCGCCGTGTGGATGAGACCGTCGATGCCGGACTCGAGCTCGATGAACGCGCCGAACGGCTGCAGGCGGGCGACCTTGCCCGTGTGCTTCGTGCCCTGCGCGTACTTCTGAGCGACCTGGTTCCACGGATCTTCGATCGCCGCCTTGCGCGAGAGCCAGAGCTTCCCGCGCTCGTCGAGGCGAAGGATCTTCACCTTCACGGTCTCGCCGACCTTGAAGACGTCCTTCGGCTGGTCCGCGCGGTTGTGGCTCATCTCGCTGAGCGGGACGAGACCCTCGACGCCGCCGACGTCGACGAAGGCTCCGAACGGGACGACCGTGCGGACGATGCCGTCCACGACCGAGCCCATCTGGATGTTCTCGAGCGCCTTCTCGCGCTTCTCCTTCGCCTCGGTCTCGAGCATCGCGCGGCGCGAGAGGACGACGTCGCGCCCACGCTTCGCGTATTGCGTGACGGCGAACGGGAGCCGCTTGCCGACGAGATGCGAGAGGTCCCCGCCGGGCCGGAGCTCGACGTGCGATGCGGGCGCGAACGCGCGCAGGCCGTCGACATCGACCTCGACGCCGCCCTTGATGGTGCCGGTCACGAGTCCGAAGATGAGCGAGCCGTTGCGAGACGCCTCGGCGACGACCGGCTTCGACTTCTGGACGCGCTTCGGGTGGTGCGTGAGGACCACGAGACCACCGCGACCGCCGTCGTTGTGGACGAGACCGACGAACGAAGCGCCGGGCTCGAGGATGACGCGCGGGAGCTGCGGATTCTTCTCCTCCGCCTTCTCCTCGCCGTTCTCGCCGTTCGTGGGAGCAGCTTCGCTGGTCGCGTCGGCAGGAGCCGACTCCACGGTGGCGGGCTCGGCAGAAGCGGCCGCATCGGCCTCGGCGGCCGGAGCGGCAGGTGCCTCTTCGCCGTTCGCCGAAGCATCGACCGCGGGCGTCTCGCCCGAGGCGGCGTTCGCGTCGTCGACGCCGGCAGCCGCAGCTGCGTCCGGCGACGAATCGACAGGAGCGCCGCTCGCGCGCGCAGCCGCGAGCTCGTCGGCCTCCTTCTTGTCGGCCTTCGTGTACTCCTCGACGTCGTCCTCGGTGATGAGGAGCTCGCGGAGATCGAAGATCGCCTTCGCCTTGCCGGAGAGGTCGACGAAGAGCGCGTCCTCGGTGAACTCGATCACCTTGCCGAACACGACGTCGCCGACGTTGAACGCCGGACGCTCGCGCTCGACGCGCTCACGCTTCGGCTTGGCGGGACGCGGCTCGCGCGGCCGTGCTTCGCCACCCTCGGTGGCGGTAGCGCCGTTTTCACCGGCGGCTGCGCCCTCGGCAGGCGCCTGGCCTTCGGCGGTCTGTGCGCCCTTCTTCTTGCGGCGACGGCGGCGACGCTTCTTCGGCGCACCTTCCGCCGTGGTGCCGGCGGCGCCCCCTTCGGCGGCCACGGCACCCTCGGCGCCATAGCCCTCAACCACGTCGCCCCCATCTTCGTCGGACGCGTCGGCGCCAGCGTCCGCAGCTCTAGCGTCGGCAGGTGCCTCTGCTCGAGCATCGGTCGATGAGACCGGCTGCGCGGTGGGATCAGAAACGATGGGCGAAGCCTCGACCGGCGCAGCATCGGTTGATGCCTGCGGCGACACCGCGTCGGCGCCGGGAGGAGTGTTCGGGTTGGTGGTCTGGGGATCGGTCATGACGGCTGGACACGAGGGCAAATTGGCCCTGCAAAAGCGGGGCGCACCTTAGCGCACGGGCCGGGAGGCGCGCCAGACCCGTGTTTCGGGCCAGGGGCCAGGAGCGTTTTGGGAAAAGAGAGCCGGTGAGAGACGGGAGAACCTAACGACTTGCCTGTGCCGCGCCAACCTGGACAGCTCCGATCCTCGGCCCTTCGGCGGCTGCGGTAATGTTCGGCACCGGCTGCGGTATTCGGGCACGGGCATGGCTCGGGCGGGTTCCAGGCGGCGCGATCGCGTCGAAAGCGAGGCCGTGAGCCGCAAGCCGGTTCTGGTAGTAGAAAAGGAGCCGCGTGTCCCGGAGGACGAGCTCAGCCCCGCGCGGAGCGAGCACTTCGTCCGTGTGGTACCCGGCAAACGCGCGCAGAGCGTCGTCCACGATGGTGTCGCCGCGCTTTCCCTTCATCGTGGGTGAGATGACGATCTCGCCGCGCGACTCCATCGCCGTCAGACGATCGACGAGCACGTCGACGTCCTCCGCGAGCTCGGCGCGCGGAACGGTGACGTCGTCGCGATGGCGAAGGACGGTGAAGAGATCGGCCTTCCCGACGGCGCGCCGCAGACGCTCGAAAGCGCACGCCGCGACCGCGTGCGTCGGCATGACGACGGTGTCGCGCTTGTACGCCTCGACGATGCGCTCGCCGAGCTCGCGCGTGTATTCGGCGTCGCGCGCCGGATCGAGCGCCGGCTTGCCATTGCGACCGACGACGTAGCTCGCGGCGTCGACCGGACGCCCGCGCGCATCGTGGCTGATCCCTTCGTCGTCGACGTAGTTGCCGAAGCAGTCGAGCGGCCGCGAATAACGAATGACGCAAGCCCCATCGAGGCCGAGCAGCTTGTTGGAGAACGAGGCGACCCGGCCGATGCGCGTCGATTCGTCGTCCTCGATGATGTAGCGGTGCTTCCCTTCCTCCTGGAGGAAGTCGTCGATGAGCGTCTCGGCCTCGAGCGTGAGGAGGTAGTTGATCGTCGCCGGCACGAAGAAGACGGGCTGCTTGCGTCCGCGGACGGTCGAACGAACGAACGCTTCGATCCCCGTTCCGGCGAGCCCCAGCTTCAGGCGACGCTCGACACCGCCCGACCGCGAGCGCGTCCCGCCCGGGAAGAAGAGCGAGTGGTACCCGCGCTCGATGAGCACACACGAGTACGTCTTCAGCACGTCCTTGTAGAGCGTGTGCCGGAGCCGCCGATCGACGCGGTACGCGCCGAGGTTGTGCATGAAGTAACTCAGCACGGGGTTCGTGAAGAGGTTCTTGCCGGCGCCGTAGACGGCCGGAGGAAGGCCGGCGCGCTCGATCGCGAAGCCGAAGACGACGGAGTCGAGGTTCGACAGGTGCGTCGGTACGAAGACGATCGTGCCGATCTCGCTGAGCCGCCGGATGTGCTCCCGCGGTCCCTGAACGAGGATGCGCCCGTCGAGGGCGGTCAGATCGAAGGAGCCGGGGAGGTTCTTCAGCGTCGCGCGCGGCGAGAGGAGCGCGCCGAGCAAGGGCGCCGTCACCCGCGAGGCGAACTTGTAGACGCGCCGGTCGAAGTTGCCCGCGACGTCCCACGCGTAGTGTTCCGCGTAGTACTTCAGGCGGTCCCGAAGCTCGCCGTCGGTCATCCGCCCGAGCTGCGCTGCGAGCGAGCGCCACTCCGCGAGGTCCGGATGGCCGGAGCTCTGGAGACGCTTCGCCTCGAGGTACGCCGCCTCGTTCAGAGCGAGCAGGGAATCCTTCGTCTGCGCCGTCACGCGATGGACGACCTCCTCCACGATCGAGGAACGGGCCGCGTTGAAACCGAAGATCGGTGCGCTCACGTCCTCCATGGAACCCGCCTCCTCGCCTTCCGTAAAGGCTCAGCTGCGAAGGATCGGCACGGTACGTGATCGGCGGTCGGACAAGCGGCCGGGACGGCTGCAGGATGGAGATCCGACCATGAGCAGCACGACGACGACCCCACTGGGGCACCCTGGCGACACCGACGACATGGTCGGCCATGCGCGAGCGCACCTCGCCGAGCCCAGCCGTTCGTTTTTCCAGCGGCTCGTCTCCACGAGCGCGCGCTCCGCGCCCGCGATTGCGCGGCTGTCGCTCGGCCTCGTCATCCTCCCCCACGCGCTCCAGAAGACCGCCGGTTGGTTCGGCGGCCATGGCTACACGGCGACGTACACCACGTTCACCACGCAGATGGGCATCCCCGGGCCGCTCGCGTTCCTCGCGATCGCCGCGGAGCTCCTCGGCGCGGTCGCGCTGATCTTCGGCTTCCTGACGCGCCTCGGGGCGCTCGCGATCATCGCCGTGATGCTGGGCGCGATCGCGATCGTTCACGTTCCGAACGGCTTCTTCATGAACTGGACCGGGGCGCAGGCCGGCGAAGGCTTCGAGTACCACCTGCTCGCGATCGCGATCGCGATCGTCTGCCTGCTCGAAGGTGGTGGTCGCGTGTCGATCGACAGCGCGCTGATGAAGCGGCGCCCGGCTCCGGGCGGCAGCGTCAGCCCTGCGCTGTCGGAGCAGTGATCACGAAGGCGAGCGGCGCTTCTCGAGGCCCTCGACGACCTCGGTCACGACCATCGTGACGAGGCGCGCGTAGAGCTCGTCGCCTTCTTCGCGCGTCGCCTCGGACGGCGCGCCCGTGTACGCGCGGTCCATTCCGATCTCTGCGAACGTGGCTTTGCCCGCCTTGATCGCTTCGCTCAAGCTGAGGCCGACCTTCGGCAGCTCGGCGATCGCGCGTACGGGCTTGCCCGCAGCGAGCACGAGCGACGTCTCATACCGACCCGCGTGGCAGTCGCCACGTTTGAACTCGTCGGAGAGCGTCCGCCCCCAGCGCCGCGTCAGCGGGCAGGCGACCGAGGCCGCCCCCTCGGCAAGCCCTTCGATCGCGGCACGGACGGCAGCATCGTGCGCCGGCTCGAGGTGGTTGTTCACGAACGTGACGTGCGCGAATCCGCACTCGAGGAGCCGCTCGGCGATCGCGCGCAGCATCGCCGTGAGCGCGGCGGCGGGGACACCGATCGCGCCGGAGAACCCGCGCGCGTATTCGGTCACGCCATACGGAACCGTCGGAGCGACGACCGCACACACTCCGCGCGTCTCGAGCTGCTCGACGGCGCGAACGGCGCACGTCTCGCTGATCGTCGTGTCCGTGTGGAGCGGCAGGTGCGGGCCATGTGGCTCGACACTGCCTACGGGCACGATCGCGACCGCCGGCCCTGCCGACACGAGCTCGGCGATCTCTTCGTACGTCAGATCTGCGAGATGACGGGCAACCATCAGCGCGCACCGCCGATCTTCCGGGCGCGGAGAGCCTTCTTGTCGACCTTGCCCCGATCGTTCTTCGGCAGATCGTCGACGAACTCGATCACGCGCGGATACTTGTATTTCGCAAGATTCGTCCGCACGTGCTCCTGGAGCGTGGTCGCGAGCTCCTGCGTCCCCGCGTTTCCGGCGCGGAGCACGACGAACGCCTTCGTCTTCACGAGGCCTTCCTCCTCGATCCCGATCACGGCGACGGCCGCGACCGCGGCGTGCTCGAGGAGGCACTCCTCGACCTCGAGCGGCGCCACCCATTGTCCGCCGACCTTCAAGAGATCGTCCGCGCGCCCCGCGAAGTAGAGATAGCCCTCTTCGTCGATGTTGAAGAGGTCGCCTGTCCGGCACCAGTGGCCGTGGAACGTGCGCCAGCTCTTGTCGCGATCGAGCCAGTAGGCCTGGCTCACGCTGTCGCCCTTCACCCAGAGGACGCCGATCTCGCCGGGAGCGCAGGGCGTCGCGCCCGCACCTTCGGCCTCCTCGGGGAGAATGCGGAGCTCGTAGCCTTCGACCACCTTGCCGAGCGATCCGGGCTTGATGTCTCCGGGCCGGTTCGACGCGTAGATGTGGAACATCTCCGCCGAGCCGATGCCGTCGTAGACGTCGCTCTCGAAACGGCTCTGCCATCGACGGAGCAGCGGCTCGGGAAGCGCTTCACCCGCGGAGAGCGAGAAGCGGATGCTCGATAGATCGAGCCCCGGCTTGCCTGCCTTCGTGAGCTCGTCGTCGTGCTCGAGGAGCTTGCCGAGCATCGTCGGCACGTTCGTCACGACGGTCGGGCGGTACATCGCGATCGCGTTCACGATGCTCTCCGGCGTCGGGCGCTCGCTGAAGAGGGCCGCCGTTGCGCCGACGGCGAACGGGAACATGAGGTTCGTCCCCGTTGCGTAGCCGAAGAAGAGGCGCGGCACGCTGATCGTGACGTCGTCGCGCTGATACCCGACGGTCTTCTTCGCGTAGACCTCGGTGTTGAACGCGAAGTCGCGATGCGTGTGGACGTTCGCCTTCGGCTCACCGGTGGAGCCGCTCGTGAACAGCCAGATCGCTGGCTCGTCGCGATGGACCTTCACGGGATCGCTCGGGTGCGCCGTATCGAGCGCGGGCGCGAGCTCCTTCACCTTGCCGCCGAAGGTCATCTCCGTGATGCGAGCTTCGGGATCACTCCCCGTCGCCGCATCGGGGACGACGAACATCGCCTGCACCTCGCTGTCGTGTGCTTCGACGAGGGGACGGAGCATCTCGGCGACCTGCGGTACGGTCACGATCGCGGTCGCACGCGTGTAGCCGACGAGGTACTGCAGGTTCTCCTGTGGAGCCTGCGGATTCCCCATCGCGACGACGGCGCCGCGCGCGAGCGTCGCGAAGAACGTCCACGCGAACGGCGGCACGTCCGGAAGGACGATGAGCACGCGCTCTCCGCGGCGGATCCCCGCCTCGGCGAAGAGCCCGGTCATTCGACGCGTCTTTTCGGCGACCGCGTCGTACGTCCAGCTGCGGTCGCCAAAGC
>JAEXCN010000203.1 GCA_023402175.1 Pseudomonadota bacterium | reverse complement strand
TACGAGCACAGGGCGGCTCTTCCGATGGGGACCAAACGTCTCCGGGGCACTCGGTCGGGATCCAGATTCCACGATTGTCGCCCTTTATCCCGTAGAGGTGACGCAGGTCGCACGCAAGGTCGTTTCGTTCGCCACGACGACCGCTTCGACATGTGCATTGCTCGTCGACGGGGACGTCGAATGTTGGGGCTCGAACGCGTTCGGTGAGCTCGGGCGCGGATCGGTCGACCGCGATCCGCATCCGGAACCGGAGGTTATTCGATGAAACATTTTGGGGCCATCGCCTGCGCCATGACGGTCGCTGCGTGCAGCAGCGGCGAACGCATCGAATTCGTCAGAAAGGATCCGCCGAACCTCGTGGACCCGACGAAGGAAGACGCGGGAGCCCCCACGGACTGCGTGGAGGCGTATGCCGAGACGACACGTGCCGTCGACATCATCATGAGCATCGATCAATCGGCCAGCATGCTCGAGGAGATCGACGCATTGACGACGAGCATCAATTCATTGCCGCCTCTTCTCGGCGCGAGTGGGCTCGATTACCGAGTCGTCATGGTCGCCGACGTCGGACGCATGCCGTTGGAGGTCTGCATTCCAGAGCCGCTCGGCGGGCCGAATTGTTCGTCGAACGGCACGATCTTTCGTGCCGTCGATCAACACATCGAATCGACGGACATGCTCGCGCTGTTGCTGAGGACGCTGGACTACCCGACACCGAGGCTCGCGTGGCGCGATTTCCTGCGTCCAGGCGTGCTCAAAGTCATCGTGCCGATCACCGACGACGACACGATCGACGAGTCGGCGACCGATTTCGATGTCGAGCTGCGGCGTCGCGGAGACCCACTCTTCGGAACCGCAGAGTCACGCAACTATATGGTCTTCCCCATCATCGGGACTAACGACTATCCTGACACGACTCCTTGCGCAACGGCCGCCCGCCCAGGCTTGGAGTATCAGCGATTGGCCCGACTCACGAACGGCCGTTGGTTTTCCGTCTGCCGCCCGTCGTTCGGCTCGATCGTCGAGGACATCGGGCGCGTCGTCATGGACACCGTGTCCTGCGAGGTCGCCGTGCCCGCCCCGCCGGCCGGCAGCTCGCTCGACTCTGCGAAGATCAATGTCCGGATAACCCCGACGAACGGGGAGCCTGTCGTCATCCCGCAGGACGCCTCGCATCCGTGCACGGACGGAGCCAACGGGTGGCAGTTCAGCGGGGACAAGTCGAAGATCCTCCTATGCGGCGGCGCCTGCGACGCCGTCAAGCGGGACGCGTCGACGAAGTTCAGCGTGGGGTTCGGCTGCACGACGACCACGCGCTGAATCACAATCCGGCGCCTCCGCACGGCCCATCCCGACGCCGGCGACGAACGCTGAACCCGTCGTTGCTCTCGCTGACCGTACCCTCCACGAGCACGTCTGAGGTCGCCCCGGAGGGAGCCTCTCCGAGAACCGTCCACCCCGCGTACTACGACGTCCCGTGTCGTCCGCGCGCGTCAGTGCACGGGCAGGAGAGGAGTGTCGACGAGCTTTCGCTGCGCCTGTCCGCCCGGATAGGCGTAGCTGCTGTAGGTGGACCATCCCCAGAGCGTTGCCGTGAATGGGCCTTCGCTCTTCATGCGCTGGAGGCCCTTCTGGCAGACGCTCGAGCCGAAGGACTGCCCGGGACCGAAGTCGCGCGCGAGATCGACGCGCGTGAACTCGTATTCGCCGCGCGTTCCGACCTGCTTCCAGTCGGTGAGGTTGCCGGCGCACTCGAGCCACACGTCCTTGAAGGTGTCGCCGCTCTTGGCGCGGACGATCGTGATGGCCGTCTCCTGGTACGACGGATCGGCGAAGAAGCTGTACGCGTTGAGGTACTGCTTCGCCGGGACGACGTTGACGAACTCGGGATCGCCCCTGCCGCCGAAGTCGAGCGGGCTGAGGAAGTCCGTGGCGTTTCCGGTAGTCGCTAGGAGCTTGCCGCCGCTCGACATGTACGCGGCCAAGTAGAACGGGTGTTCGGCGTCCTGGCTGCGGACGACGAACGGCTGGCCCGTGCCCGACCAGAACGTGATCACTTCGCCTGCCGACATCTCGAGCGGAGCGCCCGGCGGCACGGCGGGGTCGTAGTCGAACCGCGTCCCGTCGCGCGCGGCGACGATGCGATAGGGCATGGGTTCGAACTCGTTGCCGAGGCGCGGCCGGTAGCCGACGCCGACGTATTCCGATCCCCATTGCTGGAAGGGCGGAAGCTGCTGGAGCGCGGCGTCACATGCTTCCCTCATCGAGGGAACGTTCATGCACTCGTGACCGCCGAACACGCTCGTGGGCTTGTTCGATCGGACGAAGCTCCCAGAGAGCTCCTGCGCTTGGTTGATCTGAAGGAGTTGCCCCTTCGAGAGACGGTAAGTCACCGGCACGTTGGCGGGCGCGCCGACGAATCCAATGCCGTCTTGGATATCTCGCTTCGGAACAATCGTGATTTCGGTGTCGTCTTCGGACGCCACGATCTGCGCCGCGGGGCCGCGGTCGCTATTTGAAAGCGGGTGGGTCAGCTGCTCCCATGCGTTGACGATGATGTGCTCCGTGCCCCAGGTCGCGACCGGCAAGAGCAAGGTCGCGGACGCGATGAAGCTGTCCGCTCCGCTATACGGAAAGATCGCCGACAGGCTCACGGGCGCGTTCGTGGTCAGGTGAAACGACGATCCAAAGCCAGTCCCCTCGGGCAGCGGATCGGCGTAGGTGGCGGGGACGGTCTGTTCGGGACACGCCGTGTGGGTACCGGCCGATGACATGGATCCGGGCTTCGCGTCGGATACGAAGAGGACCGCGCTCTCTCCGGGCGCGATCGGGCCGACCTGAGGCGTCCAGGAGAAGTCGCCGCCGGACTTCAACGTGAAGAGCGCCTTCGAGAGATCGAGCTTCTGCCCGTCGAGCTCTAGCCCCACCTCGACGGGCACGGCGGACGTGTTGACGACGTAGGCCGCGTAACAGCTCTGGTCGAACCACCTCGCGAAATGCGGCGGCTGGAGGTAGAACTCGCAGCCGTTCGAGCTCCGATCGGCGGCGGCCGCGGCGCACGGCTCCTGGCACGTGCCCGCTCCGCATGCGAGCTCGGGAGGGCAGGCTTCGACGACCTCGCCGCTACACGTCTGGATGACCGACCGGCCGTCGAGCGAACATTGGAAGTAACAGCTCGGTCCGTCGGTGGAGGCATCCTCGACGAAGGTGCCCTGCGAGGAGTCGAACCCCGCCTCGCGGGCGCTGCAAGCTGCAAGGCTCGCGGCGCTCACCGCGAGCACGGCCCCCAACGCAGTGGCCACGGTCGTGACGGAAAGGCTCGAGGAGCGAGTCATGGCAGCAGCACCTCCTGCGGAACGGCGCTCCCGATCAGGATCTCGCCGTTCCCGAGCTGGCCGTACCGGTTGTCGCCCCAACAATGGACCTTCCCCGTCGTGAGGAGCGCGCATGTCGAGAACTTGGTTGTCTTCACTTGCGATACGGGGCCCGGTAAGCCGATCTTGACGGGCTGCATCGCGTACTCGCGTGTGCCGTCACCGACCTGGCCGTATTGGTTGTCCCCCCAGCAATAGAGAGCGCCAGAGACGCCCACCGCGCAGCCATGCAGCAGGACCTTTGTGTTGCCGAGCCACGAGTGCGTGGCGATGTCGACGACCGGCTCCGGCGTTGCGATCGCCCTGGGGATCGCGAACTTCATCGGCTGAATCATGCCGTCGATGTAGATGCCGTTAGGATTACCGCCCCAGCAGTGCGCGATCCCCTGCGCTACGGCGCACGCGTTCTCGTGGAAGGCCTCGAGCCTCGTGACCCCGTTCAGCATCATCGGCCTCGGGTACGGATCGGGGAACAGCGAAGAAATGCGCGCGAGCGGCGGGTTCTGTCCCCAGCTCAGCACGGTCCCGTCGGAACGAACTGCGAAGGCGGCCTCGCCGAGGATGATGCTCTGGATCGGTGCGCCCGGTGGCAGTGCAATAGGACGCGCCTCGTGCGGCTCCGTGCTGCTGACCCCGAGCACCCGCGGCCCGAGGTGCCCCATCCCGTTCGTTCCCCAACAAGTCAGCCCAGCCTCCACCGTCGCGCAACCTACGGCGTAACTGTGCTCCGCCGTGCTATGCCGATAGAAGCCGATGCTCACGCGGGTCGCGGGCGCGATCGGCAGCTTCACGGGAAGCGGTTCGGTGGTGAATGCGCTCGTCGTCGACCGAAGATAGGGGCCGGTCCCCCAGCACCAGGTCGCGCCGGATCCATCGATCGCGCAGCCGCGGTCGAGATAGCGGATGTCGGTCAGGCCCACGACGCGCGCTGGATCGGCGCTGTCGTCGCGCATGGTCGGGCCGCGCCCGAGGTCCATACTCCGGTTGTTGGCTCCCCAGCAGACAACGGTCTTGTCCTCGAGCAGCACGCAGAACGTATCGGTGCCCGTCGTGACGAGTGACACCGCGCAAGGTGAGGACGCACAGACGACTGGCTCTGGAGCTGCGTCGGACGTGGCAGCATCGCGAAGCGGGCTGCGGGGCGCACCTGCATCCGCATCCGCGGAGCTGTCGATCGCGGGCGTCACGTCCTCGCTGGCCGAGGCGTCCATCTCCTGACCGCCTAGGACGTCGTCGTCGCTCGAGCAACTGGCTCCGCCGGTGCCCGCCGCCACGATCGAAGCGAGGACGAGCAGAGCCGGCGTGCAGCGTTCAAGGAGTCGATTTGAAGTACGCACGGTCTCTCCCGACAGCCCACAGGTTTTGATTCGACGTTCCACGGATTCGGAACAATCTTTCCAGGTTCGGTGCGCCGTTGATGGCGAGTGTCGAGAATTCGAACTTGCCGGCGCCATCCCATACGGAGGTCGCGCGCAAGATGCTTCCCGCGCCACTAGGCAAGCGCTCTGCGAGGACCCAGAGGTCGTCCAGCGAGGTCCCCCACACGGACGTCAAGCCGTGCGTGGTGCTCGCAGTGCTCGCGCTCTTGAGCTGGACTTCGCTGCCGACGGCGGCGACCTGAACCATGTCGTCGTCGACGCTAGATGTCGACCCGAGCCTGAGCGTGCGAACACCGACGAGTCGATCCTTGGCCGGCGCATCGACCTGACGGAGCCGACCCGGGATCATCGCGATACCAGGCTTCGCCACGCAGACTTCACCCGCCGTCGGCACTCCGTCAACGACGGTCGAATATCCCTCGGAGGTCTTTCGGATCAGAACGACGCATTGGTCGGGTCCGATGGCGCGGGCACCGACAAACCACACGTCGCCGGTCCCGGTCCCCGTCACTGCCTGCCACGAGTGGTTGGGGTCGCCGTCTGAGTATTCGAGCTTCCAGCGATCAAGGGCCGTGATGCCACCATCGCCACCCCCATCTTCGCCATTCACACCGCCATCGCCGACGAGTGCGTTCCGGTTCAGGCGATACACGTTCCCGCAAATGGCCGTGTAAACCTCGTCGCGGCTCGCGCCCCATAGAGCGGGTTTGGCCCTGAGGGCGGTGCCGTCCTCCTGGCAGTCGATCTGCGAGCGGGTCCACGACCACGTCGTCTCCGGTGGGGACGGTCGCGTTCCTCGCACCACGATGGCGATGGCGCCGCGCGCCCTACCGCCGACGAGTCCGGAGTTGTACTGGAGCACGAAGAACACCTCGTCCTCGTCAGGAGCCCACACATTGACCGCGCCCGCCAATTTGGGAAATCCCATCTTCTTGTCGATGAACTTCCAGCCGCCCACCACGTCCCATTCGAGGAACCTCTGCCCGGCCGCCGCGAAGGCTCGGGCCCCGACCGGCCAGACGTCGGTGAGATCCAAGTCGCTGGCGGGCAGCTCGGTTCGGCACCAGCCTGACGGGGTGCACACCGGCGGTTCGCCAAAGCCCTCGTCGGCCGCGTCGCGCGGGTGGGCCTCGGCGTCCCCGAGCACCATCGAGCCGCCATCGCCGGGATCGACCGGCGGCTCTTGCGCCGTATCCGGAGCGCCCGTTGCGGCGCACGCCGCGACGACGCCGAGCGCGCCGAGCGCGCCGGAGAGGAGCGTGGTGCCTGCGAGTGGACGTCTCATGGCTTGCCTCCAAGGGAAAGAATCACGCCTTCGCCGCCCACCCAGACATGACCGGGAGCGGGTGACCAAACGGTGAAGAGGTTTGGCTTGCGCGGACCGAGGCCCCTGATCTCCACGCGCGACCAGCTCGCTCCGTCGTAATGGAGGACGGTCGCGGCATCGCCGACCGCCCACACGTCCGAAGAGGACGTACCCCAGACGCCATGCAGATCTTCGGTGGTCGGTACGCCGTCGACGACGTCGAGCGAGACAGCGTCGCCCGTGTAATGACGGATCGTTCCGGCGCCGCCCACCGCCCAGACGTCCGTCGCGGAGGCGGCCCAAACACCGTCGAGCCCCGCCCACGTTTGGCTGTCGAACGCAGTGACGGTCGGCGTCGTGCTCTGGGCACCCGTGATGTGGAAGGCGGCGCCTCTGACGCCCACCGCCCAGACATCGTCGGCGGAGCTGCCGTGGATGCCGAGCATCTGAGAACACCCCATCAGCTCGCACGCGCCACGCGGCAGGGCAGGGGCGAGCTCGAGCGTATGAGTCTCAGGCGCGATGCGCGCGCGCCAGAGTCCGTCGTCCTCCGGTCCCGCCTTGGCCGGGTCGGACAGGAGGGTCGTTCCCCAGAGCCACTCGGCGGACGGCGAGGCCCAGGCCGAGCTGACGACCTTGTTGAAAGAGAAACGGGCTACCTCGGGCGGGAAAACAGGCGGGTTCGTTCGGAGCCAGCCGCCTGCCGAGGGCACGCCTCCGTCGGGGCCGTCGAGACCGGCGTTCCGCGAGTAGATGACGTCGAGCGACGCCAGCGCGATCTCGCTCGTTTCGCGAAGCCAGACGGCCCGAAAGGATTCCATGGCTCCGGTCTCGGAGCGCGACCAGGACGTTCCGTCGAAGTGCGCGACCGCGCCGCGCGCGCCGAGCGCCCACACATCGCTCGCGGAGCGGCCGCGGATCAAGTGGATGCGCGTACGGAGATCGAGCGCGCCGCCGGGTGTGGACGGATCGAAAGGACCGAACGGGCAGAGAGTGCCGGGCAGGCACGGCTCGTCCTCGTGGCCGGCCTCGCTTTGACTCGCGTCGGCATCCGCTCCGCCGTCGAGCCCGGGTACGCGGCTCTCGTCGTTGGGGTCGGCGAGCGTCGGGTCTTCGTCCGACGCGCACGCGAGGAAGAAGGCGCCCACACCCAGTGCGCCCAGGGCCGCGATTGCACGGGCGGCTTTCATCGCGCCTCCTCCTCGCCTTCGCTGCACGGATGAACGGCGCACTGCCCGGCGACGCAGGGTTGCCCTGCGAGCACGTCGCACGCGTTCCCGCACGTTCCGCAGTTGCGCTGGTCGGAGTTCAGGTTCACCTCGCACCCGTCGCTTGGGTCTCCGTTGCAATCACCCCAGCCCTGCCTGCATTCTTGAATGCAGTAGCCGTAGACACACGTCCCGACCTGATTCATGGCCGCGCCGACAAGGGCGCAGTTGTTCCCGCAGGCGCCGCAGTTATCGGGCTGGGTCGTCAGGTTGACGCATTCGTACGAGCCTCCTGGGTTTTTGCAGGCGGTCAGGCCCGGAGGGCACATGCACTCGGGCCGCCCGGAGTGAGGGTCCACACGGCATGTCTGCCCGGGCGCGCAGGCGTTGTTGCAGTCGCCGCAATGCTCGTTGCTCAGGAGTGAAGTCTCACAGCCGTTCGAGAGGTCCCCGTCGCAACTGGCATATGGCATCTTGCATTTTAGATGTCCGCACTCGCTATTTTGGCAGCCGTAGTAGGCATTGTCCGGAGGCGCACCTCCGTCGCTTCCGGCGCCTCCATCCTTCGGGTCGCACGCCTTGTCGCAGGCGCCACAGTTCTTGTCGTCGTCCTCGAGGGTGACGCACTTGTGTTTGTCACCCTCGATTCCGCAATAGGCAAACCCTGCTTCACACCCGCAGCGGCCGACCTGCGTGTCCTTGTCGTAGATGCACGGCTTGTTCGGATCGGGACACCGATCGCCGCAGCCGTTGCAGTTGTCGTTCGTCCCGAACGTGACCTCGCAGTCATCGTCGACGATGCCATTGCAGTCGCCCGTGCGGATTTGGTACGGCTCCGTGCAGCGGAGGGTGCACTTCCCGCTCACGCAGTCGAACGTGGCGTTGCCCATCTTCCCGCACTGGAACCCGCAGAACCCGCAGTTGTTCGGGTCGGTCATCAGGTTGACGTCGCACGGGTACTGCGAGGTCTGGCAGGTCGTGTACGGCATCGGGCAGGTCGTCAGCGGGCAGTACTCCGTGAGCGCGAGCTCCGGCGTGGGGGCCGGGGCATCCGGCTCCACGAAGGCCGGAGGCGATCCTGCGTCGTACGTCTCGGCGATGGTGACGTCGGGCCCGCGGCAGCCGGCGAAGAGCCAGACGAGCGCGACGGACGCGGAAAGAGTGAATGGCGCGCCGTAGCGCGCGATGGGTCGAAGCATCTCGGTCATTCCTTCGGAGAGAGGCTTACGGGTTCGCAGGCGAGAGCGTGCGGGCGCTCGCTTCGGGGGCGGAGGTAGCGGCGCCGGACGGCTCGGGCAGAGGGCGCCCGATCGCCATCTCGAGGCGCGCGGCGTAAGGCGTCTCCGGGAAGCGGCGCACGAACGCAAGCGCGCGTCGCGAGGCCTCCTCGTTTCGCCCGAGCCGCGCAAGCGCCTCGACGGCGATCACCTCGCGCTCCTGCACGAGCTCGCCCCTCGGGTACGTGACCGCGTGCTCGTTCGTGAGCGTGAGCGCGCGATTCGGATCGGACGCGAGCGCTGCCCGCGCGCGTTGAACCAGCTCGAGCTCCGTCGCAGCTGGTGCCGCCTCGGCGGCGCCGGCCGGCGGCTTCGTGCTGCTCGCAGCAGCAGGAGCGGAGCCGATACCTCGCGCGAGGGGAGGCGCGGCCGGGAGCTGATCGACCGAGACCACCGCCGCGGGCCGATCGGGCTCCGGCGCCACGGCGACCTGCGCCACCTGCGCGACGGGCGACTCCGACGTCGGCGAGACGACCGGTGACACGACTTCCGGTGCGGGTGATTGCGCCGTCATCGAAGGAGCCTGTTCGTGGGGCACGGCGAATGGTCTCTCCGCCCGCTCCCAAGAGACCGCGAGCACGCCCGCGACGGCGGCTGCGAGAAGGCCCGCTTTGTAGTAGGCGACCTTTCCGTTCGCCGAAGGCCGGTCGCTCGCCGGCTTGGGCGTGTTGCCGAGTACCCCGGCCGTCGCGAGGCGCTTCGCCATTCGATCGAGAGCCACGTCGCTCGGGCCGACCTGACGTGAGCGCACGAACGCGCGCAGTCCTTCGGGAGCCTGCTCGCCGGCGCGCGGAGTGTCCGGATGCTCCGTCTTCATGTTGCCTCTCCGAGCGCGCGAGCGAGCTCGCGCCGTGCTGCGTAGTAACGGGTGAAAGCGGTCTTGAGGGGGCACTGGACCGCCTCTGCGACCTCGCGCATCGACATCCCTTCGACCTCGTGGAGGATGAAGACGATCTGCTTGTCTTCATCGAGCGTCTGGAAGACGCGATTGAGCAGCTCGATCTCTGCGCGTACGGACGGGTCTGACGGATCAGCCTCCTCGGGCAGGGTTGCGACGGGCTCCTCGTGACGGCGATGACTGCGCCGGCGATACGCCGACGCAGAGCGGCGTGCGATGGCGAAGAGCCAGGCGCGGGGATGTCGGCCGTCCCAGTGACCGATGCGACGGTGGGCGATGAGGAAGACCTCCTGCGTCTGGTCCTCGAGGTCGGCGCTCGCAACACCGAAGTGCCGCAACGTCCGCCAGACGAATACGGCAAAAGACGAGAAGAGGTCGTCGATCGTCATCGGCGCACGCGTCACGTCTCCCGCGGCTTCCCGCATGGCGACATCACGAACGATCAAGGCCTCCACGCTGGGATCAATGCACGCCCCCCGCGACTTTTCCTTCGTGACGCCCTCGCTTTTTTTCGGGGGACGATTCAGTCAGCGAAACTCGTAGCCGACCCCCACCGACAGGCGACCTTCGAGAGCGCTCGGGCGGTGCACAGGGTAGAGCTTGTCCTCGTCGCGGATACGGAAGCCCTCGCGAAGGAAGATGCCCTCGATCTCCGGGAAGGCCTCCACGAAGAGCGAACGCGCGACCTCGACGCGTACGAGGACGCCAGGACCCGCGAGGACCGTGGGCCGGACCTGCTGATGGACCGCCTGGAAGCCTTTCGGCGTGTTGTGGAGGAGGGCGAGCCTTGCGCCGAGCGTCGGTACGAGCTCGAACCGCGAGGTGCCGAGGACGGACAGCCCGACGCGTGCGGACGCCCCGTACATCGCAAATCCGACCTCTCCCGCGCCGGCACGAACCGAGCCGCTCGTCTCGGCGCTCGCCTCGAGCCCGAAGAGCACGATCGAGCGCGGCGAGTACAGCGCGCGAACGGCGAAGCCGCCGGCTGTCGTGGGGAGCGCACCGCGCGTCGCGACGGCGGCCGCGCCGATGAGCAGGCGATGCGGCCGTCCAAGCGCCGGGGGCGGGGCAGGCGTCGGCTGTCGACGCGGCCGTGGGGCCGGCGGTCGAGCGACGTCGCGCTCTGGTGGCGCCGTCGAGGCCGGCGGCGTCTCGACGTGGTCGTCCGGCGTCGCGGGCGCCTCGGTGCCCGGCCGCGCGACTGCGATCATCATCGCGAGCACGAGCGACGTCGGACCTTCGACCTCCTTGCACGTGTGGCTGTCGACTCGGACCTGACGTTGTCCGATGCGACGTCCAGAAGCGTCGCTCATCACGAGCTTGACGCTGAACCCGTCGCTGCTCTCGCTGACCGTGCCTTCCACGAGCAATTCCGAGGTCGGCCCGGAGGGAGCCTCTCCGAGACGGGCTCGCGTCGCTTCCATGATGTCGTCGCGCGAGGGGCATCCCGCCGGGGCGGACCACACGAGCTCGAACGGCGCGGCGTAGGCCGCCTTCGACCACGATGCGAGGACGAGGCCGATGCCGCTCATCAGCGCACGAGCACGAGCACGAGCACGAGTGCCGATGAGCCTCACCGCCTTCGAAACCTCGTCCCCTCGATGGGACGTCTTCTACCAAGGCACGTCCCCGTCGTGCTGTCACTTCGGAAGCGGCCTGCCATGACCCGGGCCGAGGATCTCCGGCATCTTCGCCTTCGCGTCGAACGTGTGCACGTGCGGCGGGTGATGGCACTGGACGCACGATTCCGGTGACGGCTTCGCGATCGGGATCTTCACCTTGTCCGGCTTCGCCGCGTGGAGCGAGCCCGGGCCGTGACAGACCTCGCACTGCACGTTCTTGAGCTCGGCGACGTGGGTGACCGTGCTGCCGCCGGGCTTGTCGTAGCCCGTGACGTGGCAGCCGACGCAGTCGAGGTTAGCCTCCTTGAACTGCTTTTCCAGCGTCGCATACGCGTGCGCGTGGCCTGTGCCGTCCCAGACCTTCTTCGCGTCCTCGTGGCAGCTCTCGCAGGTGTCGACGCCGACGTAGCTCGCCTCGCCCTTCGGCGCCGGGGTCGGCTTCTTGTCCTTGAAGGCTTCCTTGTTGGCGTCGTTCACCTTCTTGTAGAACGCATTCATCTGGCCCTTGACGGTGTCGTCGGCGCCGAGGCCATCGCGGATCTCGCGCATCGAGAAGCGGTAGAAGCTTCCGGTCGCGGGCGGAGGCGCCTTGTCGAGGGCGTCGCGCTCGGCCTCGAGCTTCGCGACGTCGGCCTTCCGCGCGGCGACATCCTTCGGATCGACGCTCTTGTCGGTCTCCCACGTCGCGATCTTGCTCCGGAGCTCGTCGATTCGAGCCATGAGGTCCTCGCGCTTGCGCATGCGCTCGATGCCGGTGCCGTCGGCGAACTTCACCAGGCTGTCCTTCGGCACGTCGCCGCGGACGTGGAGATCGAGCACGCCCACCGTCTGGAGATGGTTCGCCGTCTCGACGACGAGCACGTTGCCGATCTGCTCGGGCGGCGCCGCCTTCGTGTTCGAGTCGCCGCTCGCGCCGGTCGAGCCGACGAGGATCGCGAGCAGCTCGGGGTTTTCGTCCGCGATCCGCTTCGCTTCACCGCGTCCCACAGCGGCGAGCACGACGATCGCGTTCACGCCCTCCTTCTTCAGCGCGGCGACGCCGTCCTTCACGGCGGGGATCGCCGGCGAGGACGTGACGTTCTCGAGTGTGCCCGTGACGCGCTCGGCCTTGTCGGGCGCGGCGACGCCGATGATGCCGATCTTGAGCCCGCCGACGTCGAGGATCTTCGTCTTCGCGGGCGCGAGCTCCGGCGCTTGCAGGTTCGCGGCGACGAGCGCTCCGCCGCTCGCGTCCCGCAGCTTCGCGAGCGTGCTCTCGCCCGCGGCGAAGCCATTGCGCGACGGTGTGAAGGCGCCGAGCTTGAGCGTCTTCATCGTCGCCGCGATCGTCTCGGCCTTCGCGACCTCCTGCGCCTTCTTCTCCGTCGGAACATCCATGTCCATGAAGAAGAGCGGGCCCGCGCTGAGCGTTGCGTACGCCGCCTTGCCCTTCTCCGCCGCGACGAGCGCGCCGAAGTGGTCCATCCCGCCGAGCTGATCCTTGACGCAACCGCACGGCTCGAGCGCGCCGGCGAGGTCCGACACGAGGTAAAGCCGAGCTCTCGGCGTGTCCGCCGCGCTGCTGGTCGCATCGCCAGGCGTGGTCGACGGGCGGCACCCCTCACAGGCAGACAGGGCGAGGAGGCACCCGAAGAGCGCGAAGACGAGAACGACCAGCGCCTGCCCCTGCTGCCGGAGCCACGCGCGCACGCAAGAATCACTCGACATTTTCACGGGCGCGCAGCTTATCACCGGGAAACTGGAACTCGGGCTAGGCCCGGAAGCGATCGTGACATACGACGGCGGAATCGCTACTATTTCGGGTTACGTGACGGCTTCGCATCGTTTCGGCCCCTTCTTCCTCGACGCGCGTATCGCCGTCGGCGGAACGGCGGAGGTCTACCTCGCGCGCCCGGCCGCGCCGTCGCCGAACCTTCCCGATCGCCTCGTGGTGAAGCGGCTGCTTCCGCATTTCGCTGCGGACGCGGAGGGGCGGACGATGTTCGAGCGCGAGGCTCGGCTCCACGCGTCCGTCACGCACGAGAACGTCGTCACCGTCTTCCACGCGGGCAAGGACGATCGCGGCGAGCCCTATCTCGCGATGGAGTACATCGACGGGGTCGACGGGTATCGGCTGCTCCGCCGTCTCCGTCAGGAAGGCGAGTTCCTCCCGATCGGCGTCGCCATCTACGTCGCGCGCGAGGTGCTACGTGCGCTCGAGAGCGTCCACGCTGCGCCCGATCCGACGACGGGCGGCTCGCTCGGCATCGTGCATCGTGACGTGAGCCCGTCGAACATCTACCTGTCGAAGGACGGCACGGTGAAGCTCGGCGACTTCGGCATCGCGCGATCGACGACGCGCGCGACGCTGCGCAGCGAGGCCGGCCACGTGCTCAAGGGCAAGTTCGCGTATCTCGCGCCCGAGCAGGTCGCTGGCGAGACGAGCGATCATCGCGCCGACCTCTTCAGCCTCGCGACGGTGCTCGCCGAGATGCTCCTGAACCGCCCGCTCTTCCCTGGGGGCGGTCAGCTCGCGATCCTGCTCGCCATCCGCGACTGCAAGATCGACGCGCTCACCGAGATCAAGCCGCGGCTTCCGCCGGGCCTCTTCGAGGTCATGGAGCGCGCGCTCGTGCGGAACCCGGCGCAGCGTTTCGAGAACGCGACGTCGTTCGCGAAGGCGCTCGCGCCGTTCGAAGCCGACAAGCGCCTCGCCGCGCGCGAGATCGCCGCACGCGTCCGCTGGGTGAAGGCCGCGAGCTCATCGGACAAGCTGCCCGCGCAGCGGGACAGCGTCGCGATGCGCGCAGCGAAGGTCATCGTCCGGAAGCCTGAGGGCCTGCCGTCGACCGCGTCGAGCTCCGCGATCAAAGCGGTGTCCGCGCCGCCGGCGCCCCCGCCTTCGACCGAGCCCGTGTTGCTCGACGATACCGATCTGGAGCAAGAGGAGGCGACACCCGCCGAGGCGAAGACGTCCGAGTACGAGCTCCTTCCGTCGCGTGTGCTGAAGATGGACGGGACGACGCTCGGTCCGTGGACCTTCGCGCGGCTGATGGAAGCGCTCGCGACGGGACAGATCGACCGCGCCGATCGCGTCGACTTCGTCGGACGCGGCTACCGCGCAGCGGAGGAGATCGAGGAGTTCGCGCGCTTCTTCCCCGCGCCGGGCGCGACGACGAGCCAGCTGCAAGGTCCGGGCACGCCGGACCTCAGCGATCAGATCGGCTCGCGCACGATGCTCGAGACGTTGATGCTCGTCCTCGCTCACAGCGAGACGGGCGTGCTCTTCGTCGAGCGCGCCGACGGCGACGTCGCGCCGGCATCGTGGGGCAACCGCAGCGTCGACAAGGCGGGGCCGGCGTCCCGTGCCGGCAAGAAGGAGCTGTACTTCGTCAACGGCAAGCTCCATCACGTCGCCTCGAGCAACGCGAGCGAGCTCCTCGGCGAGTATCTCGTCCGCCGCGGGAAGCTCGAACGCGAGGAGCTCGATCTCGCGCTCGCCGTGCTGCCTCGGTACAGCGGTCGCATGGGCGACACCTTGATCTCGATGGGGCTCGTCGGGCCGGTCGACATCTTCCGCGCGATCCGCGAGCAGGGCCGCGACCGCGTCGCCGATCTGTTCTTGTGGCGCGGCGGGACGCTCAGTTTCTATCGCGGGCATACCGCACCGCACGTGGAGTTCCCGCTCGATCTCGAGCTGCCCGCGCTCATGCTCGCGGGGCTCGAGACGGCGAAGCCGGGCGACACGATCCTCGCCGAGCATCGCTCGAACCTCGATCGCACGCTCGGACCTTCGCTCCCGCGAGATGGCCTCTACTCGTTCGAAGGCGTGACCTGGCCGCCGTCGGTGATGACCGTGATGGACCTCGTTCGCAAGCCGGTGACGCTTCGCGAGGTGCTCCAGGCGGCAGCGAAGCAGCAGACGACGCACCAGGCGTCGGGCGAGCAGGGGCCGCTCTCGACGGGCGACGTCCTTCGCGCGCTCGAGATCCTTCTCGCGGCTGGGCTCGCCGCGTGGAAGTCGTGAAGTCGCACTGACGAGGTCGATCGGGGCGAGGACCACGAGCTCGGCGCCATCGAGTACGCTGCCCGGCACATGGCGACCGTCCTCGACGATCTCGTGAAGCTGCTGGCGCTCGAACGCATCGAAGAGAACCTCTTCCGCGGACAGAGCCAGGACCTCGGATGGGGCACCGTCTTCGGCGGACAGGTCCTCGGCCAGGCGCTCTCGGCGGCCGCGCAGACGGTGCCTCCGGAGCGGCACGTGCACTCGCTGCACGCGTATTTCCTTCGCCGGGGCGACGTGAGGAAGCCGATCGTCTACGACGTCGATCGCATCCGCGACGGAACGTCGTTCACCACGCGCCGGGTCGTCGCGATCCAGAGCGGCAAGGCGATCTTCAATCTGGCCGCGTCGTTCCAGAAAGACGAACCCGGCTTCGATCACCAGGAGGCGATGCCGCCGGCTCCTCCGCCGGAGTCGTTCGTCCTCGACCAGGAGCGTTTCGCGAAAGCGGCCGAGCGCCTGCCGAAGTTTGCGATGGCGCAGGCGACGGCCCAGCGCCCGATCGAGCTCCGCGTCCTCGACGAGGACGACGACCTCTTTCATCCGAACAAGCAGCCGCCCCAGCGGATGGTGTGGCTGCGCGCGATCGCGCCACTTCCTGACGATCCGGCCCTGCACGCGTACCTCCTCGCGTATGCGTCGGACTTTTCGTTCGTCACGACGGCGCTCCTTCCGCATGGAGTCACGTGGCTCACGCCGGGTTTGCAGATCGCGAGCATCGATCACGTGATGTGGTTCCATCGTCCGGTGCGGATGGACGAGTGGCTGCTCTACGTCATGGATAGCCCCACCGCGCATGGCGCGCGCGGGCTCGCGCGCGGGCTGATCTTCACCCAGGATGGTCGGCTGGTCGCGTCGACGGCGCAGGAAGGCCTGATTCGACGCCGCTGACCGAGCGCCGCATCACTCGGCGCCGATCACTTCGTGTTTCCGTCGAACCACGCGAGGAAGTCGGCGTCGATGCGCGTGAAGTGATCGAGCTTCGTGCTCGGCTCCGGTTGTCGTGCGACGCCGATCAGCTTGTGCGTCACCTGGCCGTTCTCGACGAGGTAGAGACCCGCGCCCGAGTCGCCGCCGTGAGAGAAGTACGGCGTGCCGAAGCCGTGGTCGTAGCCGCGCTCGGTCGTCGACGAGAGGGCGAGCTCGTCGACGCTCTTGAACGGAGCCTCGAAGTCTTCCTCCGTTCGGACGATCGTCGTGGCCGTGAGCTTCTCGCCCTTCTCGACCCGCTCCGTCACGTCCAACAATCGGGCCTGATGATCCTGCCGTGATCGAGACGCGATTGCGATTGCGGACGATCCTGAACGCGCGCAAGCGGTGCGTTCGAACGCAAGACGGAGCCGCGCTCAGTGCGGGTTCGCGGGATTGTTCGCGGCGTACCAGGCGAGGAAGTCGGCGTCGATCCGCGTGAAGTGATCGAGGTCGCGATCGGGCTCCGGCTGGCGTGCGACGGCGATGAGCTTGTGCGTCGGCTTCCCGTTCTCGACGAAGAAGAGGCCTGCGCCGGAGTCGCCCCCGTTCGAGAAGTACGGCGTACCGAAGCCGTGCTCGTATCCGAGCTCGACGGTCGACGACAGCGCGAGCTCCTCGGACATCGCAAGCGGAGCTTCCGGTTCTTCCTTCGTCCGCACCACCGCGACGCCCGACAGGTGCTCGCCGGCCTCGACGCGCGCGACGACGTCGGTGGGCTGCGCGTACAGCGGCAGATCGATCGGCGTGTCGAGCGTGAGAAAGCCGATGTCCGGATTGGCGACGACGTCGTAGTCACCGCCGAAGCTCTTGGGCATCGAAGCGTTGACGCGCGGCTTGCCCGGCGCGAGCGGCGCGACGATCTCGTAGCTACGGAACTGCTTCGAATCGAGACAGTGCGCGGCCGTCACGACCTTGTCCTTCGCGACGAGCGTGCCCGTGCAGAACCACAGGTGGAAGTTCCGATCTCGCATGAGGACGTAGACGACCTCGGCAAACGTGTCGTCTCCCACGGCGGGCTTCGTCTCGGGATTCGCGAGCGGCTTGTGGTCCTCGCTCGCGGGCGGCGTCGCCGGCGCGGGCAGAGGCATCGGCTCGTCCTCGGGCGGCGTCGTCGGCTCGTTCGTGGTGACGGTGCATGCGGTGGCAAAGACGCAGGTGCCAAGGATCCCAAGGACACCAAGAGCAAGGCGCATGGGTGCTCGGACAGCAACAAGCGCGCCGGCTGAGCTAACGACGATCCATCTCGAGGCCACCCGGAAAATGCTGCAATCTCCGTGCGATACGGCCGGCGAAACGTTGCGCTTCGCGCGGGCATGAATCGCCGTCCACACTCGCCTGGAAGATCGGGACACGCACGTCAGAGGGGATGGCCGGCCGCGCGGGTGAACGCCACGCGACCCTTCGTGGCCGCTGCCTCGTCGCTTCGTGCCGCGGCGCCGTCGTCGCTCATCGCGTGTCGCTCAGGGCGGAGTCGGGAGGTTGAGCCCGGGGATCGTCGGTAGCGCCTTCAAGGCGGCGTTCACGATTTGCTCGCGTGTGACCGTCCCCGAGAGCGAAAACGGCAGATCGACGTGCAGCCGTTCGCCGCCGACCGTGACGGTGCCCTCGACGACGTATGGCACGGGACCTGGCGCGGCGGCGAGCGCGCCGAGCGCTTTCACGTCCGTCCATGGCATCGTCATCGGGACGTCGATCATCGTGGGTGTGTTGGGCGGCAACGCGATCGGCCTCGAGATCGTGACCGTGCCGAGGTCCCACTTCCCGTCGAGCTTCGCCTTCGCGACGATCGACTGGGCCGACAGCGTGATGCGGTTCGGGTTCGTCGCTTCCATGCGGAGGAGCAGCGACAGCCCCGTCGGTCCGACGGCCGTCACGCTCACTTCTTTCGGGACGAGCTTCGGAGGCTCCGGCTTCGAGCACGCGCCTGCGAGAAGAGCCGCTGCCATACCGACGAAGAGGACGCGTCGTGAAATCACGTGCCAACTCTACCACCAAAGCCGCGGATCCATCCGGCCGCATGTCGGCAGCGCGCCGAGGAACGGCTGACGTCCATCGCGCCGCACGCGCTTCGTTCGGAACATGCATGACGTGCTCGAGGAGGACGTCGTCATGCAGCCTTCGCCCGCGCTCGTCGTGTTCGATCTCGCCGGCACCACGATCGAAGACCACGACGTCGTCGCTCGCTGCCTCGTCGAAGCCATCGCCGCCGTCGACGGCACGGTCGATCGAGAAGCTGCAAACAGCGTGATGGGCCTACCGAAACCGGTCGCCATCGCGCATCTCCTCGCGAAGCTCGATGGTGTTCGGCCCGAAGCGGTGAGCTCCGAGCGCGTTGCGCGCGCCGCGTCCGTGTTCCAGGAGAACATCTTGAGGCACTACGGCTCAGCCGGGGCCGTAGTGCCGATCTCCGGCGTGGAGGAGGTGCTCGAGATGCTGCGCGCAAACGGTACGAAGATCGCGATCGACACCGGATTCTCCAGCGTGATCGCAGACGCGATCCTCGATCGTCTCGGCTGGATCGCCGAGGGCCTCGTCGATACACGCGTCGCGAGCGACGAGGTCCCACGCGGTCGACCCGCGCCGGACCTGCTGTTCGAGGCGATGCGTCGTTGCGGTGTCACCGACGCGCGGACCGTTGCGAAGGTCGGCGACACGCCTGCCGACCTCGGCGAAGGCGCAAGCGCCGGCTGCGGGTGGAACATCGGCGTGACGTACGGGACGCACGCGCGCGCGGCGCTCGCGGATCATCCGCACACGGCTCTCATCGACGACATTCGCGCCCTCCCCGCCGCGCTCGGCTTCGAGACACGCCTCGCCGCGCCGCATCGTCGGAACGCCGCGCAGCGGAGCTCGAGGCACGGCCATAGGCCGTGAGCGCGTCTGCCGCGGAACGGGGCCGGAGGGACCTTTTCTTCGGAGGTGCGCGAGCGCGCGCCGATCGGTGTACCCTCTCTGGATCGTGGCGAGCGCCCCGGACGAAGACGAAGAAACGTCGACGGACGTCGTGGTCGAGGTGGTGTCCGAGATCACGGCCACGGTCGACTCGCCTGCGCCGACCGTGAGCCCCGCCGAAGAGGAGCCGTCGACGAGCCGTCTCGACCTTCGCGCGCCGGTTACGACCCGCGTCGGGCGCGACCCGTCGATCGGACGTCCGTCGGACGACGCCACGACCGAAGACAGCAGCGTGTCGCTCCTCACGCCGCGGCTCGACGCGTCCGACCTCGCTCGTCAGCTGGCGCTCTCCGGCGACGGGACGCCGCGCGACTCCGGAGCCGGCGATTACGACGACGAGACCGGCGAGCTCGGCACGACGAAGATGCCGCCGGTTCCCGATCCGGAGGACACGCTCGAGCGTCGACCGCCGCCCGATGCCGGCGACGAGGACGACGACGACGAGACGGAGCAACGGATGCAAGCGTTCGCGCGCCCCGGGACGGACCGCGCGAACGCCGCCGAACAGGACGCGAGGTCACGACTGGGACCGATGCGCCCTCGACTCGACTCCGAAGCTGCAGCGCAATGGCCACCGTGGCACGCACAACCGGAAGAGGCGCGCGCAGCGCTCCGCGGGGTCGCATCGCCGGTCGCGTCGGGGACCGAGATCCTGCCGCGGACCGCGGTCGAGGAGGCGTTCCGCATGGTGGGGCCCGCCCTCGCACTCGGCGTGCATCAACCTTCAGGGCATTCACAGGACTCCGTCGCTCCGCGTGTGGACATCGCGGCGACCGACCCGCTCGCGCACCGGCTCGAGGCGCCGGCCGCGAAGGTGCCGGTCACGGAGGCGCCGTCCACGGATGCGCCTGATCCTCCGGGGCGGAGTCCATCGCCATCCGCCGGCGAGCGGTCGCGCTCGACGCCGAGCGCTGCGACGAAGGGCGGGCTCTCTCCGTTTGCGGTGTTCCTCTTCGCCTTCCTCTTCACCGGCGGCGTGTTCGGAGGCCTGATCGCCTCGCGAAGGTTTCCGATGTTCGAAGGGCTGTTGCCCCTTGGAGCCACGACGGGACCGAGCGAGCCCGCTGCTGCGAGCGACACGCCGCCCGCGACGTCGATCGCCGTGTCGAGCGCATCGATCCCGAGCGCGTCGTCGTCGCCGTCCGCGAGCGCTGCTCCGACGAGCTCCGCATCGTCTGCGCCGGCCGCGAGCGCTGCTCCGACGAGCTCCGCGTCGTCTGCGCCGGCCGCGAGCGCCTCGGCGAGCGCTCCGCGCACGAAGACGAAGTCGATCCCACGTCCGCGTGGCAAGTCGCGCTGAACGACCGCGCGCGATCATCCAGCGAGCCGTGACCTCACGGAACGATCTGCTGGCACGTCGGGAAGAAGGCTTTCGCGGCCGAGTTGCCGTTCAGCGCCGTGCAGAGATCGACGCAGAGCTTCGATGCGCTCTTGCCCTTGCAGCATTCGTTGATGGCCTGGAACAGCGGCGTCGCGCCTTCGATCCCGGGACCACACGTGGCGGCGGCTTCTTTCGTCGCGAAGCATGCGAGCGCATCGACGTCGGCTGGTGCGGTCGCTCCAGTCTGGCAGCGCTGCACGCATCCGGAACAGCTCGACTGCGTGAAGCCGATCTTGGACAGCTCCACCTGCAGCGACGGCCCGACGGTGCGATTCTCGACGGCGCAGTCCGCGAAGAGCTGACATGCTTCCGTGCATCCTGCACGCGCCGTCGACCCGCACGTCATGTCAGGGAGCGGCGCGAGGTCGTAGATCTCGGTCGAGCACGCCGCTTTCGCGCCAGCCGGCAGCGGCGGGAGGGTGAAGGGCGACGCCGGCGTGCCCTTCGGCCGCGAGAGGAGCACATCGATGAACCAGTCGTTCAGCGGCAGCCATGCGTGCCCGAGATCATTCCCGCGGCAACGCGCGTGCGCGATCTGCGGCTGGGAAGCGTAGAACTTCGACGCGAGCGAGGCTTGCTCGACGAAGCTGAACGCCGGAACGTTCACCCCGTTCGGCGTCGTGCCGGTGTACCGGTCGTTGTCCCCGCCCCACGTCACGATGACGAGCATCGGATCGAGCGGCACCTTCGTCGGGGGCGACGTGAAGTCGAATACGCCGGAGCCGACGATGCCGCCCGCAAGGACGGTCGGACGGCTCCGGAGCAGACGGTTCGTGAAGATCCCTCCGGCGGAGTGCCCGGTCGCGAACACGCGGGACTTGTCGACCGAGTAGTGCGCCGCTGTGCAGGAAAGCAGACGATCGAACAGCTCCACGTCGGCATTCGGAGCCGACTCCGTTCCCGGAGCGCGCATCGCATCCCAGACCGGCCAGAACGAGCCGTTTCCGACGGCATCGGGCGCGACGACGAGGAAGCCCTTCGCTGCGAAGTCGGCGAGCTTTGCGCGTGCGATGAGCTTCGGGCCGTTCTCCGTCGTTCCGTGGAACGCGAACAGGAGCGGCCGCGGACCGGTGAACGACGCCGGCGGGACGAGCAGCTCGAACTTCCGCGACTGCCCGCCTGCCTCGAAGCCCTCGTTCGATCCTGCCTTCGGTCCTTTGCCCGGTCCCTCGTACGCCGCCGGGCAGGCCGTCGCCGGATCGACCTGGATGGGCTCGGACACGCCGGCTTCGAGGCCACCATCACTGTCTCGCGTGCCAGGGCCGCCGGCTCCGCCCGACGATGCAGGCGATCCGTCGTTCGTGCTGGAGCACGCCAGCATGACGAGAGCCGCAACCACGCACGTAGCGACCGCACGCATCTTCCGCACGCAGGGAGGCGTAGCACAATAGCTCAGGCGTTCGAGATCTCAGGCGTTCGAGCTCTCAGGCGTTCGAGATCTCGCGGAACGTCGCGCCGAGCCAGTCGAGGAACGGCGCGTCGAATGGAGCTCCTTCCGGCCATCGCTGGTCGATGAGCCGCGCGAGCTCCGCGTCCCACCGCGTGAACGTCTCGACGAGGTCCGCATGCACGTCTCGCGCGCGTGCGCCTTCCGTGCCGCCCTCTGCGAGTGCTTCCTCGCAGACGTAGTAGTTGCACGTCGCGGGTCTGCGGTCGTGCGCGATCGTGCAGCCCTGCGGCCCGTGATACGCGCACGTCGCGATCCGTGGTCCGTCCGGACCCGCCACGGCCTTCCGCCGCTTCACCACGAGCGCGCGGCCATTTCGGATGAGCCGCCCGGCAGCGACCTCGTCGATCAACCAGTCGCGTCCTCCGCGGATCACGATGCGCGCGATGTCCGAGAGGTCGACCCTGGGCGGAGCCGTGCAGCAGCCCGCGGGAGAGTAGGGACACTGCGCGCAGAGCGTGGAGGAGATCGCGGTATTCGCGCCGGCGACGACGAGGCGGATCATGGCAGTCAGACGAGTGCGGCGAGAGCACGCCGATCGTCGCGAACCGCGCCGGCGCGTCAAGCGCATCCCTTCGCTCGCGGCTCTTCGAGCTGCGCCGTGATCGGTGGCTCGAGCGAGTCTGCTGCGCGCTCGGCGCAACGGCTCGGGGCCTGCGGGCGATGCTCCGCGTCAGCGATCTCGGCGCCTCGAAGAAGCGACTTCAGCGTCGCGGGAGCATGCCGCGGCGCGGGGACTCGGGCGTCGACTCGAGCTCCATGATGGGCGCATCGCCGGAGGCGCGCGCGAAGCGCCGCGTTTCGTCGTCGTGCGCCGTCGCGCGCTGCTCTTGCGGCTCGCGAGCGGTGTCCTCACCGCTCGGTCCGGGAGGCTGCTTCATCATGAAGCCCGAAGGTCGGAGCGGAACGCGCTCGGTCTCGGCCATGAAGCGTTCAGCTTCGAGATCGGGGCTCGATGCGCGGGCGAACGAGCCGGTGTCGACGACGACATCGGCGTCCACCGCCACGTGCGGAGCGTCGGTCGACATCGGTCGCCCGTTCGCGATGAGCGCGTCGAGCTCGTCGGCCTCGTCGAGCTCCGACGGCTTCTCGTCTTCGACGTCGATGTCGTCTGGGAGCGGCTCGATGGCGAGCGGGAGCTCGGGAGCTTCGTCCGATTCGCCGCGTTCCGCTTCGACGGGAGCCACGTCTTCGGAGTCGTCCAACATCTCTTCGGACGGCTGCGTCACCGTCACGGGCGCTTCGCTCGCCGCCGAGTCGAGCTTCTCGAAGGCCTGCAGCGGACCGAAGCGGAGGAGCGACACACGCCCGTTCGTCACGGTCGCGAACAGCATGTTCGTGCCGACGCGGGGCTCGTGTCCCATGTAGCCGGGAGCGTCGCGATCGAGCGTGGCGACGTATTGCGCGCCGATGCAGCGCTTCGCGGACGCGACCGACGCATCCGCTGGGTCGACCTTCGGCACGACCCAGCGACAGATCCCTTCTCGGTCGAGGAGGAGGGCGCAGCGTTCGGAGTGGGCGACGTAGGCCAGATCCACGTGCGCCTGGGTATGAGCCGCGATCGCGACTTCGGCAAGTAAAAGCTGACGCAGAGCGTCGATTCGCCGTTCCCCAGGAACTTCGCAGCGAAATGGTGGAGCGCGGACGTTCAGCCCGTCGGAGGCATCAGGCTCTTCATGTCGTCCGCGAGCGTCGCGCGGATGTGCGCGATGGTCTTGCCGCGAAGCCGCGTCTTCGTCGCTTCGAACGGGCTCCGCGCCAGACCCGCGAGACGAGCCGCTTCGGCCTTCGCCAGCTCGAGCACCGCGTCCGCGGTCGCCGTCTTGTCGAGGTACCCGGCCCTTGCCGCCTCGGTCGGATCGTAGATCTGCGCGAGGAGCGTCGCCCGCGTCAGCTCGGTCGGCACGAGGCGATCGCGCGCAAGCTCCATCGCGAGCACCGGGACGGGCATTCCGATCGAGACCTCGTTCAGCCCGATGCGATACGCGCCCTCCGCGCCGATGCGAACGTCACCCGTGAGCAGGACGAGCGCGCCGCCTGCGAGCGCGTGACCGGTGCACGCAATGACGAGCGGGACCTTCGCGGCGTAGAGCTTCATGAGGAGGTCTGAGCCGCGTGTCAGCAGCGCCTTCGCGGCGTCGGGGCTGCTCATCATGACCCGCAGATCGAAGCCGGCGCAGAAGCGGTCCGGACGACCGGTGAGCACCATCGCTCCGGCTTCCTTCTCCGCACGCTCGAGCGCCTCGAGGAGGCTGTCGATCATCTTCTCCGAGAGCGCGTTCGCCTTGCCGTCGTCCATGCGGACGATCGCGGTGCTGCCTTCGAGCGTGTACGTGAGGACGTCGCTTGCCATCGCCACGCACCCTAACGCGACGGGGCCGTCTTGGAACGTCTCTCTGACGGACTCGCCATCGATCGCGGCTCGCGATCGACGGCGGCAGACGCCGTGAAGTGGCCGGAAATCCACGGATCTGACGAGCTTCGATCCGAGGCCACGCGGTGAGCTCCCGAGCTCGGGTTCGCCGTCGGCGTTGCCGATCGAACACCACGCCTGGAGCGAATCGGGCGTGGCTGAGCTGAGCGCGCTCAGGTTGACCGCGCACGCGCGCCACCGTAATCGTGCGGCGTGGCTACGGTGACGACGCTCGCCGCGATCCGCGCGCGCTATGTCGAGCGTGGTCGTCCGCTTCCAAAAGCGCTCGAAGCGTCGCTTCGGGCCGATCCGCGGCCGGGCGCGAAGGCCATCCTCGACGCGATCGACAAGCGGCGCCATGCGCATCGCGCCGAGGGGCAGCGCCTCCGCAAGATGCTCGCGTTCGAGCAAGAGCTGTGGACCGGCGGCCTCGTTCACGTTGCTGGTGTGGACGAGGCCGGCATGAGCCCGCTCGCTGGACCGGTCTGCGCTGCGGCAGTGGTCTTCCGTCCCGGCAGTCGCATCACGCACGTCGACGATTCGAAGAAGCTCGACGCGAAGGAGCGCGATCGGCTCGCGGCGGTGATCAAGGAGACGGCGGCGGCGTGGGCCGTCGGGTGGGCGACGGTCGAGGAGATCGACACGATCAACATCTACTGGGCGGGGCTCCTCGCGATGAGGCGCGCCGTCGAGGGCCTCGGGCTCGCGCCCGAGCATCTCCTCATCGATGCGCGACGCTTGAAGGACCTCGAGATCCCGCAGACGCGGATCGTGAAGGGCGACGCGCGCAGCCTCTCGATCGCCGCCGCGTCGATCCTCGCGAAGACGTCGCGCGATGCGCAGATGAAGGCGTTCGACGACGAATACCCGGGCTACGGGTTTTCGCGTCACAAGGGATACCCGGTGAAAGAGCACGTCGCTGCCCTCGGTCGCCTGGGCGCATGCGCGATCCACCGGCGCTCGTTCGATCCGGTGCGCGTCGCGCTCGGCTTGCCACCGCTGCACGCCGAAGAGCCCGCCGCGCCCGAGGCGGTACAGGAGCTGGGCGGGCGGGCCCTTTGAGCGACAGCATCGCGACCATCCTTCGTTCGTTCACGCACCGCAACGTCGCGCGCGGGCAGACGTACGCGGCGCAGGGGCGCGTCACCGAGCTCGCGGAGACCGACGCCGGCGTGACGGCGGTCGTCAAGGGGACGGAGCCCTATCGGGTGGTCGTGCGGAAGAGCGCAAAGACCGAGCGCGCGCTCGCGCAGTGCACGTGCCCCGCATGGCAGGACCAGTGGCAATGCAAGCACATCGCCGCCGTCGCTTGGGCCATGTCGGCGAGCCGCAAAGCGGCAAGGTCGTCCGCAGCGGGAGCGACCCCGCAGACGCTGCCCGACGTGTTCCACGACGTATATTCGACGTCGACCTTCCTCTCACGGCTCGGGCTCTACGTCGGCGAGCGTCTGCCGCATCGCACCGAGAAATATCTGCCGCTCACCGACTGGTGGTGGAGCGCGGTCCACGGCGCGAGCCCGGCGCTGAAGACGCTTGCACGGCATGTCGTCGAGCGCGCTCCCGACATCGAGGCGACGCTCGCGACGCTACGCGCGTGGCGCGCGCCGGAGCTCGCCGCGACGGCGCGGACGCGGTTCACCGATCTCTACGGCGAGCTCGCGGAGATCTACGCGGTTCGCTCCTCGAGCGCGAAGATCGGCTCGGCGCTGCCCGGACCGCTCGAAGGTGGACGCCATCCAGGATTTTCGTTCGCCTACGATCAGCAGCGGCGCATCTTCGAGGTCGTCGAGAAGCCCTCACCCATCCTCGAGGACGAGCGTCGGCGCCTCGCGCTGTCGATCTCGATCGACGACCCCGGCGAGACCTTTCGATTCGAGGGGCACGCGTTCGCGGAGCATGGCGCGGCGGACGCGTGGGACCTCTTCGCGCTGCGCGCTCTCCTCCAGGCTCTCCACGCGCGTACGGAGCCGGCGATCCAGAAGCTCGAACGCGATCTCGTTCGACCCATCTGGGAGCTCGTGCTCGAGCAGATCACGAGCCAGCACGGGACCGACAAGCGGGCGCGCGAGTGGCGGTTCACGGTGGGAAGCTCCACTGCGTACGATCGCGAGCGAATGGAGCTCGTCGCGCACGCGCGCGACGGGGCGAAGGGGAGGTGGAAGAGGGAGCGCTTCGAGAAGCTCCTCGCAGAGAAGGCGTCGCCGCTCGAGCACCAGATCGCGCGGCTCGCGCTGCACCACACGCCGCCCGGACGCTCGCCTCGCGGAGGTGCGCCTCAGAGCTACGAGTTCTACCTCGGCACGCCGCTCGGACACGAGCTGCTCGGCCTGCTCGCGCAGCATCCGAACGTCGTCTTCGGCGACCGATCTCGCGGAGGCTCGGACGGAGGCGCACCGGCCGAGATCACGGTGGGCCGGCTGACGATGACTCTCGATCGTGGCGCCGGCGCGCACCTCTCGCCGCGATTCGAGCTCGACGGACGACCGCTACGAATGTCGGTGACGTCGCTCGGCGGCGATCGTTCGGCGCTCTATCGCCATCACGTCAACGAGAACGCGATCGTCTCCGTCGAGGTGCCCGCTCCGCTGCGCCCGTGGCTCGAGATGTCGTCGAGGCTCGGTCGTGCCCTCGCGTTCCCGCCGGAGGCCGTCGCGAAGCTCGCGAGCGCGACGCAGTCTCTGATGGAGGAGGGGATCGTCGAGCTGCCGCGCGCAGCGCTGGGTGACGAGCTGCCGTACGAGCCCGCGGCCGCGCTCCGCCTCGAATGGCGGACCGACCACGACGGCATCGAGGCCGTCGTCGAGGTGATGATCCGCGTGCATCCGAGCGCTCCGTTCGTGGCCGCGGGACGTGGCCCCGTGCTCTTCACGTTCGAGGTCGGCGAAAGGCGCGTCTACGTCGAGCGGGATCTCGGGCGTGAGCTCCAGATCGCGGGCGCCGCGCTCGATGCGATCGACGTCCAGGGGATCACCTGGGAGGAGGGCGTCGGACGCACACGCGAGCTCGAGGACGCGATCGCGCTTGCTGCATGGCTCGACCGCAATCCGCTCGGGCTGCCGATCGAGGTGAAGGTCGGTCGCCCGCCGGCGATCCGCCCGCTTCCGGGGAACACGAACGTCGTCGTCCGCAGGACGGGCACGTGGCTGCGCGTGGACGGCTCGTTCAATGTCGACGGGATCAAGCTCACGCTCGGCGAGATGCTCGAGGCCGCGCGTCTCGCGCAGCGTTATGTCCGGGCGAAGAATGGCGTGTTCTTCGAGCTCTCGAACGACGCGATCGCAAAGCTGAAGCCGATCGCGATGGCCGCGCAGCTCGCGCCGAAGGGGCTCGTCGACGCGGCGGGCGGCGCGGTCATCCATGACGCCTTCGGCTCGCTGCTCGCGCAGGCGGCCGATCTCTTCGAGAGCATGCAGGGGCAGGGGATCGACCTCCGCGAATACGCGCGCCGGTTCGAGAAGCGCGAACGACGCGTGAAAGTGCCGGCCCTCGAGCACGGCGCGCTCCGCGACTACCAGCGTGATGGCGTCGCGTGGATGCTCGCCCTCGCGAGCTGGGCGCCCGGATGCGTCCTCGCGGACGACATGGGGCTAGGGAAGACGGTGCAGACGGCGGCCGTCCTCAAGGCGCGCGCGAAGAAGGGGCCCGCGCTCATCGTCGCGCCTGCAAGCGTCACGTCGAACTGGCTCGCAGAGCTCGGGCGATTCATGCCGAGCCTCGACGTGCGCTGGTACAACGAGGACCGCGCAGCGCCGCTGACCGAGCTCGGCGCGGGCGACGTTCTCGTCGTCTCGTACGGGCTCCTCCAGCGCGAGAGCGCGGCGTTTCGCGAGCAGCACTGGGCGACGGTCGTCGTCGACGAGGCGCAGTACGTGAAGAACATCGAGGCGCAGCGCAGCGACGCGGTGCGGAGCCTCGTCCGCGACTTCACGATCGCGCTGACCGGAACGCCGCTCGAGAACCATCTCGGTGAGCTGTTCAGCATCGTCGACATCGCGTTTCCAGGGCTCCTCGGCGACGAAGCAACGTTCCGCGAGCACTTCCGCAAGCCGATCGAGGGCAGTCGCAGCGATGACCGTCTCGCTGCGCTCGGCGCCCTCATCGGACCCTTCTTGCTTCGTCGGACGCGCGCGAGCGTGCTCGAGGAGCTTCCTCCGCGCGAGGACGTCACCGAGCAGGTCGAGCTGAGTCTGCCGGAGCGCAAGCGGTACCTCGCGCTCCGGAACGAATGCGCGAAGGCGCTCGACAAGCAGCGTGGCGAGCGGACCCCGCCTTCGCAGATGCGCATCGCGCTGCTCGCGGCGCTCACCCGCCTCCGCCAGATGGCGTGCGACGTGAGGCTCGTCGATCCGGAGTTCGACGGACCTTCGACGAAGATCGCTCGCGCCGTCGATCTCGCGCAGCAGATGGCGGACGAGGGCAACAGCGTCCTCGTGTTCAGCCAGTTCACGCAGTTTCTCGACAAGGTGAAAGACGCGCTTCGAGGGGCCGGCCTACGCGTCGCGCTCCTCACCGGCGAGACGCCGACGACGGAGCGCCGCGCCATCATCGATGCGTTCCAGGCGGGCGACTACGACGTGTTCTGCATCTCGCTGCTCGCCGGAGGTACGGGCCTCAACCTCACGCGCGCGAGCTACGTGATCCATCTCGATCCCTGGTGGAACCCGGCGGTCGAGGAGCAGGCGACCGCGCGGGCGCATCGCATGGGGCAGACGAATCCGGTCACGGTCTATCGCCTCGTCGCGCGTGGGACCATCGAGCAAGCCGTTCTCGAAATGCATGCCGACAAGCGTGAGCTCGCCTCCGCAGTCCTCGAAGGGAAGGGCAGCCCGAAGGCGATCTCGTCCGCGGAGCTCCTCGAGCTGCTCCGCTTCGGCGGCTGACTCTGGTCATGTCGACGGCCGGGTTCGTCGATCGAGCTCCGCGCGGCATGTCGAATGCACCCTGCGGCTCTCGCCATGGGGCTCGTCGCCGACGTCCAAAGGAACGCACCGTTCATCGGAGTCATGCTCGCGATCATGATCATGGGCCTCGCGCTCGTGGTCGCGGTCCTCGCGCTCCTCGTCCGGATGTGAACGCCGTCGAGGCCGCCGCGGAGATCGCGAGGCGCTGCGGTAGATCGGCAGCGTCGATCGCCGCCCGTCGTCGTCGACGCGTACGATCTCGATGCCGCGGAGCTTCAGCGCCGATGTCGGCGTAGCGGCCGGCGCGCTTCGGCGCACGTGTGATGCGCGGCGTGCGCATGCATGCAGAGGCGTGCGCGCATGCCACAAATCGGCGTTTTCCCCGCTTCGGAGACGCGTCTGTGTCGAGCACGAACACGAGCGCGAGTGGACACTCTGGCCCGCCGGTCACGACGTGCGATGAGACGAGCCGAACCGGCGCGCAGTGTGAGGAGAGCGACAGGAGGAGCACATGAAGCTCGTGCGACGGGCGGTCCCCGCGATCGTCCTGGGCGGAGTTTTGTCCGTGAGCAGCGCGACGGCCGAAGTCTGGGCGCCGCCGATGAAGCAAGCGAACGCCGGCGACAGCATCTCGCAAGGATTCGGCGCGAACGGGTGGCCAGGCGATCACCCGGATCTGAGCTGGGTGCAGGGCACGGACGGCCGCGTGGACTCGACGGCGTCACGTTCCGCCGCTTCGTATCCGGGGTTCGTGCAGGAACCGGAGTCCGTCACGGGCGCCGAGATGGTCGGGGGAGACGACAACTTCGCGGCGCAGGCCTCACGCATCTGCGCGCAGTCGCCGCTGCCCGTCCGCGTGCGCGTGCTCCTCGGCGGCAACGACGTCTGCAATCGATCGCGATCGTCGAGCAGCAACGCCGCTGCGAACCTCTATTCCGTCCCGACATGGACGAACGCGCTCCGTGCCGGGCTCGATCAGCTCGCGGCGTGTCTGCCGCCGAAGTCCGTCGTCCAGATCCTCAGCATGCCGCGCGTCGACGGTCTCTACGACGCAGGCCACGCGAAGAGCTTCTGGTGCAGCTGGGGCGTTTGGCCCCTCGCCAGCGTGTGCCGCGTCGTCACGGCGGAGAGCAACGCCGGTCGCCGCGCGCAGATCGGCGCGCGCATCGACGAGTACAACGACGCGCTCGCGAGCGAGGTGCAGGCCTACGCGACGAATGCGAACGGCAAGAACACGCGCGGCATCGGGTTCGTCACCGACTGGGTCGGGAGCATGGCGACGGGACACGAGAACACGTCGGTCGGCACGTTCCGCTTCGGCGCAGCGGACATCAACGCGGTGGATTGCTTCCATCCGAACATCGACGGACAGGCACGCCTCGCGTGTGTCGCGTGGGCGAAGAGCCCGGACGGCGCAGGCCCTTACGCGAGCTGCTTCCAGCGTTGAAGGAGGACGAAGCGATGAAGACGATCCAGATCCACACCGTCGCCCTCTCCGTGCTCACTCTGTTCGCAAGCGCGTGCAGCGTGGAGCCCACGCCCAAGCCGTCGTCGCAGCGCGATCCCGCGAGCGAGCGCGCCGCCGACGATCCTCCGCCTGCCGCGCCGGTCACGCGTGACGAGATCGTCGATCCGCGTCAAGGCGTCGTGCTCGACCCGAGCGACTACGTCGCCACCGAGGGCGCCTACCGCCTCTTCGGTGTCGAGGAAGGCGAGGGAGCGCCATCGGCGATCATCGCCGAGGTGAAGAGCTGGTCGACGCGGCCGTATCGCGAGGGCGATGCGATCGGGCGAGGGCTACGCGTCGCGAGGATCGAACCTACGAAGGTGACGCTCCAAGGCGCGCGCGGCGACATCGTCCTCGAGCCTGGCGCGAACGTGAAGCTCCGCGTCGTCCGGCATCGACTCGACGTCGTCGCGAGACCTCTCGGACGACATCGGTTCGCGCTCGACAGCGCGGCGGCTCGCGCCACCTGGGAAGGCAACCGCGCGCTGCCGAGCTTCGATGCGCTCGAGCTCTTCAATGGGCCCGTTCTCAAGCTGGGCGCCGTTCCTCCGGGGAGCTTGCTCGCAGAGACGGATTTCCGGGAAGGCGACCTGATCGCTGCCGTCGACGGCGCACCGGCGGGCCCCACGACGCTCGACGAGATCGCGCGCGGCCTCACGGACGGACGCCCGTCGATGACCGTGCGCGTGTACCGCGGTGGGGTTCCGCTCGAGCGTTCGTTCATTGTCATGCCACGATGAGCACGGTCGTTGCTACCGTGCGGGCATGGTCCCGAACGAGAATGCCTCGATGGTGCCGAGCGAACGAGTGCTCGCGCTGTTCCGCACGGTCGAGGACATCCACGACCTGACGCAGGCGATCACCGTTTTGCTCGTCGACGGAGACGGGATTTCGGTCGCCGTCTCCGGTGACGAGAACGACATCCCGATCGCGCTACGCGCCGTGCTCAGCGGAAAGCAGCTCGCCGAGGCGGGAAGCGTGCGCGTCCTGCTCGAAGACATCGACCTCGCCGGCTCGCTGGTGAACGTCACGGTCTACGACGTGGACGGGACCCACGTGCTCGCCATCTTCTTCGACGCCGACGCCGATCTGGCGACCGTGCAGGAGGTCGGCCAGGAAGCGCGAACGATGCTCGCCGAGATCCTCGCGGCGCCGCTCGACGCGTGACTCTCGCACGCCCAGCAAACGGACCGACGTTGGTGGACGCCGCTCCGCGTCCGCGTGTCGGCTGCGGCTAACGGAAGAAAGCGGCGCACAGCCACAGCGCGATCGCGCTCGCGCTGACGAGGACGACGAACAAGGCAAGCGCGCTCACGATCTGGCGGCGTCGCGCCGGGGTCGCGATCGCGCGCGGCCGCTCCGACGCGGCGGGAGCCTCGAGCGGCTCGTCGTCCTTCGGCGCCTTCTCCGCCGCGAGAGAAAAATCGACCGTCGTTGGGCGGTCGGCCTCCGGCACGACGAGCGTCGGCCGCTCTGCCTCGGGCACGAAGAGCGGCTCCGGCTCGAACGCGTGCGGAGTAGGGATCGCGGCGTTCAGCAGCTTCAGCGCCTCGGGCACCGCGAGCCGCGTCGTCGCCCGGCCGATCGCGGCCGGTTCGTCGTCGACGCCGCGAGGAGGCGGGGGCGGCGTGCTCGGAAGTGCCTCGTCGGGAAGACGGAAACGCTCGCTGATGCGCGTCGCCGCGAGGTCCGACGGGAGCGCGATCTTTCGTTCGCCGGACTCCGTCCTCGGGTCTGCGAGCTCCGGACTGGATGGGGTCTTGCGAGCAGCAGGACGGATGGACAACGCGCCTCCCTTCGTTGGAGCGCAAAGGATACCATCTCGATCGAGATATTACTGCGGCACCCGGGTATTTTCGTGCGAGGAGGTGCGAGCACGCGGCCCGTTCGGCTCGACGCCGAGCCGTCGCGCTTCTCGCGATCAGCGACCGCCCGACGCCGCGCCGCCCGCGAACGGGAGGATCGTCTTGAGGTCCTCGTCCGTGAATCGAAGCTGCAGGCCGAGGAAGTAGTCGCGGCGATTGCCGAGGAAGACGTGGTCGACGCCGCCGATCAGCCAGAGTCGGCGAATGAACTCGTATCCGATCCAGAGCCGGTAGCGTGGCCGGATCTCCTCTCCGAAGCCAAAGAGGTCCTGCACGATCTCGAAGCGGTTCGACAGGAGGTGCGTGTCGAGGCCGATGCCGCCGGTCGACTCCTTGATGCCGAATCGACCCGTGAAGGGACCGATGCGACGCGCGAACTGGATGCTGAAGCGGAATGCGTCCGTCGTCGTCGTCGTGACGGTCCGATAGTGCGCCGGATCGTTCGGGTTCGTCGTGTCGACGTCGGTCTGCGTGAAGCTGGTCTTGCCGCGCGGATCGTTGATCAGCTCGATGAGGTAGTACTTGTCCTCGCGCGGCTGGAGACGGAGCTCGACGTAGCTCTTCACCGTGTTCGCGAGGAAGTTGTAGTCGCTGCGAAGGCCGACGACCGTCTGCAGTCGGCGAAGGCTGTCGACGTAGTCGTTCACGCCCTCGGCCACGCCCTGCACCTCGTTGATGAGGGCTTCGTCCTTCGTGAGCTTGCCGATCGTGCCCTCGCCGCGATCGATGCGCCCGGCGACGTTGTCGATGTGACCGAGCGCGCTCTCGAGGCTCTTCGACGCTCGGTTGACCCGCTCGATCGTCTGCCGGAGCTCGCCCGCTTGACCCTCGGGGCCGCCCTGCGCGGCCATCATCTGCTTCACGTCCTCGGTGATCGTCCTGACGTTCACGAGGATCTGCTGGAGCTCGGGCCCGCCCTTCGCGGTGATCCGATCGATGTTCTCGAGTGTCTCCCGGATGACGACGCGGTTTTCGCGGACGGTGAGGTTGATCGCCTCCGTCGCGTCCGCGAGGTTCTGCAGGATGGCGCGCATGTTCTCGCCACCCTTCTCGGTGCCGATCGAGCCCGCGAGCTGCTGCGCGACCTTCTCGATCAGCTCGGCGATGCGCGCGACCTGCGCCTTGATGTCCTCGACCGACGCCGCCTCCGGCATCGTCTCGATCTCGTCGCCATCCTTCTTGTCCGGCTCGCCGACGCCTTCGGTCAGGACGATGACGTTCTCGCCGAGGAGCGACGCGCTCTTCACGCCGAGCCGCGCGCTCTCGTGGAGGCGGATGTCACCGTGCACCCGGACGTCGACGCGCGCCTTGCCGTTCTCGAGGCGGATGTCCTCGACCGAGCCGACGGGGATGCCGGCGATGGTGACGCGCGAGTGCTTCGCGATCCCGCTCGCGTCCTTGAGGTACGCGTGGACGACGTAGCCGCCGCCTCGACCCGTCTCCTTGTGGATGGTGCGATAGACCAGATAGCCCGCCCCCGCCGTCACCACGACGAAGAGGCCGATTTTGGCCGCCTGCGAGACCTTCGCCATCCCGTTCTCGAACGGCGAGGGTAGTCCTTCTCCGGCCAAACTTCACGGCCAAAGGAGGCCGACGGGTCAGGAGACGCGGGCGAGGCGGGCGACGACCTGTTCGAGGTCCTTCCGGTGGAGGACCTCGAGGACGTCGAGGGCGCGCTCGTTCACCGCGAAGAGCACGCGATGGTGGATGCCGGCGCGCGCGGACAGTACGCCACGCACCTTCGTCAGCTGCTTCACGCCGCCCCACGCATTCGGCTTGCCGGCGGCGAGCGCGGCGACGACCGAGAGGACGCCATCGGCGGCATCGGTCGAGAGATCGGTGACCGCCTTCGACGCCCGATCCGAGAAGCGCGGGACGAGGATCGAGCGTGGCACGTCGACCGCGCCTGCCTCGTGCATGCCTTCCGGCTCCGCCTGGTCCTCCGGCTTCTGCGCGCGCGAGGGGGCCGCCACCGCGTTCTCGGTCTCGTCTTCGTCCTCGCGTTCGGCAAGCTGGCGACGCAGCTCGCGGCGCTCTTCCTGGCCTTCGCCGATGATGCGCTGCAGCTCGTCGATCTTCGACTTCAGCCTCCTGCGCTCCTCGACGAGATCGGGCGGAGGCGGCGCGGCGCCTGCCTGCGCGTCGGGCTTGTTCGCCGGGCGTCCCGATGCCGGCGGACTCGCGAGTGCGACGTCGAGCTCGGCGATCTGCCGCTGCAGCTTTTCCATCTCGGCGGCGGTCTTGCGAGACACGGCGCGCGCACGACGAAGGTCCTCCTTCATCTTCTCGCGCTTCGCATCTTCCTTCTTCTGCTCGCGCCGCTCCTCGCTGTTCTCGAAGAAGGCGTCGTAGACGTCCCACCAAGCTTCGAACGGGGAGAGGAGCAGTCGGTCGCGAGCGTCCTCGATCGTCTCGAGCAGCGCGCGCGAGTCGAGCGTGCGCCCTTCGTGGAGCGCGCCGCGGGCGACGTAGATGCCGAGCGCTGGAAGCCATCGCAGAAGCGCCGAAGCGAGCAGCATCCCGCGCGCGCCATCGGCGTCGGTCCGGAGCGCGAGGTCGGCCTCCGCCTCGATCCGTGCGAGCAGATCGGGCGGCGCACGGAGACACTCGATCGCGAACGCTTCGCGGTCCTTCAGGTCCGCCGGGAGGAGCGCGATCAACTTCTCGGCGGCATCGCGCGCACGCGCGTCGTAAGCGCCGTGGAGCGCGTCGAGCACGAGCGCGAGGTCCTGGTCCTTGCCGAGGTCCTTGCGCGCGCGCGCTTCGTCGATCATCCGGAGCGCGAGCTCCCACTGGCGGAAGTCGACCACGCGACGGAAGGCCTCGACGAAGGCCTTCGCGGAGAGCTTCACCGTCTCGAGCGCGGCGATCTCCGAAGGTCGCAGGAGCGCGACCTGATCGGGCCCGAGCGTCGCGGCGTCGAGCTTCGGCGCTTCCGCGGAGACCGGGGCCGAGCCCTCCGAGAGCGCGTGGCACTTCTTGTATTTCTTCCCGCTCCCGCACGGACACGGATCGTTCCGTCCGACCGAGGGCGTCTCGTGACGAACCGTGAAGCCCGTCGACACGCGAGCGCCGTCGAGCTCCGAAAGCGCATCGAGCGGACGAAGGCGGGCGACCTCGAGCGTCTCCTCGATGGTCTTCTTCGCGCGCTTCGCCCGGTTGACGTGCGGCGCTGCCAGCGAGGACAGATCGGGGTTGCGAATGCGGAGCGCCGCGCCGCCGAGGAAGACCGAAGCCTCCTGCGTGAGGCGGTGCCGCGCGAGCCATCGACCCCGCGTCAGCATCGCTGGAGGAACGCGAGAGTCGCGGGCGGCCGAGCGCGGAGCGCGACGAGCCCCACGGGGAGTTGCGGGCGGCGGAGCCTCCTGATCTTGCGGCTCGCCGAGCAGATCCGACGCGAGGAGGAGGACGAG
>JAEXCN010000168.1 GCA_023402175.1 Pseudomonadota bacterium | reverse complement strand
GATTACGACCGTGCAGCTCTTCGCCGTCGCCATCGGCGCCTCGCTCGCAGGGATGGTGGCCAATGCCGGAGGCTTGATCGATCCGGGCGGGACGGCAGGCACTGCGAGCGCGGCCCGCTGGCTATTCGGAGTGTTCGCTCTCGCGCCACTGCTATGCATCGGCACGGTGAAGCGTGTTGCCAATGCGTAGAGGCGGAGCACGGGCTGCGCGGCTAGTCCGGTGATCGGGAAGACGATCCGTGTTCCATATATGGAACTAGGGCTATTCCATATTCCTATCCCGTAGCGCCCGGCTTGTTGCGGGGCGTGAGGACCGCGTCGATCAGGCCGTACTCCATCGCGGACGCCGCGCTCATGTAGTTGTCGCGGTCCATATCCGTCGTGATCACGTCGCGCGACTTGCCCGTCGCCTCCGACATGATCCTGATGATCGTGTCTTTCAAGTGGCGAACCTCGCGCGCCTGGATTTCGATGTCGCTCGCCTGGCCGCGGGCGCCGCCGTGCGGCTGATGGATCATGATGCGCGCGTGCGGGAGTGCGACGCGCTTTCCAGGGTGACCGGCCGCCAGGAGGACCGCCGCAGCGGAGGCCGCCATCCCGACACACATCGTCGAGACAGGGCTACGCAGGTACTTCATCGTGTCGTAGATCGCGAGTCCGCTGTAGACGACTCCTCCGGGCGAGTTGATGTAAAGGACGATGTCCTTGTCGGGATCTTCGCCCTCGAGGAAGAGCATCTGCGCGATGACGAGGTTCGCGACGACGTCGTCGATCTCGTGCCCAAGGAACACGATGCGATCCTTGAGGAGGCGGTCGAAGATGCTCCACTGTCGCTCGCCTCTGTGCGTCGTCTCCACGACTGTGGGCACGAGGATGCCTTTCGCGCGCTCGAGGACGCCGATGGCCTCCGCGCGCGTCTCCGGACGCTTCATGGTCGTCTCCCTTCCACGCGCCTTTCGCGCGCACTCGTTTTCACATCGAGATGTCGATCAGCTCACGCAGCCATGCGGCATGCGGTGACTGCGTGGTCGTTCGCAGGAGCGCTCGCGGTCTTCACTTCCGTCGTGAGGACGAGCAGCGTTCCTTCGGGGATCGGAGACAGCTCCCAGCGGAGCGTCTCGCTTCCCATCGTGTAGGCGAGCACGCGCGGCGGGTCGAGCTCGGTGACCGTTCCTTCCGCGCTCGGCTCCTGTCCATCACGAAACGCGAACCGAAGCAGCGCGCCCTTTTCGCGGTCCCCTTCGACCGTCGCGGGAAACCAGCGGGCGAGCTCTTTCGCGTCCGTGAGCGCGCGCCAGACCTTCTCCGGCCGATGAGGGAGCCGTCGCTCGAAGCGGCGCACCTCCCCGATCGCCGCCGCCATCGCGGCGTTCTCCCGAGCGGCAACGGTCACGTTCCTCTTCTTCGAGATGTCGCTCATCGCTTTTTTCTCCCTCGTGACGGCTTCGCGTCCGGTTCGTCGGGCATCGTCGCGAGATGGCGTTCGAGATCGTCGAGGTGCTTCGCCCAGTGGCGGCGGTACGGTGCGACCCACGCGTCGATCTCGCGGAGAGGATCGGCGGTCAATCGATAGAGCCGGCGCTGCGCGTCGATCTCCGCGGCGACGAGTCCCGCATCGCGCAGCACCTTGAGGTGCTTCGAGACCGCTGGCTGGGCGAGCCCCAGCTCCGCGGCGAGATCACCCACGGCGCGCCGTTCGAGCCGCAGCAGATCGAGGATGCGTCGCCGGCTCGGCTCGGCCACGATCTCGAAGGTCGAGAGCATGACCTAGTATATGCGACGTACGGCATATGCCTGTCAAGGCATATGACCTCCACCATGGCTCATCGAAGCATGTGCGGGGGCGCGCTCACCGAGCGACCTTCGGGGTCGTGGCCGTAATGGCCTCCGTTGCGGCGAGGGTGGTGGCAGCGCGATGCGTGCTAGGATTTCGGCGCGCGGGCGCTCCTCGTCGTGCATCGATACAGTCCTTCGAAACGCGAGAAACGAGAGGAGCGCATCCTGAGGATGCACTCCTGGTCGTCCTTCGTGGGGCAGTTGGCGCTCGTACTGGGGATGTTGTCGGCGTCGCCCGACGACGCTCGCGCCGATGTCGGACCGCTGCGCTACTTCGTCGATCCTCGTGCCAAGGGCTGCCCTTCCTCTGCCGAATTCCAGCGGGACGTGGAGCGTCAGATGGGGCACGACGACGAGCCCTCGCACACCGACCACCTTCCCCGCGTCGACGTGCGTATCGAGGCCGACGCCCGCGAACTGCGCGCATACGTCGAAGTCGATGCCGACGACTCGCATGAGCTCGAGGCGACGGCCGAGGACCGCCTTCGCCAAACGCTGCGCGCGCCGGCGCATGCCTGTCGCGATCTCGCCTCCGCCGTCGCGATCGTCGTGAGCCTCATGTTCCGCACGTCGGCCGATCACCATGCGCTCCACGCGAGCTCGCTCCCGAGCCCCGGGCCTCCGACGGAGAAAGAGCGCGCTTCACGTCCGGACTCTCCAGTCACAACGCAACCCGAAATCGCCCGCCCGAGCTCGTCGGCCGAGCCGCCGCCTTCCGATCGGAGAACGCCGAGTTCTCCGACCACCATTCGGCACGCCGTCTATGCGGGGGCGATCCTCGGAAAGACCATCGTCCCGGAGGTCGGGGTCGGCGCGATCGTCGGATACGGGATCTCCTGGCATGGAGAACGAAAACTGAGCTTCGGCCTCGCGACGGAAGCAAGCTCTACCGGTGCGCGCGTGGCATTCGGGCGTCGCGGAGGCGGCGTGCTCGTACACTCCAACGGCCTGTCCGTTGGTCCGTGTCTCTACCTGGGCCTACTCCTGAGCTGCACGGCGGTGACGCTCGGGTCGACGATCGGCGTGGGAACGCGCGTCCGTGAGCCGGAACGGCGCGCGTTCTTGCTCGTCGAGGCTGGCCTTCGATTCGGTGCGCGGATCCCTCTTCCACCGCCTTTCGCGCTGCGGACCGACCTTCGCGTCGGCGCACCGGTGAGCGGTCCGCGTTTCTTCATCGAGCGCGATAGCGTCTGGGAGGCGCCGGCCATCACCGTCCTGGGCTCGTGCTCCTTCGAGACGACTTTCTGAAGAAAGTGCACCGGGACACTGACGGAATCGGCGCGGCCGCCGCAAGAACGTACTGTGGAGAGAGGCGCTGTCGTTGCTTCGGAACCCTCGGAGGAGGAGCGCATTTTCCGCTCCGTCTTCGAGGAGCACTTCGAGCGTGTCTGTCGCAACCTCCGCCGTCTCGGCGTACGTGAGCGTGAGCTCGAAGACTGCGCGCACGAAGTCTTCATCGTCGTTCATCGCCACCTGCACGAGTACGACCGCGCGCGCCCGATGCCCCCGTGGCTCTTCGCGATCACACTTCGCGTAGCCTCCAGCTATCGCCAGCGGTCGCGCTACCAGCGCGAGATCCTCGACGACGCGACGGTCGACGACCGCGCACCCGTCGATCCGGTCGATCTCGAAGCACACTGGTCCGTGCGACGCGCGCTCGCCGCGCTCTCGGAAGAGAAGAGAGCCATCCTCGTCATGCACGATCTCGAGGAATACACAATGCCCGAAATCGCTCACGTGCTGGGGCTTCCCCTCAATACGGCCTATTCACGCCTGCGGCTCGCGCGGGCCGACCTGCGGCGCGTGCTGTCGGACGTCGGAGAAATCATCGACGACGGGAAAGGAGGTCCGCGGTGACGACGCAGGACCGTTTGCCCGGCGGGCCCTCGGAGAACGGAGCGGGCGAGGTGCCGTCGGACCTCGACTCCGACCTTGCGACGCTCTTCGCGCGTGAGCGCCGCGGGCACCCGATTGCACGTGCGGGAAAAGAACGCGTGTGGTCACGCCTCGAGCGCTCGCTGAACTTCGGTCCGCGCGATCCAGACGGGGGCGGAGGCAGCGCGGTCGCGACTTCGGCGTCGCCGACTCGAACCGTGCCGGCATTCAAGCGGTTCGTGGGCGCGGTCTCGATGGCCGCAACCTTCGTCGTGGGGGCCAGCGTTCTATGGAGCCTTTCCTCGGAAGGCCCCGCAGCAAGGACCGTCGTCAGTCCAGAGCCGCTGGCTTCGCCGGTTGCAAGCACTGACGTGAGCTCGCAGTCGGCCTCCGACTCGCCGGTGGAGACCACCGCTGGTGTGAAAGGGATCCCGGTGGAGGCATTGCCCTGGGTGCACGCGGCAGCCGCGCCGGTCGAACCTGCGAATGCTGGTCGAAGGATCGAGCGCGCGGTTTCGTGCACGATCTGCGACGAGCGCGCAGTTCTCGAGGTGGGCCGTCGCGGCCTGCGCGAGAAGAAGGGCACGCTTGCGCTCGCCGCGATTGACGAGCATCAATCGCGCTTTCCGACCGGCCAGCTCGCCGAGGAACGAGAGAGCTTGCGCGTTCACGTCCTCCTTGCCCTCGGTCGCGTCGAGGAGGCAGAGGCTCGAAAGAGCGATTTCATACGCCTCTATCCCAGAAGTCCACTTCTCGAATCGGTAAAGCGAGCCGGAACTCGATGAATACCTATGGCCGATTGGCCGTCGCGCTGGGCAGCATCGGCGCGATGGCTGTGATTTCGTGCACGGAAAACGGGAGTGTCGGGCGCTATCTCGACAACGGTGGGGCACCCACTGAACTCGGTAACACGTCGGAGGACTCGGATGCCGGCCCCGACGTGTCGCGGATGCAGGCGTATTGCGCGTCGAATAGGTGTCCTCCCGGACGGACCACCTGCCCGACATCGCTCTTCCGGTGCGAGGTGGACCTGATGACGGACAGGGACAACTGCGGAGCGTGCGGCGTACGGTGCCCGTCTGGCACCAGCAGCGAAACCTTCGAATGTGTCGAGGGGCGCTGCGTCATGCAGTGTGAGAGTCAGCGTCCGATGTTCGACTGCGACGGAGTCCCGGACAACGGCTGCGAGATCCTGGCCGATACCAATGACAACTGCGGGGCATGCGGAGTCAAATGTTTGGACCCGGCCAAGCAATGCGTGACGCGGGACCGTACTGGCGCCGACGTCGGATGCGGCTGTCGCGGCCAGGACCTGGACTGCAGAGGCTGGTGCGTTGACGGCAGGAACGACGACTACAATTGCGGCGCGTGCGACAACGCTTGTGATCCGACGGGTGACGGAGGTGTCCTGTATACGAATATGTATTATGGATGCTCGGACTCCGAGTGCGGACACCTGAAGTGTGTCCCTTACTGGGGCAACTGCGACGGGAATACCGAAAATGGGTGTGAGGCCAGCCTTCTAACCTCCGAGAACTGCGGTCTGTGCGGGAATTCATGTGCGCCTGGACAGGCGTGCAGAATCAATAGCCAAACCCAGAGGCCCGAATGCATGTGCCCCGAGGGGAAGACCTTCTGCCCGAACTGGTGCGATGGCGATGTCTGCAGTGGAGAGTGCCGCGATCTCACCACCGATCGGTACAATTGCGGAGCCTGCGGGTCCGAGTGCCCCGGCTCGAATTCGTTCGGCAGTACCGGCATTTGCAGGTACGGCATCTGTGGTCAACAGTGCCTCCAAGGCAAGGCGGATTGCAACGGGAATGCCGCGGACGGGTGCGAGGTGAACACGGACAACGATCCCATGAACTGTGGTGAATGCGGAAGAGTCTGCAATGCGGTCGCGGGGCAGGCGTGTGTCGGGGGAAGATGTGTCGTCGAGCCTTGCGGCGATATCGCAGATGCTGGCGGAGGCCCGAAATGAAGACGCGCTGCCTGGTCTGCGTCGCCGGCATCGTCACCGCTTGCGCATCGACGGAGCGTGGCGATGGCGGCGACCCTCCCGAGCAGCCGCTTGGAGTCCCGGATGCGGCGACGTCGGCGGACGGTGGGCCCGCTGCTCTTGCGAGCGAAGGCGGTACGGGACCGTGTGACGACTGCGAGTATTTCCCGGAGACGTGCTCGCCGGACGTGTTCTGCCCGAACGGCCCGTTCGAGCCGGAGCAATCCGTTGGCCGCCTCGATTCCCGGACTTCGATTACCGTCATTCGCGGTCGTTCCCGGACCGACGTATGGGCTGCGGGCTCGGGGGGAGCGCTTGCGCACTTCGACGGGACCACTTGGACCACCGTGAACCTCGGCATTCAGGAAACGCTACGGGGGCTGTGGCTTCGCGGTTCCTCGGAGGTCTCGCTCATGGGGTTGAGCAGTCTCTACGCCCGCGGGGGCGAGCTCACCGACGGAGGCGTGGGATCTCCAGAGTGGGCCCTCTACGCCCCATCCTATGGTGCCGAACAGGACCCGACCGCGAGGGATCGGCTCTCGACCGCGTGGGCAGCTCCGGGCGCCGAATGGCTTTGGTGCGGCGCGCTCGGAAGTGGCGTCGGAGATTCGTTCCGACAGGGCGGTGGTCTCTGGCGTCTCCGCCAATCTCCGTCCAAGACCTTCGAGGGCGCATTCGGCATTTCGAGGACGAGCTGTAGTGTGGTCGGATGCGAGAACGTGTCCAGCATTCATGGCTGGTCGGCTAGCGATCTTTGGGCCGTGGGCCCGTCGGGAGCGACCGTGCGCATCTCGGACGCGCAGGGCGACGCGCCGAGCGCCACGGGATACAACAGCCAGACGTTGAACGCGCTCAACGGGGTCTGGGCTGCTTCGGTGACGGACGCCTGGTCCGTGGGCGCGGCCGGAACGATTCGCCATTACAGGGGAGATCCCATGCTCTGGGATGTCGTTACGGATATTCCGACGAAGGTGAATCTCAACGCCGTTTGGGGGAGCTCGAAAGCGGATGTCTGGGCCGTCGGGGATAGCGGCGTCGTTCTTCATTTCGATGGCGCGAGCTGGTCTCGCGTGAAGATCGCTGGGCTCGGCCGGCTCCGTCCCCAACTCACGACCGTTTGGGTTGCCGAGCAGGGTCGTGTCTGGATTGGTGGTCACGGGGTGATCCTTTCGCTCGGAGGACAACCATGAGGAGCTCATTCCTGGTTGCATGCGGATCGGTCGCGCTCGCGGCGACAGCGCTCCTGGCCTGCGCGGCTTTGGGGGACGATGCGCAGCCGGGGCCGGACCGTCCCGATCACGACGCGGCGCCGGGCGTGGACGGCGAAGCCCCGCCAACCCCCGACGCCGGGAAGCCGGACGCCTCTGTCGAAGGGCCTCCGTGCAGCGAAGCGGGTTGGTGCAGCACCGTTCTGCCCGACGTAGACCTCCTGATGAAGGACATCTGGGCCTTTCCAGGTCGCGCCATCGCTGTGGCGGAGAGTCCGACGCTCGGCGTCAAGGTACTGGAGTGGACCGACGCGGAAGCCGGCTGGCGTTACATCGACGATGGTACCCAGAACGACTCGGAGCTCGGCCTATTCGTAGGCAAGATCTGGATGCCGAACGAGAATGAAGTCTATTATGGCGTATCGCCTGGGTACATATACCATGGCACGCGGACCGCGCAGCAGACGTGGTCGTGGACGCGCGATCGCCTCGCCAACAGTAGCGGACGCGATCTCTACGACGGAAATCCAAGTTATTGGAGGAGGGAGGGGGCGTTGCCTACGCCCTCACTCGGCGTCTGGGGGACGAGCCGCGACGACGTCTACGCGTGGTTCAAGAACACGATCTATCACCGGACGAGCGTTGGCGGCGCGCCACCGGAATGGATTGCAGAATACGTGGCGAGCGACTCGGACGATCCTGAATTCGAGCAGCTCCTCTTCTTCGGCGCGGCTGGAGTGAGCGCGGATGACGTTTGGTTCTCCGGGGCACGAGCCCGAAGCGAGGCAGGCTGCGCGCTTCTCGTACGCAAGGTCTCGGGCGTCTATCGAAGAGTCGCGGACGGCGCCCTCTGGGGCAGCTACGACCCCTGCATGTCGCGTCCTGGGACTCAGATGATAGGCGGAGCCGAGGGGTGGCTGACCGATATCCAGGCGATCGGGCCTGGCGACTTCGTTGCTCTCAAGGGAGCTCGCGATGTCGTGAGGATAGAGGCCGAAGGCGAGACCTATTCCGTCACCGTAGCCACCGTCCCCACGACCATCTCGACGAAGGAGTTGAACTCGCTGACGGCGACTGACGGCGACCTCTGGCTCGGCGGGGCCGGGCTCGTCGTTCGAGGTACGAGCGTCTGGGGTGGCGGCGCTTTCGACCTATTCACGATCTGGCCGAACGGCACTCCGATAACGACGGCAATATGGCAAGTGCGGGGTACGTCCAACACCAACCTCTGGGCGATCGGTCTTCGCAATGCGCTCCATAAGACGACTCCTTGATCGAAATTCTTCCTTTGCCTTGGTCGTCACGATGAGCGTGGCGACCGCAGCTGCGGTCGTGAGCTGTGCGAGCGACGACGAAGGCAGAATTGCCACGACGGACGATGCAGGGGCGGACGGGACCGTTCCCGTCAATGACGCCGCAGCGCCCGATGACGTGAGCGCTGACGCTTCGTCGCCCGGTGACGCTGCGCCGTTCGATGGAGGCCCACGCTCGGTCATCTGCGCATCTCCCCCATGCGCTGTCTCGCTCGTGCGGGCACTGGGGGCGGAAGACTCCGACCTCAGCGAAGCCTATTGCGCGCAGCTCGACGACGGCACGGTAGCGTGCTGGGGGGCGAACAACGCGGGACAGCTCGGTCGCGGTCCCGATGCCGGTACGGCCAACAGCGCGACGGCTCAGCGGGTCAGCACTCTATCGGATGTTGCCCGGCTGGATCACACGTGCGCGGTCGACAAGAGTGGAGGCGTTTGGTGTTGGGGCAGGGGACCGTTTCTCACGAATGGCGACGGTACGGTGAGGACACAGCGTACGCCAGTGAAGCTCCCTCTACCGGCTGCGAAGAGAGTCGCAATAGGCGTCGATATCGGTTGCGCGTCGATCGACGAAGGCATCCTTTGCTGGGGAGCGAACACGAATGCTCAGGTTGCGCCCTTCGTTTCCGCTCCATCGTACGCCGTGCTCCTTCCGCAGCGGGTGGCGCTTCCCGCTGGCGCGCCGATCCGCGACCTACGCGTAGGCAAGGCGGCCTTCGCTCTCCGTGAGGATGGCGTCACGCTCAGCTGGGGGGCAAGTCCGCCGCTCGGGCGTATTTCGTCGCACGGTCCCGATCCGAATCCCATGCCGATCCCGCTCGAGGGCATTTCTTCCATCGATCTGACGAGTGACAGCGCGTGCGCTACCGCTGGCGGCATCGGCTACTGCTGGGGGCGCGCGAACACGTTCCACGATCCGCCCTTCGATCGGCTCGTTCCTGAGCCGGTGGCGACGCCTGAACCCATCGTTCAAATCGCGACGACGCGGAGCGTGTCGAGCGTGTCGAGAACTGGGTTCGATGAGGCGCTCGTGCAGCCCCAGCGGTGGTGCGCCGTCGGAGCATCGGGCGATGTGTACTGCTGGGGATACAACGCAGGCGGTCAAGCGGGCGACGGTACGAAGAATCACGCGTACGAGGCCGTAAAGGTTCGGGACCTCCCCGAGAAGGCGGTCGAAGTGAGCGCCTTCCCCGATTCGACGTGTGCTCTGTTGACGAATGGTAAGGTCTATTGTTGGGGAACGAACTATTACGGACAACTCGGTAACGGAAAGATGCGCGAGCCGAGCCTCGTGCCGCAGGAAGTGGTGCTTCCATGAACCGCTTGCGATTGTCGAATCGTGTGATCGTCGCCGTCGCGGGTGCCGCACTCTTGGCGGCGTGCATCAGCTCGTGCGCGGAAAACAGAAACGGGTTCGGGAAGAACACGCCCGAATTCGAGAAGGACGCGTCGGCCGGCGACGCTCCAGACTGTCGGCTTCAGTGCTCGCTCGACGGCCGGTCGGTGATCGAGCTTTGCACGGGCAGAGTCGTCGAAGAGTGTCGACCCGGCCTCGCATGCGGTGCCGGAGTATGCATGGAACCATGCGCGGCCGCGGCGGCGGACCGAAGCTCGAACGGCTGCGAGTTCTATTTTCAGCCGCCGAGTTACAGCCCGTCTTATCCTCCGCTCTGTTACGCTTCGTTCCTCGTCAACACGTCGCGAGAGCCGCTCGAGTTCTCGCTGGAGCTCGATGGCAAGCTGCTCGACGTGTCGAGGGCGATGTTCCGGACGAATCCGGGGAGTGCCGATTTGGTCGAGCACACCGGGCCGATTGCGCCCGGAGAGAGCGTGATTCTCTTTCTCTCGGATGCGTCCCCGACGGTGCCTCGGGTGCGCAATTCCGTGAATTGTCCGACCGGCGTGGTCCCCGCGGCCCTTCTCGAGAAGGTAGTGAGCGGGACCACCATCGGGTCGTCGTTCCGATTGAAAACGAACGTACCGGTGTCCCTTGCGGCCATGTATCCGTTCGGTGGAGCTCGGAGCTACGTCCCCTCGGCCACGCTCCTGTTGCCGGTCCCATCGTGGTCCAAAGAGAACATCATCGTCAATGGCTGGGAAGCATCGGACATCGGCACGCCCGGTGCGCAGATCATCGCCTCGGAGGACGATACCGAGGTGACGATCTTGCCGACACGGGACATCCAGAACGGCACCGGCGTCGAAGGCGGCGGGGCAGGGCGGCCTGCCAAATATCGACTCAGCAAGGGCCAATACCTGCAGCTCGTCCAGGACGAAGAGCTCTCCGGGAGCATCGTCACATCGACCAAGCCGGCTGCGGTCTTCGGAGGTCACAGTTGTGCCAACGTCCCTACGCTCGCGGCAGCCTGCGATACGTTGGGTCAACAAATTCCCGCGTTCGCGCAATGGGGATCCGAGTACGTCGGCGTCGGCTACCGCCCGCGTCTTGGTAACGAGCACGAGATCATGCCGTATCGGATCGTCGCGGCGCGTGACGGCACCGAGCTCGACTACGATCCTGCAATCCCCGCTGGCGCGCCCACCACGATGAATGCCGGGGAGGTCGCGACGTTCTACGCGGGGACCGGCGACGCGTTCGTCGTCCGCACGCAAGACGTCGAGCATCCGATCTACGTCGCAGCCTACATGACCGGTGGTGCGGGCGGCGGCTTCGCGAAGGCGATGGCAAGTCGCGGCGACCCGGAATTCGTGAACGTCGTTCCGGCGAAGCAGTACTTGAACTCGTATAGCTTTTACGCCGATCCGACGTACGCCGATACCTCGCTCGTCGTCGTGCGAACGAAATCCGGCGCGGACTTCAAGGATGTCTGGCTCGAGTGCGCGGGCAATCTCTCGGGCTGGAAGCCCATCGGGGAGCGAGGCGAGTACGAGTTCGTGAGGGTCGACCTCGCGCGCAGGGACGGAAAGGGACAAGTGGTAGGTACGTGCCAGAACGGCCTCCAGCGCATGAAGAGCGAGGGACCGTTCACCGCGACGTTGTGGGGGTGGGATGTTTATGCCAGCTACGCCTATCCCGGCGGCATGGCTCAGCGGAAGCTCGTGGAAACGCCTCTCTCTCCGGTTAATTGACGGGAGCAAGTTCCCGCCGGCTCCTGGGGAGCTCACGCTTCTCGCTGATTTCGATGAATCGCGGGATCTCGCCCGAGAGGCGCCTCGAAATAGGCGCGTTTGCGCGTCATCGCCCTATTGGCGAGGAACGGATGCGCGCTCGCGATCGCGCGTCCACAATGCGTCGATGAGGCGCTGCACGGCGTCGTTCAAGATCCGACGATAGGTGCCGAACGGCATGCCGAGCTTCGCCGCGACGGCGATGCCTTTCTCTTCTTTCCGCAGGAAGGCGTGGTCGAGCACCTCCGCCGAACGCGGATCGAGCGCGGCGACCGTCTCGCAAAGACACGTCCGGAGACCGTCGACTCCACTGCCTGCGACGAGTCGCGTGCGGAGGAGCGGGCTCTCCGCGAGACGATCCGCGCGCCCGAAATCGCGGAGCGCCGACTTCACCGCGTCCGCGAAGGCCGCGCGCGCCAGCACGTCGAGCTCGGCGACGGAGGGGGGCGGGGCGGCGAGACCACGACACGCGGTGACGAAACCTTCGAACCAGCGTTCTCGCGACGTCCGGCGCCAATCGTGGCCGAAGATGCCGAAGCTCCGGCCGTCGAGCGTGAACGTGCCGAAAAGGTCGTGCGCGCGATCGCCGCGCGCGGCCCAAACCTCGGGCTCGGTGTGCGAAGCGGTGCAGACCTCGCCGTCCGGTTCGAGGACCAGCCGCCACGTCGTGTGTGCGAACAGCACGAGCAGGAGCGGGCCAGCCGCTTGATGGTCTTCGAGCGACATCCACCAGCGCGCGGCGAACGCGCGCTCGCCCTCGCGAAACGGCGCATCCCTCTCGATGTGCGCGAGCAGTGTCGTCACGAAAGGATCGTCGGGCACGGCGGGCGCGGTCGGCTCGATGGGGACGTAGAGGATGAACGCGACGAGCGCGTGCGACTCGTCGCGAAAGCCGACGAGTCGATCCCGCTCCTTCGCGAACCAGCGCTCCGCGAGCCGCATCGAACCATCGCCCTCGTGGCGCCGAATCGCGTCGAGGAGCATCGGGAGCTCGTCGTCGTGGACCGCGTCCAGATGGAACGGCGGCTCGCCGGTCCCGGGGATGTACGCGCCGCCCGGCTCGTCGCGTATCATACGAATCATCTCGACGAGCGCGTGATGGCGGGCGTCGCCCGTCGCGCGCCGAACGCCGTCGAGGATCATCGGGTAGACGCGATCCGACATGGCGCGGAGCATCTCTGGGTTCCGCCATGCAAGGTCGGCGAGTATCGCGTCGCGCACCGCATCGTGGAGGCAAATGCCTTGCGCCGTGCGCTGCACGTATGGACGTCCGCAAAGCCAGCGGAAGGCGTCGGCAGCGGGCGCCGCCAGCGCGACCTCGAGGCGATGCTCGGTGACGACGAAGAGGCGCGCCATCGCATAGAGCGCATCGCGATGACCGGCCGCTGCCGCCTCATCGAGCAACGCTTCGACGAGCGGCTCGAGGCGCTCGCGCGCGGCGGCCGCGAACGGCCGCTCCGGCACGGCGAGCGCGAGGTCTGCGCCGATGCCGAGCCACAGCGCGAGCCCTCGTGCGAACTCGAGCACGGCGCCGCGGCTCGTTGCTGGCACCTCACGCGCTTCGAGGTACGCGTGGCACGCCGCGGCCGGGAGCGGACCGAGCTCGACGAGCTCGATCGCGGCGCGTTCGTGCGCGCGCGGCGGTCGCCGGCTCGTGACGACGACGCGCGCGCGGCCTGCGAGCTGCGGAAGAAACACGTCGAAGAACCATGACTCGAGCGGCGCGAGATGATGGAAGTCGTCGAGCACGACGAGATCGACGTCGCTGACGCGCGCCAACAC
>JAEXCN010000146.1 GCA_023402175.1 Pseudomonadota bacterium | reverse complement strand
GTCCGTCGCTGCGGCGGCGTCCGGAGTAGCCGGACCTGTCGTGCCGGCGGCGCCTCGCGGGTATCCGGCTCCGCCCGTCGGGCCTCCGCCTGGTCTTCGAGCTCCACGCAAGGCGGGGTTCCTCTCTGCGTAGGCCCAGTCTTGCGACCCCTGACCTTCCGCGCCGACGTCCCCGTTGACCGGCGACCCTCTGCCGATCGGCGCGTAGCCGAGATCGGTCACGGCGGGAGGATGCGCGCCGTCGTCGGCGCAGGCGGCGGCGGCGAGAGCGATCGCGCCGGCGAGCACGACGTTGTCGAGACGAGCACGAGCGTGCATGGCTGACGAACCTCCGCGCTTGTTTCCTAGTTGAGTGAACTGGGAAACAAGCTGGGAGACTGGTCGTGCAGTCGTCGTGCCTCGGTCGCTTGTTTCCTAGTTGAGTGAACTGGGACACAAGCTCGGGGGCAGTCGTCGTGCCTCCTCGTCGCTGGCCTGCACGCGCTCGAAGACGAGCGCTCAGCGGCCGGCGACGAGGCTTTCGAGACGCGACAGCGCGAGGTCGAGCGACTCTTGCGAAGGACCGAACGAGAAGCGGACGTACTCGCGGAAGCGCGATGCGCGGCCGTGCCGACGCTTGCCGGGGTTCACGTCGAAGAACTCACCGGGCACCGTGATGACCTTCTTCGAGAGCGCCGCGCGGAAGAGGCCCATGCCGTCGTTGAGCGGTTCGGGCAGGCTCGCGACGTTGCCCCAGCAGTAGAATGTCCCTTCCGGGATCCGATCGAAGCGAACGCCCATCCGCTCGAGGCGCGAGAGCATGCGGTCTCGCTTGTCACGGAAGGCGTTGTGGATCGCCATCGTCTCGCGCGCGACGTAGTCGTCGTCGAACAGCGGGATCGCGGCGCGCTGCAGCGGCTTCGAGCCTCCGCCGTCGAGGAATGAGCCCGCGCTCGCGAAGCGCTCGACGACGGACTTGGGCGCGAGCGCCCAGGTGATGCGCCATCCCGGGTAGCGCCAGTTCTTGGTGAAGCCGTCGAAGATGACGATCGGATCCGTGTCGACGTCCTTCACGTAGCGCGCGGCGCTCTCGACCGGCAGCGCTCCGGGGCGGCCGCGGTAGACGTAGTGCGAATAGAACTCGTCGAGCAGGAGCGTGCAGTCGAGCTCGCGCGCGACGCCGACCCAGCGCTCGAGCTCCTCGCCGGCGACCATCTTCCCCGTCGGGTTGCACGGGTTCGAGAGGAGGAGCGCAGAGAGGCCGCGACCGAGCACTTCGCGACGCAGATCGTCGGCGGTGAAGCTGTACCCGCGCTCGCCGTCGAGCAGGATGGGGATGCTCGTGAACGCCTTGAAGATGTCGAGCAGCTCCTCGTACGCGGTGTAGTCGGGGATGAAGTGCCCGAGGTTGATGCTGCCGAGGCTCGCTGCCGCGCGCGTCAGGGCCGTGCGCCCCCCGCCCGAGATGCAGACGTTCTCGGCCGAATACTGCGAAGGCATGCCTCTTCGGTAGAGGCGGTTGTAGAGGCCGGCGACCGCTTCACGGAGCTCCCAAAGCCCGGCGACCGGCGCGTACTCCTGATCGTCCGGTGAGATCGACACGCTGTGCACGCGCGCCGGAGCGCCGGGTAGCTCGCCGGTCTCGGGCTGTCCCTGACCGAGGTTGCACCACTCGGGATCGCTCGTAGAGAACCCGAGCTTCGTCGCCTCGCTCGTGACGTAGATGACGCCGGTCTTCGGGACCGGACGGAACGCGTGGAGGTCAGCGGTCGGCTCCTGCATTGGGAGTCACGTTACCACGCATGGAGATCAGCGGAGGGGCATCAACGTGACCGCAGCCCAGCCGCCCGGCGTGGCTGATTTGACGAGGATCGCTTCGCGACCTGGACTCTTCCTTCGCGTCGCATGCCGCCCCCTTCGATCGCCTTGCCGGCGGCGACGCGCACCACGGCGCGCATGCCGCGGCCATCACGTCACCACGCGTAGCCGACGGCGAAGCCTCCGTACCATTTCTGCTCCCCGATGCTGGACGGACATCCGTTCGGCAGCGTGGAGTCGCATCGATCGCTCGAATCGTTGAGGAGCTTCGCGTAGCCGCCGTAGAGACGAAGCGCAATCGCCGCATCGAGCCGGATCTCGATGTTTGGCTCGAGGTGGCCCCACGCGGCGACGGCCCACGTCCGCGTCGTGCGAAAACCGGTGGAGCAGCCGGCGTACTCGCACTGCTCCTGCTGGCTGGCGGTGAACTGGTACGGGCCGAACGAGAGCGGGAAGCCGAAGCCCATGGCGAACCAGCGGTTCATCGGGAGGCGAAGCCGCGGCATGAACGCGCCGCGGAGGCCTTCCGGTGACCAGCCTCCGCCCGTGCCGAGCACGAGGTATTTGATCGGCGCATATTCGAAGGTGAAACCCGCGACGCCCGTCGGACCTCCAGGCGCGCCTCCCTGCAGATTGATCGTCTTCTTCCGCGTCGTCCACGGATCCGCCTCGGGAAGGGACTCGACGCCTTTGTCCTTCGAGAGCGTCAGCTCCGGGACGAGCCGCGGCGTGGGCAGATCGGCCTTCGCCTCGGAGCCCGTGAGCACCAAGACCAGAGCGGCGCAAGCGGTCCCCGCCAAAGGCCGCAGGAAGAACCGCGCTCCCCTTCGATCTCCGAGCACACCCACACGACGAGTGTTGCCACGCGGAAGGCGGACATTCAATTCACCGAGGCTGCGACCACTCTACGACGAGCGTGTCCGAAGGGCGCTTCTCCGCGGGGCTGCGCCCGGCGTGTCGGTCATGCGGCGGGGTAACAGCCCGCGAGGCGCGCGCGCTGGCGTGCGAGCGCGAAGATCACGCGACACGTCGGGACGTCCACGTTCACCATCTGGGCGAGCTCGACGACCGCGCCGAGGAGCGCTTCGAGCTCCACGGGGCGACCGCGCTCGAGGTCCTGGAGCATGGATGTCTTGTGCACGCCGACCTCCGCGGCGCCTCGGAGGCGGCGGTCGACGTCGATCGCGAAGCGCGCGCCGAGCGCCTCGCCGACCGCCTTGCCTTCGAGCATCATCGTCCGACACACCGCGCGCGATTCCTCCTCACCGACGATCACGTCCAGCGTCGCGCCGGTGAGCACGCTGATCGGATTGAACGCCATGTTGCCCCATAGCTTGACCCAGAGCTCGTCGCGAAGGTGCGAACGGACCGGTGCCTTCAAGCCTGCGCGATGGAGGGCCTCGGACAGCGCGACCGCCCGCGAGCTGCGTGTGCCATCGGGCTCGCCGAGGCTGTAGCGATCTCCGTAGAGATGTTCGATCACGCCCGGCGCGACGACCTCCGCGGCGGGATAGACGACGCACCCGAGCGCACGAGCCGGCGGCAGGTGCCGGCTCACGACGCCGCCGGGATCGACGCTCTCCACAGTCCGGTTTTCGTATGGTCCCGGGAGCGCGTGGAAGTACCACCAAGGAATGCCGTTGATCGCCGAGACCACCGTCGTCTCTCGCCCGAGCAGCGACGCGATCTGCGGTGCGGCCTGAGGAAGCGAATGCGCCTTGAGCGTGAGAATGACGTAGTCCTGCGGCCCGGCTTCTTCGACGCGGTCGGTGCATCGCGGGTGCACGGTGATCTTCTCGCCGCCCTCGATCAGCGAGACGCCGCTCTCCTGCATCGCGGCGAGATGGCGTCCACGCGCGATCAACGTGACGTCCACGCCCGCCTGCACGAGCTTCACGCCGAGATGCCCGCCGATCGCGCCCGCGCCGAAGATGCAGACCCTCATGCGTGCACACCGAGCCGCTGCGCCAGGCCGATGCGCTGGACCTTTCCGGTCGGCCCCTTCGGGATCTCCGTCACGAAGACGATGCGGCGAGGCACCTTGAACGGCGCGAGCCGGGCGGCGGCGAACTCCCGCAGCTCGCGCTCGGTGATGCTCGCGTCTGCACGCAGGATCACGGCGGCTCCGACCTCCTCTCCGAGCTTGTCGTGAGGCAACGCAAACGTCACGACCTGCTCGATCGCCGGATGAGCGCGGAGCACGTCGTCGACCTCGAGCGGGCTCACCTTTTCGCCGCCGCGGTTGATCATCTCCTTGAGGCGGCCGGTCAGATGGAGATAGCCGTCTTCGTCGAGCTGCCCTTCGTCACCGGTTCGGAACCATCCATCGACGAACGCACGCGCATTCGCGTCCGGGTTTCTGAGGTAGCCGGCCGTGACGTTCGGTCCGCGGATGACGACTTCGCCCGTCGCGCGGACAGGAAGCAGCGCGCCGTCCGCGCTCATGATCGCGATCTCCGGCCCTGCGGGCACGCCGACCGTTCCCGGCTTGCGAGCGCGTGGCGGGAGCGGGTTGCTCGCCATCTGATGCGCGGCTTCGGTCATCCCATAGGCTTCGATCACCGGGCAGCGGAACGTGTCTTCGAGCTCCTGCATCACTTGCCTCGGGAGCGAAGCGGAGGACGAGCGCACGAGGCGAAGTCGGCTCTTCTCGACGATGGACCGATTGCGTGCTGCACGGCTCAGGATCGCCTGGTGCATCGTCGGGACCGCCGTGTACCAGGTGGGCTGCACCTCCTCGAGCCACGCGAAGAACTTGAGCGCATCGAACCCGGGCGGGCACGAGACGGACGCTCCCGCCGCGAGCGTCGCGAGCACCGCGGCGACGAGCCCGTGGATGTGGAACAGCGGCATGACGTCGAGGCACACGTCGTCGGGCCTGAGCGCCAGCGACGCGCCGATGTTGTGCGCCGACGCGCAGAGATTGCCTTGCGTGAGCGGCACGATCTTCGGGCGCGCCGTCGTCCCCGAGGTGTGGAGCACGAGAGCGATGTCGCTGCGCGTACCGATGCCTTCGCTCTTCGGCTCGCGCGAGGGCGGCGACTCGGGCACGAGACGGAAATCGCCCGCCGCCTTGCCGGTGGGCTCGAGCGCGAAGACGAGGATGCCGCGTCGCTCCGCCACCGCCCGCGCCGGTGAAGCGAAGCCTCGAGGCACGACGAGCGCGCTTGCCTGGAGGTCCGTGAGATAGAAGTCGAGCTCCTCGGCCGTGTACGCGGGATTGAGCGGCGCCGCGATCGCCGACGCGGCGATCGAGACGAACGCCGACGCCGCGTCCGGTCCGTTGGGCATCACGAGCGCGACGCTGTCGCCGAGGCCGATGCCGGCGCGGCGGAGGTCCCGATGCGTCGCATCGAAGAGCGCACGGAGCTCCGCGTACCGGAGCGGCGGCAAGCCCGGCGCGCCGATGCAGGGCGCTTCGGCGTTGCCGCGCTCGAGAAGCGACGTCAGCTCTTCGGCGACTGGAGAAGATCCGACCATTCGCCTCCGCCGTCACGGGTATGCGACGACGCGCCCCCACGAGCTCTTGGTGCCCCACAGCCCCGAGCGCAGGCACTCGAGCTGGACGATCTGGCTGTGATCCACGAACAGGTTCACTTCGGGACCATAAGACTTCACGTACCAGGCGAAGACCTCCGGATCGGCCGCCTCGAACATGAGCCGCTCGATGCCGACCTCCGATGCGAAGCGCGCAGCGATGTCGGTGCGCCAGCGCGAGACGCTCTCGGTGATGCCCTCCGACTCCACCATGATCATCTCCGCGCCGGCATCGAGGTGCCGCTTCATCAGAGCGATCGCCCAACCGACGTCCTTCGTGCCTTCCGCTTCGAGCTCGGCGGCGGCGGTCGCTCCGCCCGCGCCGAACTGGATGCCCACCTCCGGCTTCGGCTTCAGCCCCGACGCGCGGACCTTCTCGGTGAGGCGTACGAAGTCGTTGTCCGAGATCACGATGAAGCCTGCCGAGATCTCGACGATGTCGAAGCCGATGTCGCGGCATTCGCCGAGGTACCGATCGACCGCGGACGGGCCGAGCGTGAGGACGTGCTCGATGAATCCGCCCGTCGAGACGGCGACGCGGTGCCGATGGCAAAGGTCGATCAGATCGCGGACGGCCTTGCGCGGCATGAGCGCGAACGAGCCGCCGGCGAACTTCACCGTGTCGACCCAACTGCCCATCGTCTCGAGCACGTCCTCGAGGTATCGCGGGCCCATCGCACTGTAATAGGGCCCGCGGATCTCGGTGACCCCGCGCGTGCGTGGCTTGTCGGGCCGGCGGTTCAGGGGGATGAAGGAGAAGGCACGATCCTCAGGTTTCATCGCGGTGGCCTCCAGCGCGGATCTGTTTCGACCGAGAGACGTCGACGGCTGCGATGCGCGCGCACAATGCCTCGGTCGACACGCTGTCGAGATTGGCGACCGCATCGACGATGCTCGCGCGCTCGGCCTCGGTGATCCGATGGGCAGTGACGGCTTCGAGCTTGGCGCACGCGTCTCGCCACGACATCGGCCGCGTCCGGAAGCCGAGATATTCGCTCTTCTCCTTCACGAGCATGCGCCCGTCCTCGAGCTCGACGCGGACCCGGCAGGCGTGCTCAGCGGGAAAGCGCCTGCTGAAGCCCGGATCGTCACGCACGACGACCCGGCGAAGGAGGTCCTGCACGTCCGCCCGCACGATGCGCTCCGACGCGTACTGCTCCGGCAGGAGCTGCCCGTCGAGCGCCGCGACCGCGAGCATGTACGGCAGCGAATGGTCGGCCTGTTCCTTCGTGTGGACGACCGTCTTGTCGCCTTCTTGTCCGCCGCCGATGATCCGATGCGCGACGTCGAAGACATCGACCTCGATGCGCCGGATGCGGAGCGACGGCGTTCGGACCTCGTGCAGCAGCTCGAGCAACGCTTCGATCGCAGACTGCGCGTGGACCTCCGCGTTGTATCGCTTGAGCGACGTGCGCGTGACGCGTTCGAGGTCCTCCGATCTCCAGTCGATCGAGAACGGACCGCTGATGATCTCCATGAAGCCCTTGTGGCCCTCGAACGCCTCGAGCGGTCCGGTGACCCCATGGCTCGCGAGGAATGCTGCATGCGTGCCGACGAGCGCCGCATGCGGGGCTGCGAGCCCCTTCCATTGCGAGATGGTCCCGGTGCGCGTGACGCGAAGCGCAGGTGAGGTCGTGACCGCGATCGCGACGGCATTGGCCGCTCGTTCGACGTCGAGGCCGAGCGCGCACGAGACGCCCGCCGCAACGGCACAGGCGCCCTGCGTGGTGTGATCGAAGCCGCGGTCTCGCACCGGCGCCTCGTCGGAGAGGCGGCACTGCACCTGATAAGCGACCGCGAGCGCGGTCATGAGCGTGCGACCGCTCGCGTTCGCGTGCTCGGCCGCTGCGAGCACGGCAGAGAGGCTGTCGCTCGGGTGGCACGTCTCACCGGGCGCGAGGTAGGCGTCGTTGAAGTCGAGGTACCGGACGAGGGCGCCGTTGAAGAACGCAGCCCGATCCGGGGCCGTGCGGCCTCCGCCGATGAGCGTGCAGCGAGGGCGACCGCCGAAGTCGTCGAGCATGGCGCGAATCGCCCGGATGGGATCGGCGTCGAACGCCCCGAACGCGCAGCCGATCGCATCGAGGATCCGGATCTTGAGAGCATCCTTCGCCGCCGAGGACAGCGCGTCCCATGACGAGCGGAGCGCGAACGTGGCGATCTCGTGCGCGGTGCCCACAGCGGCAAAACGTGCAATCCGGATGCCGCATGCACGGCCCGAGCGTCGAGCGGATGCAGCTCGAGCTGACGGCGCTCGCGCCGACGCGTCGGCGGCGCTTCAGGAGCCGGCCTTCTTCAGCCGCCGCTTCGCCTCACCACTTCACGTGCGCGAGCGAGCAGGCGAGCTCGGACAGCATCGTCACCGCGGCGCCGTAGCTGCTCGCATCGTCGGAGCTCGCGTTGCCCTGGAGGCTCCGCGCGTAGACGCCCTGCGCGATCGCCGCGAGGCGGAAGATGCCGAACGCCATGAAGAACGGCCAGCCCTCGATGCTCTCGCGACCGGTGAGCGCCTTGTACTCCGCCACCATCTCGTCCTCGGTCGGGATGCCGAGCGATCGCACGTCGACGCCGGCGAGGCCGCCGCGTCCCGGCAAGTTGAGGTGGTAGCCCATGCACGCGTACGCGAGATCGCTCAGCGGATGACCGAGCGTCGAGAGCTCCCAGTCGAGGAGCGCGATCGCCTTCGGCTCACCCTCGGCCGAGAACATCAGGTTGTCGATGCGGTAGTCGCCGTGCACGAGCGTCGTCTCGTCGCTCGCGGGGATGTTCTCGCCGAGCCAGCGCATGAGCGCCTCCATCGACGGGATCTCGCTCGTCCGTGACGCCTGATACTGCTTCGACCAGCGCTCGACCTGGCGCACGACGAACCCGCCGACCTTGCCGTAGTCGCCGAGTCCGACGGCGGCGTAGTCGAGGTTGTGCAAGGCGGCGAGCACGCGGACGTATTCCTTGTAGAGTGCACGCCTCGCCTCGTTCGATCCGAGCTCCGGCAGCGTCGGATCCCAGAAGATGCGCCCGGGGACCCAGCGCATGACGAAAAACGGCGTCCCGATGACGCTCTCGTCCTCGCAGAGGCCGAGCGCGTCGGGGACGGGGACGTCGGTCGATCGGAGCGCGCGCATGATGCGGTACTCGCGCTCGACGGCATGCGCGGAGGGAAGGAGCTTCCCGGGCGGCTTCTTCCGGACCACGAGCGCCATGTCGCCGCCCGCCGCGCCCTCGACGCCGACCCAGTACGTCGGGTTCGACTGCCCGCCCTTGAACTGCAGCACGCTGACCTTGCCGCCCGCGCATCCTTCGACGTGCTCGCCGAGCCAGCGGCCGAGACTCGACTCGTCGATGCGATGCGCCTCGCGCGGCGGACGGGTGTTGGGCGGCGGTGTGAGCGGCATCGTTGTGGCTCCGTGGAGAGGCCGAACGTTGGAGAGGCCGAACGTAGCACGCCGAACGGTGCGAGCGCGGCCGCTGCGCCGACCGAGCGAAGGCGAGTCGAAGCCGGCGCGTCGCGTCTCTGGAGCTCCGAGCGGAGGCTCGCGAGTGGAGTATGCTTCCAGCACCGTGAGCTTCTTCGAGCTGCCGCCCCACCTCGCCGAGCTGCGGACGCGCGTGCGCGCGTTCGTCGACGACTACGTCATCCCTGCCGAGAGGACGATCCTCGAGGAGGACCGCGACAAGCGGCGCGACACCTTGAACGCGCTCCGCGAGCGCGCGCGAGGCGAGGGGCTCTTCGTCCCCCATCTGCCGAAGGAGCATGGCGGGCTCGGCCTCGGCGTCATGGGCATGTGCGCGCTCTTTCGCGAGATGGGGCGCTCGCCCGTCGGTGCGGCGTGTTTCAACTGCGATGCGCCCGACCAGGGGAACATGGACCTGCTGCTCAAGGCAGCGTCGCCGTCGGTGCGCGAGCGCTGGCTCGAGCCGCTCGCGCGCGGCGAGATCACGAGCGGCTTCTCGATGACCGAGCCCGCGCCCGGCGCCGGAGCCGATCCGTCGAACCTGAAGACACGCGCGACGCAGGTCGACGGCGGCTGGGTCATCGACGGGCACAAGTGGTACACGACCGGCGGCGGTGACGCCGCGTTCCTCATCGTGATGGCGAGGACGTCGGACGATCCGCGTACGGGCGCGACGATGTTCGTCGTCGATCGCAAGGCCGAGGGCGTCGAGCACGTACGCGACGTCCCGGTGATGAGCCCGCCGATCCTGCAGCACCGCGAGGCGGAGCTCCGCTTCAACTCGGTGAAGGTCGGCGCCGACGCCGTGCTCGGCGGCGTCGGCGAGGGCTTCCGCCTCGCGCAGACGCGGCTCGTCCCCGCGCGCCTCACGCATTGCATGCGCTGGCTCGGCTGGGCCGACCGCGCGCTACACATGTGCCGCGAGTACGTGCTCACGCGCGAGAGCTTCGGAAAGACGCTCGCGCACCACCAGATGATTCAGAAGAAGATCGCCGACGCTGCCGCCGGCATCCATGCCGGGAACCTGATGACGTTCCATTGCGCGTCGATGCTCGAGCGCGGGCTCGAGAAGGAGGCGCGGCCCTACTCGTCGATGGCGAAGAACCACGTCGCGCGTCTGCTCTGTCAGGTGCTCGACGACGCGATCCAGATGCACGGCGCGCTCGGGTACAGCGAGGACTTGCCTTTCTCGATGTGGTACCGATTCGCGCGCTCGGCGCGCATCGCCGATGGCCCGGATGAGGTCCACGACGTGGTCGTCGCACGCGACTTCCTGCGCGGTGCGTTGACGACGCTCGTGTGATTGGGCAAGGTCGGCAGGGCATGGGAAATTCGGGAGAGGCGACCACGCCGGCGGAGACCATCGCGCTGCTCGTGGACGATGCGGGCGTCGCACGCGCCTGTGGGACCGTCGAGGGTTGGGCGAAGGCAGGTCGGTGGGACGATCTCGTCGCGCTCGGAGCCGCGCTCGAGGCGAGCTGCGATCCGGCGCAACACACGCGCCGCGGCTACTTCGAGACCTTGGCGGATCACGTCGAAGATCAGCTCGCGCTCGGCACGACCGACGCTGCGGTCGACGCGCTGCTTGCGCTGGCGCTCCGGCCGCGCGAGCGATCGGTGACGATCCCTCGCCCGCAAACGCTTCGGCTGCAGGCGTTCGCCTCCCGCCTCGGCTTCGGACAGAGCGCAGAGACGTTCCTGTCGGCGCTCGAGCGCGCGAAGGAGCGGCCCGAGTACCGCGAGCTCTTCGCGTGCTGGATGCACGAGATCGTGCTTCGAGGAACATCGCTCGAAGGAGACGCTCGAGCGAAGCGCTTTCAGGAGTCGCTCGCGGCTGCGGGGCATCCGCTCGGCGCGCTTCCGCTCGCGCTTCGTGCGGCCGAGCGCGAGGCGCCGTCGTACATGCCGCTTTACGGCGACAAAGGGCTCGGCCGTGCGATCGACACGCTCGCGAGCGGCCCGATGTCCGTGCGCACGATCCCGCCGCCTGCCGATGGCGCATCCGTTCGGGCGACGCGCTCGGACGACGCTGCCGTCACGGAGCGAATGCTCGCGGCCGTTCGTCCCTGGGCCGAGGGCAAGAGCGGCAAGGTCGAGGCGAAGCTGTTCACGCTCGAACCGCCCGTCGCGGGCTCGGTGCTCGGCAGCTGGCTCTTGCGAGCGCTGCCTCTCGAGTCGACGACCGCCACGGCGCGTCTCGACGTGTCCCGCAGCGGCGCGGAAGGCGTCTTCGGTCCTCTCTTCTCGGCCGCGTCGAACGGCGGCGCATACTCCTCGGGCCTCGGCGGCGCCTACGGACGGCTCGCCGCGTGGAGGTCGCTCGGCGCGCTCGTCGGCGCGCCCGCGGACGCCGACGTGGACGCGATCGATCGGCTCGCGAAGGCCTCCGCCTTCCTGACGTTCCGCGCTCCCGGGCCGTGGTTCCACGACGTGGCATGGGACCTCGGCGCGCTCGCGCTGCGTTCGGACGGGCGGAGCGTGGCCGTCCTGGCCGCCACCGACAACGAGTAACGGCTCGGCTCGAGGCGCTCCGCCGATCGTCCCCGGATCCTCCTCGGGGACGCTCCTTCCGAGCGCTCCTCCCGCGCGCTCCTCCCGCACGGTCTCCGCACGCTTCTGCCGAGCGCGACGACCGCGTCGCGACGGGGAGGAGGGCGTGCTACGAGTTCACGCATGTCCGAGGCGAACGCTTCCGAGGCCAAGGGTCTCCCGACGATCGACGTCAACGAATACGGCGGGAAGAAAGACGGCGTGAAGCAGTCGATGAACCGTCGGCTGTTCATGCAGCTGCTCGTCTTCCGGACGCCACCCGCCGCTCAGGCCGGCGAGAGCAGCGCGAAGACGCCCGACGCGATCGCGGCCGAGCTCGTGCGAAAGCTTCGCGAGCGGAAGATCGCCGGGGTCGTCTATGCCGACTCGATGGACCCGCGCAGCCTCGCGCTGCTCACGTGGAGCGAAGATCCCGCCCGCTTCGTCCGCGACGTCCGCCCGCTGTTCTCCGAGCCGTTCCTCGCGAGCGTCGAGCTGCGCGACGACTTCTGCATGATCGGACGCACGTACGCGACGGGGCACGAGCCCGATCTCGAATGGGTGCTCCTTCGCCGTCCCGTCGAGAACGTCACGAACGAGGCGTACCGCTGGCACGTCTGGTACCCGCTCCGCCGCAAGGGCTCGTTTGCGAAGCTCGAGCCGATCGATCAGAGCCACATCCTTCGCGAGCACGCTGCGCTCGGCATCGCCTACGGCCAGCAGGAGCTCGCGCACGACGTGCGCCTCGCGTGTCACGGGATCGATGCCGGCGACAACGAGTTCGTCATCGGCCTCGTCGGCCGTGAGCTCCATCCGCTTTCGCACCTCGTGCAGGCAATGCGCAAGACACGGCAGACGAGCGAGTTCATCGAAAAGATGGGCCCGTTCTTCGTCGGATACGTGCTCGGCTCGAGCAGCGGCGAATGAACGTGCGACGCGCGCTCGGGCCGATCGCCGCGACGGCGCTGTCGATCGTCGCGGTCGCGTGTGGATCGCCGGCGTCGAGCGCGCGCGCTCCGTCGGAGCCGACCACGGTTCATGGGGCGGAGCACGATCACGGACATCACGGTCATGCTCCGCCTGCGAACGGCTCCGACGTCGATCCGATCGAGAAGAAGCTCGACGAGGTCGCCGCCATCCACGGTGCGCCCGGACCATGGGCGGTCGCCGGCTACCGCATGAGCGAGCACGCGCTCGCGAAGCTCGGTCTGCCACGCGGCAGCTTCGATCTCCAGATCGTCCACTGGACGCCGAAGGAGGTCCGCTACTCGTGCATCGCCGACGGCGCCGCCGCGCACTCGGGCGCGAGCCTCGGGAAGCTGAATCTCTCGCTCGTCGACAGCACCGCCGACAACGTGCTCACGATCTACCGCGACAAGAAGAGCGGCAAGAGCATCGCGCTCCGCCCGGCGGCGTCGTTCCGCGAGCGCTACGCCGACACGCCGCGCGAGAAGGCGCGCGAGCTCGGACGCGAGGTCCTCTTGCTGCCGCCGGAGCAGGTCTTCGAAGAGATTCCGGTGAAGTGAATCGCGCATTCGACCGACGGGGCATGAGCCTGGGCTGACATGGAGGCGATCTCGATCTGGAGCGGATGGCTCGCGACGACGGCGATCGTGCTCGCCGCGCTCGTCCCAATCGTCCAGCGCGTCCGAGCGGGGAAGCGCGCGGCGCCGGGCTCGTCGTCGATCCGCCTGCACGTCATGATCGGGCTTGCGACGGCTGCGCTCGCATTCATGCACACGATGGCGGTGTTGCCGGCGCTCGGATCGCCGGCAGCGATCGCGGGCGGGGTCTTCGCGATGCTCCCGGCGGGAGCGGCGTTTTTCCTGCTCGTCGCGCACGCCGGGCTCGGCCTGCAGCTTCGCGATCCGAAGCTCAGGGAACGCGCGCGCAAGCGGCGAATGCACACGACGACGGCCGTGCTGATCGCGCTCGCGGTGACGATGCACGTCGTCTTGCTCGTGCGCGCGGGCTGATCTTCCGCTCAGAAGAAGTCGCCGCCCGGCGTGGCCGGCGCGGCGAGCGCGTTGTCGCCCGGCGTTGGAAGATCGCCTGCGTCGATCGCGCGGAGCTGGGCAGCGATGATCGACTTCATCACGTCCGCACCGGCGTGATGATGCTTGTCGGCGAGCTCGCTCGGCCAGTGGACGAACACGCGCGGGATCGCGCTCAGGTCCGGCGTGATCTTCACGCGGACGTCGTTCGCCGCGTCGCGAACCGGATGGCTCGCACGGAGGAGGCGTACTTCGCGGCCCGGATGGCGCATGAGCCAGCCGGTCACGTACGTGACGTTGTTGCAGAGATACGTGTTCGATGCGCGAGGGAACCCGGCGAAGTCGGCGCCCGACACGATGTCGCCGAAGCGAACGTCTCCGTCGGTCTCCGCTCGATGACGTTCGATCGCCTCGCGCGCCGCGAGCTGGACGGCTTGCCACGAGAGCAGGTTCGGCTGCGCATCGTCGCTGTAGGGCGCGCCGTCGACGATCTTCGCGTAGTCGTCGCCGGGCGCGATCGCAGGACGGAGCTGGTTCGATCCGTCGACGTTGCGCGATGCACGATTGACGGCGCCAAGCTCGAGCCAGAGCGGCTGCCGCGGACCGGCGACGCCGTTCATCAGGACGAACGTCGGCCGGAAGGCCGCGGCCTCCTTCGCGATGAGGATGGCTGCCAGATCCCAGTGCACCGGCAGGATCATCGCGCAGACATCGACCGCGCCGACGTCCGGTATGTCCAGCGTCGACGCTGCCACCGAGAGCTGCGGCTCCGGCTCGTCGACCTCGCCCCATGCCGGCGCCTGCGTCTCCGGGTAGCGCGCTTCGGGGAAGAGCGTGCTCACGATGCGTCCCGTCGCGTTGTTCGTGATCGTCATGAACCGACCGAAGCCGGTGACGAGGACGCGCGGCCTGCTCGAGCGCGAAGGCGAGCGGAGGCATCGCGCGGTGTAGCTCGCTGCGAACCTGACGTTGGCGTCGTACTGTCGTCGTGCCTCGCGTGTGCTCGTGTCCACGGTGATCTCGCCTTCGCCCGACGATGCCTCATCGGAGGCCTCATGTGCACACCCCACGGCGATGACGGCGGCGACGACGGCCGCGAACGGACGGAGAGCGGGCATCACGAGGAGGCCCTGCACCCCGCGGGCCAGTGTAGGCGTTTGACCTACCTATCGCGGCGAGCCCAGAAATCGCGGGCTCTCGTCAGCTCCTCCTCGGACGCGACGCCCGGAGAGGACGCGCCTCTGGATCGTCCGCGATCCGCCGGTCAGCCGCGCCGCCGACGCGTGGCGAGGACGAGGGCGCCGATGCCTGCGAGGACGATCCCGGCGCCGTCATGACCTCCGCTCCCGACGACGTCGCAGCTGCACGCCGACTTCTTCGGCTCGACCGCGGAGCCCGGCGCAGCCGTTGCGGAAGGCGCGCTCTCGACGTGGAGGATGCCCATCTTCTCGGCGGCAGCCTTCGATACGCATCGACTCAGGTCACTGCATGTCTGCTTCTGCGGGCACGTCTTGTCGGGCGCACACCGCTGCGTGACGACGAGCCGCTTGCCCGCGTCCTCGCTCGCTGCATCGGCGAGCGTGCCGATCTCCATGCAGAGACCCACGCGGCGGCAGACCTCGTTCGGTCCGCATTGCCCGTCGTTCGTGCAGACCGTCGGCTCGCACCACGTGAAGCCGTTCTCCGTCTTGTGCACCGAGCCGGGCGGGCAGTCTTCGTCGGCGCGCGCGGTCGCTGTCGACAGCAAGAGTCCGACGGCAAGGAGCGGAGCGATGCCGGAGATGGCAAGAGAGCGGCGCATGTGGCCGCCATCGTAGTCGAGCTCGCCCGAGCGGATCGATCAGTTCAGGTCGGCGTTCCGCGGGCGACGCGCGAAGACCTCGTCCCAGTTGTCGCGGTACGCCTGCGTCGCCACCTGCGCCGGGCCCTTCGTCTTCTGCTGCGCGCCGGGCGCGTTCGGGACGTAGCTCTCCTTCACGTCGCAGAGGCGAGGGTTGTCCTTGCGCGGCGCGAGCGTCAGGACCTCACCCGTGATCGGACGACCCTCTTCGAGCGTCCGGAGCTCGCCGGCCTCGATGCGCTCGTCACGTGCGCGCAGCACGTGCACGCCGGCCCCATCGGGCGTCGGCGGTCCGAGCAAGACGACGTCCGTCTTCTCGGTCTGCGGAGAGCTCTTGTCGTCTTCGTCGGGCATCCTGACCGTAGGATACGACAGACCACGGCGACGCGCTGCTCATCGACCCGTTTTCAGCGAGAAGCACATGGGATCACCTGCGAGACAATCCTTCTCCGGTCCCGTCTTTGGGTCCTTCGGCGGCGTCGGAGCCGTCTTCGACGCGGGAAGCCAGCGGTCGAGCTTGTTCGTGGTCGGCGGGGGTGCCGCCTTCTTGATCGAGAGCGCCGCGATCTCGGTCCGAGCTTCCGCGAGCTGCCGGTCACGCTCGCCGACGAGCCGGCGCTGCTCGTCGAGCTGACGTGCGAGCTCGTCGGCGCGCTGGTCCGCCGCCGTCACGCTCTGCTGGAGCTCGCGAACGAGACGCTCGCTCGCCGGCTTCTGCACACCGAACTGGATCGCGAGCGCGACGATCAACATCACGCCGCCTCCAATCGCGGAAGCGCCGATGAGCGCGCCGAGCGACGAGCCCTTCTTGGACGCGCTGCGGAGGCGCTCGATCTCGATCTCGTGATGGCGCTCGCGCTCGCGCTCCTCCGTGCGCGCCCGCACTTCGACCTCGAGTCGCGATTGCTCGACGATCGCCTTCTGCATCGCCTCGCGCCGCGCCAGATCTTCGAGCTCCGCGCGGCGCTGCCGTTCACGCGCGTCTTCCTCGGCTCGCGTCTGCGCCGCGGCCTCGTCACGACGGCGGCGTTCGGCTTCTTCGCGCTCCCGAGCAGCGGCGGCCTCACGCGCCTCGCGCTCGCGCGCCTGCTCCTCGAGGCGCTGATCCTCGAGCTCGAGCAGCTCCTTCAGCGAGAACTGAACGCTCTCGTCCCGTCGTCCCGTCGGTCCGGTCGGCATCGCGATCCTCCCGTCATCGGACGCAGACGGGAGGGTGCACTTTGGGAGAAATCTTCAGCGACGCGCCACGCGCTCGTCCCGTCTCGTCTCGCCTCGTCGCGTGTGGCTAGAGCGCGCCGGAGCGAATGCGGTCTATTGCAGCCACTCGCAGCCGCAGCCGCAGCTGTTCGAGAACGGCACCTGGCCCGACGGGCAGGTGTAACGGATCATCATGCACTGCTGCGGGGTGCCGACGTAGTTGCGGTGGGTCTCGGTCGCCGGGTTGCACGTGCAGGCGCGCTTGGTGCACGCGACCGAGCCGCTCTCGCTGCACGAGCAGGTGTTGCAGCCGTCGGTGGCCTCGAACTGATCGCCGGTCTGGTACGTCTGCCCGCCGTAGCTGCACGTGCTCGGCGCCGTGCTCTTGATCGAGAGCGTGACGTTGAACGTCGCCTCGAGCAGGTCGTAGTCGCGGAACACGATGCGATACGACCTCGCCGACTGGCCGGCCGGGACCTTGTACTTCACCTTCGAATCGAGCGTGCGGCTCGACGCGTCGTCGTTGAACGCGAGGACGTTGTAGCTCGAGTCGGTGATCCAGCCCACGGCGTCGCCATAGACGGACTTCACGTCGACGGTGATCTCGTCGCCGCCCTTCGCGTCGAAGCCGTACGAGCGGTACGTCGGGGGCGAGTAGTAGTAGCCCGACCGGGTCTCGCCGTTGCTGATCTTTCCGAGATAGCGCGTGCCCGACAGCTTCAGCTCGCTTTCGGTGGCAGCGACGTCGTCCTCTTCCTTCGCGCTGCTCTCGGCGGAGCAGCCGGCGACTGCGGCGAACGCAGTGACGAGGAGACCGGCAACGACGAAACGCGAAAACGACATGGTGACAAGACCCTCCGGAGGTCGTTCAAAACGACTTCCCCTGCGACGTCCGCGACTTTCTCCCTGGTTCCCTGGCCAGGGGCGGCAAGCTCTACCTGCCGATCAGGACCGGCGCGGTCTAGCACGAGGCAGTGTGTGGTCAAGGGTGACATCAGCGGATATTTCCTGATGCGTTGCGTTACCCTCAGTCCTGCTCGTTTTTCCAGTGCTTTTCGGCGGAACTTCTTCTCCCGAGAGCGTCCGAATGCGAGAACTCCGTGGACCTTCTCGAGGCTGGAAAATGAAAAAGACGCTGGGACTCGCGGGCATCGTCGTGATGGCGATCGGGTGTGGAGGGGCTGCGGTCCACGAGCCTCGATCGGCGGGTGGGGCGCACGTCGAGGCGCCCGCCTCCAGCGGATCGGCGCCGGAGAGCACGCCGCCGAAGGCGCGGGCCTGGACGCTCCCGGCCGAACCGCGCGATCCGAAGGCGCCGCCTCCGGAGCCGAAAGACGTCGGGACCGAGGCATGGACGAAGGCGTCGAAGGTGAAAGGGGTTCCGCCTGCAGCGCCACAGCCGTGTGGCTCGTTCGCGAAGCCGGCCGCGGTGAAGCCTGCGCCCACCGATCTATCGACGGCCATGGCCGACAAGGACCTCGTGAAGCGGAACGCGGCGCTCGCGACCATCGAGACGGGCAAGCCCGATCTCGCGCCCGTGCTCCGGGCGATGCGCGCGGCGCTCGCGCCCATCGAGTGCGCCGACGTGATCACCGATCCTGCGCTCTCCGCGAGCGCAAAGCCGACCGGGGCGGCCGGGCGGATGATGATCGGCATCTCGCTCGCGTCGAAGCTCTCGCGAACGGCAGCGAACGCGCCGGTCATGAAGGACGCGTCCGACAAGGAGAAGGTGAAGCGATTCATCCAGGGCCCGCTCCGGCAATGGATGGTCGAGCAGGCGTCGGCGATCGATGCGCTGAGCGCACCGGCGAGCGAGCTGGCCGGCATCGCGCGCGGCGTCGTCGCGATCGAGGCGGGGCTCGCGGACCTGCGGCTCGTCGATCGGATTCGCAGCGCTCCGACGCCGAGCACCTGGGACGCGGAGCTGAAGGCCGTGTACGAAGCGGCGCTCGACGAGGCGCTCGAGCCGCGGAAGACGCGCGGCCGCGACGCGGCGCTCGTCGGCCTCGCCGACTTCGCCGCAGCAGGAATCGTGCAAGACGCACGCGTCGATCGCGCGCGGGCGCTGCTCTCGAAGCTGTACGGCGGGCGACGCATCGACGCGCTCGATGCGCTCGTGTTGCCGCCGGCGGATGCGAGCACGAGCCCGATCCCGGAGCGGGTGCTCTCGCTCGTGCCGAGCGAGCCGGCGAAGCGCGATGCCTTCGCGCAGCTCGGGCTCACGCCGCCTCCGTCGCCGAAGTCGGCGCGGGCGCGCCTCGAGATGGGGAAGAAGTACTGGCGGCGCGTCGACTTCGTCGAGGCCGCACACGCGGCATCGAAGGAGACGGGACCGGACGCGCAGCTCGTGCTCGCCACATCGCTCGCGCTCGCGAAGGGGCCGAACGGGGCGAAGGAGATGATGACGGCCGCCTCGCCGGGCGCGCTCCACCTGAACGACACCGATGCGCTCGATGCGCTCGCCAGCGAAGCCGCCCCCGCGATCGCCGCGATGGCGGCATTCGACGCTGCGCATCTGCGCTCGCTCTCGGCTCCGGAAGGCGACGCGGCTGCGCCGTACCTGACCGACGTCGCTGCTCGTTTCCGGAAGGCCGCCGGCCTCCTCGAAGACCCGGCGCAGAAGAAGCGCGCCGAGGAGCGCGCGGCCGACGCCGACGCAGCCGCGAAGGTCGTAGGCAAGCCGGCGGGCGCGTCGTGACCGAGCGCGCCCAGGTCCTCGATCAGGACCGGCGCGTGACGGCAGGCTGAACGCGAGTCGCACGTCGCCGGCGGCTCCAGACCACGAGCAACATGTCGAGCGTCGCCGCGATCGTGAGGATCGGCACGATCACGACGGCGACGAGATGCAGGACGACGAACATCGGACCGAGCAGGAAGGAAGACGGCGAGCGCGCCATGCCGACGATCGCGCTCGTGTGCTCGGCCCATCCCGCGATGCGCGCGCCTGCGTAGAGGACCGAGGCGATCGCGGAGAGGCCATAGAGGACGACGGCGCGCTTCATCGTCGACCTCCGCCGAGGAGCGCGGCGCGCTCGCCAGGCTCCTTCACCCGTGCCCAGAGCGGGCCGAACGAGAGCGCATAGAGGAGGACTGCATCGCCGACGTCGTTGCTCGCACGGTAGGCACCGGTGCTCTCGTCGCGGAATGCTGCCAGCTCGAGTGACCCCAGCAGCGACCCGAGCCACTGCTCGTCACCGAATGCGCTCGCCCCGAGGAGCGCGAGCCCGCTCGAGCCGGCGCTCGCCCCGAGCAGCGGGACGATCGGACCGGAGTCGACGTCGGGCCGCGGTGGCGTCGTTCGAGGCCACTCGCGCGCCCAGCCGAAGCCGAGGAACGATGCGCCGAGCTCGCGTCGTGCGCGGGCGTATTGATCGCGCGCGAAGGCCTCGTCGACGAACAAGAGGTTGTGCGCGCTCATCCAGATGGACGACCCCTCGGGCCCGTCGAGCACGCGGCCGTCCCATGTGTAGCTCGATACGAGCAGACCGGTCTCACGATCGACGAGGTGCGTCTTCGCGTGCGTGACCCAGTCGCGCGCGAGCTCGGCGTGCTCGTCCGTGCGCGATGCACGATCGAGCATCCGCAGCCCGGCGAGCGCCGTCGTGTTGCAGAACGTCCAGCACTCGTTCGGATAGCTCTCGCCGGAGAGGCTCGGGCTCCGGCGCATCGCACGCTCGATCCGCGCAGCGCGCCGTCGCGCTTCGTCGCGTGTCGCCTCACGCGGCTCGACGAGGTCGCGGGCAGCGATCATCGCCACGAGCTCGCCGTCGATGAACATGCTCTTCGCGGTCGGATCCTCGAACATGCCGCGCTTCGCGTACGGAAGCATGAAGTGCTCGTCCCCATTTTCGTTCGCGAGCGCGAGCGTTGCGTCGACGATCGCGTCGATCGCCGCGAGCGAGCGCGGCCGCTCCTCGGGCGCCGCGAGCGCGCGATTCGCGAGCGCAAGGACGACGAACGTGCGCCGCATGAAGTCCCACTCCGGGTTGACCGTTCTCATCGCCCCGACGGACGGAAGCGGATTGGCGAGCTGTCGAGCCACGAGCTTCGACGCCACCGCGTCGCGCTCGCGCCGGTCGACGGAATGGAAGAGCTGAATGCTCGGGAGCCAGAGGATCGTGGCGACGAGCAGCAACGAGAGGATCGGGACGCCCTTCATCCGAACGGCAGCATGAGCGGTATTCGGCGCTCGCGCGGCCGTCTTCGGCACGGACGGCAACGATGGCGCGTCGAGCGGTCGCCGTGCGGCGCCGAGCGGCCTATGCTGCGCGCGTGGTTCGGAACTTTGCGATCATCGGCCAGAAGGCGAGCTCGTCGGAGGACTTCATCCTCGATGACCTTCCGGGCACGAGCGGGCGGCTCGACGTGCTCGTCCGCTGTCTCCGCGCGGCGATGCTCTCGTCGCACGGCATTCGTCGCGGCGTCGTCGTGTACCTCGTCCTCCTCGGCGGCCCGCTCGCGCCGCGTATCGTTCGCGTGGACGGTGCGGGCGTGCAGTTCCTCCGCCCCGACGAGCGCAGCCTCGCCGTCCGGGTGAAGAAGGTCCTCGCCAGCCGTGCGGACGAGGACACGGACGCGTGGGTCACAGTGAAGCCGGGGTTCGCCGTCACACGCGGCGGCTTCGATCGCGTGCTCGCCGACGTCGACGACGCTCGCATCTACGTCCTCGACGAGGGCGCGCGCGACATCCGCGATGTCGAGAGCCTTGGGAAATCGCACGGCCTGTTCGTCATTGGCGATCACCTCGGCATCCCAGAGGACGTCCGCGCACGACTCGAGCAGGTCGGGGCGGAGCGCATGTCGATCGGGCCGGTGAGCCTGCACGCCGACGACGTCGTCACCGTCGTCACGAACGAGCTCGATCGGGTCGCAGCTCGAGCGCGCTGATCCGAGTACGCCGCCGAGCAACACCGCCGAGCAACACCGGCGCAACTTTCCTCGTTGCCGGACATGCTCGCGCTGGCGCGGCGTGTGCTGTCGATCGCGGTCACGACCCGAGGAGGTGGTGATGGCTCTGCGCAAGCACGTCTCGACGATCGATGCCCCCGCGCTCGCGGTGAGACGCGCGCGCGCGGCTCCCGAGAGCGGCACACACAGGCGCCTCCTCGTTCGCCCCGTCCTCACGCATCCCCATGCTCTCCTCGCGCGTCCGAGCGTCCAGGTCGATCCGACCGCGCCTCAGATCGTCGCGTTCGCGAACCTGCTCGTCGCGACGCTCCGCGCCTCCGGGGGCATCGGCCTCGCTGCGCCGCAGATCGGAGAGAACATCCGGCTGTTCGCGATGGACGTCAGCGGCCATCCCGACGCGATATCGTGCGCGGGGCTCGTCGTGCTCGCGAATCCGAGGATCCTCGCTCGCCGAGGATCCACTGTCTTCCATGAGTCCTGCAAGAGCGTGCCCTACGTCACCGGCGACATCTCGCGCGCTGCCGAAGTGATCGTTACCGGCAACGTCCCCGGCAGCGGCAAGAACATCGTCATCCCCGCCGACGGCATCGAAGCGAGCTGTCTGCAGCACGAGATCGATCACCTCGACGGCGTGGTCTTCCTCGACCGCGTCGGCGATCCCGTGACCGATCTCTTCGTGCACGATCCTCACACCTGAGGGCGGTGCGTAGACTTCCCATCGCGGGCAGCTCCCCGCACCGTTTGCTGCAGGTGGCAACCCGCAAGACCACAGCGAGGCGAGTCGCTCAGGCCTCGATCCGCTGAGTTCGCGGGAGCGCGGATTGGCTCGGGACGTGCTCCTCACACGCGCACGGACGTGGATAGAGCACCGAGCTGACGAGAGCATCGATGGCGGACCGAGCCTGACCAGAGCGGAGGGACGCTGAACTGTTCGAATGATGAAAGCCGCCCGCCCCATCGAGCACCCGGAGAGCTCCCGCATGAACCAACCCAGCGCGGTCGAGGAGTCGTATCCCATTCGCGTTGGCCGCTATCTCCTCCATCCGCCGATCGCGCGTGGAGGAATGGCGACGGTGCACGCTGCCCGGCTGATGGCGGTGGAAGGGGTCTCCAGGCTCGTCGCGGCGAAGCGGTTGCATCCGCACTATGTCGACGATCCCGAGTTCGTCGCGATGTTCCACGACGAAGCCCGGATCGCCTCGGGCATTCATCATCCGAACGTCGTGCCCGTCATGGACGTCATCCTCGACGGCGAAGAGGTGATCCTCGTCCAGGAGTACGTGCACGGAGCTCCTTTGAGCTACCTCTTCAAGCTCGCAGTCGCGTCGCGCGAGGCGGTGCCGCTGCCGATCGTGCTCACGGTCATGTCGGGCGTGCTCGCTGGGCTGCACGCGGCGCACGAAGCTACGGACGACGTCGGCGAACCGCTCAACATCGTGCATCGCGACGTGTCCCCGCAGAACGTCCTCGTCAGCGTCGACGGCATCCCGCGACTCGTCGACTTCGGCATCGCGAAAGCGCGAACGAGCATTCATCACACGCGCGAAGGCTTCCTGAAAGGGAAGCTCGCGTACATGGCGCCGGAGCAGATCCGCGCCGAGCGCGTCACCCGCACCGCCGACATCTACGCGGCGGGCGTGCTCCTCTGGGAGCTGCTCGTCAACCGTCGCTTCTACGACGGCAAGAACGATCCCGACTTCATTCGGTCGGTCGCGCTCGGCTCGACGCCGACACCGACCGAGGCGCTCGACACCGACCGAGGCTCGATCGAGCCCGACCGCTGGGCGCAGGTGTACCTGCTCGAGCCGATCATCACGCGGGCGATGGCGACACTGCCGGAGGCGAGGTACGCGACCGCGGCGGACATGGCCGCTGCGCTCGCGGACGTGGCGCCGAACGCGCCGGCAGCCGAGGTATCGGCGTGGGTCAAGTCGGCGGGTGCACCCTACATCGAAAAGCGGCAGAGGATGCTCGCGGCGAACGAGGAGAGCTTCCGCGCGAACCGCATCTCCGAATCGGCGCGCCTCTTCGAGCACGGGGTGAAGAGCTCGGGCGCACGCATGCGTCTGAACGCCGTCACGGTCGATGCGAAGGGCACCCCGAGCGACGCGCCGAACGCGAACAGCTCGAGCTCGACTGCCCCGACTGCGATCACATCCCGGCTCGACCGACTCACGTTCGATGCGCGCACACTCCTGCCGTGGGTCGTCGTCGCGATGCTGCTCATCATCATCGCGCTGTTGAGCGGGATGATGCTCGAACGGTCACCGACGCCTGCGAGTGCGGTGCAGCCCGACGATCGCGCCGCGCCTGCGACGACACTGCCTCCTGCGAGTAACACCGTGCCGGAGGCGCATGGAGAAGCCGCCGCGACCTCGGCGTTCGTCGCCACGCCTCCATCAACGGACAACGCGAGCACGACGGCGAGCGCGACGCCGAGCGCCTCTACTGCTCTGCCGACCCGTCCTGGTTCCTTCGTCCGCTTCACGGCCCCCGTCCGCGTCGTCCCGCCCGCGACGCCGAGGCCTGCAGCAGCTCCGTCGCCCTCAGGCGTGGTGCCAGGACATCGGTGACGGCTCTCGCAGCCACCGGGCGCGGCGACGTCGAGATGCTCGGATTTTCGTCGTCCGTCACGGGCGCGTCCGCCTTGCCTCGAACGAGTCGTCGCTTGCGGCACGCGCGTGTCGAAACTCGCTCCGCCGAGGATCGCGCACCACGCATGAGCTCCTTTCGATCGCCTCCGACCTCTCCGAACGTTTGCGCAACGTGCACGGTGGTGACACGGGAGCCGACGAAGCTGCGCTCGACCAATGAGCCCGTACTCGTTTCATGCACATCAGTCTGGAGACCGTGTGATCTCGCCTCGCGTCGGCGAGTGGACCGCCTCGCGCGCCACGCCCCGCCGCACCGGCATCACCGCTTCGCGCGCCCTCTCTCTCGCTGCCTGGCTGGTCGCCGCCGCCGTCGGTGTTGGCCTCTACAACAACGTGATCGCGGACGACGCGGGACTTCGTCATCGTGCGAGTGAGCACGCCCGGCAACATGCTGGCTGCGGGAATCAATGCACCGTGACGCAGATGCAGGAGCGTCGGACGGTGTTCGGCTACGAAGCCAACTACGACATCGTCGGCGCGGAGACCATCGAGGTCACGTGCCGGCGCTCGGCAATCATCGCTGGTGACTACCGCTGCAGCGCTGCGAGCGTGCACGGACACTAGTCCCGCCCGCCCCATCGCCCGGAGCAGCGCGCCCGACCACCCGCAAGGTGGCCCTTCGGCTCGCGTTGAATTCCTCGGCTCACCATTCGTCAGAGGGAGGGGAGCTTCTCTCCTTTTCCTTTCTGACGAGGGGCTGATGCGACACAACTTACTGTTTTCGTTCCTGCTTGTTGCAGCTGGGTGCGCAACGACGGCTCACGGTCAGGACCCCGCCAATGGGAAGCCCGACGGGGGGAATGATGGGGGGAACGATGGCGTCGTCGACGAGGGGAAAGAGCCGGCGAAACCGCTCCCTCCCTCGTACGCGGCGGTGGTGCTGCCCGAGCGGGAGTTCGATCTAGACAACGCCGCCGCAAGCGGCGAGCAGGACGACGCGATTCGTGCGGTCCGTCCGAACCCGCAGGGCGGGATCGCGATCCTGTTTCGCGAGAACGCGCCGAGCCTCTCGATCCACAACTTCCACGTGCGCTACCTCACGCGTGACCTCGACGAGACCCACGTCTCGTCGACGTTCAAGGGCAGCGCGGGACTGGGAGGAACGGATTTCGACTTTCACCCTTCGGGGAGCGCAACGGTTTGCAGCTGGGTTGGTCAGGCCCCGGACTACGAGCTTCAAGCGATACGCCTGGATCCCGAAGGGCGAGCCGTCACGTCGAAGGTCGTCGTCGCGCCTCCCGCCGGCAAGGCCGGTGGAGGTTTTTGCCTCGTCTTCACGGACGGAGAGGACGCGCTCATCGTCTCGCGGACCCTCGGCACGTCAGACACGCCCCCCGCAGGGAGCGTGGATCGGATTACCGCGTCAGGTGACGTCAAACACCTTGGTAGCCAGATCCCCGAGTGCTTGAAGTGGATCCTTGCGGAGGATCGCAGCAGTGGCGTCGCCCGCTCGAGCACGGGCACGTACTGGACGATCGACGGCTGCGGGATCGATCCCAAGACAGGCCGTGCGACTCGCGACCCCGATGGCCTCGTTGTCGGTCGGCAGATCGCGGTCGGTCGCGGGTTCGACGACAACGTCTACCGCCTCAGCAGAGACCAAAAGGAAGAGGGCGTCTTTGCAGAGACGCTGCCTCCGTCGGGCGATCCCGTGAAAATTCTCGACGATTATTCACGAGTGCTGGAGTACGGCACGAACAGCTTCCAGACGGTTTTCCTCTTCAGCCAGCAGGGCTGGACGATGCCCGATGCGAACAACCAGACTGGGCTTGGGTTCCAGCACGCCGAGACCATCGGCGGTCCGGCCGTGAGCCTCCGGTTCGACGGCCCCTTCAACGTCCTCGATTTCGCAGTGGGCGGCGATCGCGAGCTCTACGTGCTCGGTTGGCTCAACACGACCGGCTCCATTGGCAACGTAGAGCTCGTACACCCGAACCCGAAGGACGGGACGTCGCCCATCTTCGTCGCGCGCTTCCAAGACTGGTCGTCGATCGCCGCCGCACACGACGACTCGACGAACTGACGACCATCGCGAGTGCTTGGGGGTTTCATGGGTATTCAGCATGTCGTCATTGTCTTGGGCCTCGTCGCGCCCGTTGCGATCGGAGCGGTAGCGTGCACGTCGGGCGGCACCACCGGCGGTCCGGCGGAAGCGGGCGGCGCCACCAGCGTTCCGGCGGAAACGGGCGACACCTCACCATCGGACGACACGGCCTCCACCGGACCGGAGGATCCTGGTCCGACGAATGCGAACAAGGGCAGCATTTGCGAGCGAATCTGCGCGAAGGCGGCGAGCGCGAAGTGCGCGAAGCAATCGACGTGCATCTCCGACTGCGAAGCGCTGACCACCTCGACGCCAGCCGAGTGCAAGGCAGAACGCGACGCCGCGCTGGACTGTGCACTCAAGACGGCGACGTCTTTCCAATGCGCAGCGGACGGCACGCCGAAGGCGGTTGGCTGTGATGCGCAAGCCACCAAGCTGGCCGCGTGCTTGTCGCCGCCACCCGCGGTCGATCCGTTGTGTGAGCTCGTCGTCTACGACCTCAAGTCGTCCGGCTACGCGACGAGGGCCACCGCGATGAACGTTTCGTTCGTTCCGAAATTCTCCGTGGGAGGCACGACGCCTCCCGCCAGCCCGGGGGCCAAGCCGGCGCGCTGGTTCACGTTCACCGTGGACACGCCACGGAACGTGAACGTGTCGATCGACACGGGACACGTGGTCGCTTCGTTCTTCTTCGAGGAGGAGACCGAGGCGCAGTTCGGCGTGGGGTCGTTGAAGCCCGTGAAGTCCAACGAGCCGCTACGTGTCGGGCGATATTATGTGAAGGTCGCGGACCTCTACATCGACGGTATTGGCCAAGGCCACTTTGCAAACGTCTCGATCACGTGGTCCACGATGCCCGCCGTATGCGTCGACGGCGGCACCTAATATTGGCTTCGCCCGGTCGTGTCGCCACGCGGCCATGCCGCCTGGACGTCCTCTGACGTTCGTGTGATCCGCAGCGCGGCCGCTGCCTCTGGCCTCGAGCGAAGATCTATTCGCGACCAGCGCGGGCTCGAACTGGATTCTTCTGCGACTGCGCGCACGCTCCGACGCGGCTGTTGGCGCCCGTCGCTTCGATCGGGACGAGCGGCTGTCACCACCCGCGAGCCGATTGCGTCAGGAGCCGCAGCCCTTCGCGAATGCCCGCCTCGACGCGCTGGCGGACGCGAGTCCGGCGCGCGGCGCCCTTTCGCTCTTCTGCGCGTCGATCACGCGTAGAGCTCGGAGATACCGTTCGGTGCCGTCGCGGCCCAGCGCTCGTTGCACGATGACGGCTTCGGCTCCGATAGCGCGTACTTGCGGTTACGGAGGATGTCCCCTGACGTTCGTCCGTTCGGCAGCGCTGCCGCTGCCAGTCGCTTCGAGCGAAGATCTGTTCGCGATTGCCGCGACGTCGCCGAACAGCGCGATGAGCTGCGCGCTCGTCTCGCCCGCCATGCGGCGGAGAATGGCTTCGATTCAGGTGGGCGCACGCTCCGACGCGGCTGTTGGCGCCCGTCGCTTCGATCGGGACGAGCGGCTGTCACATCGATTGCAGCTCGAGACAGTTTGAGGGTCTCGAGGCAATCGTGCGCCAGCCGCTCGTTCCACCTCCGCGGGCGCGCTCGATCCATCGAAGTGTCGTGGCGGTTCCGCATCGCTGATGACTTGAAGAAAAGGGCGCGCGACGAACATGACTGGCGGGTTGAAGTCGTTGGCAGTGACGCCGAACAGGTGGAAGGCGAAGGTGTCGCGTTGCCGCGTCGCGACGCGCTCTCGCTCTCGATGTTCGCCGGCATCGGGCAACCTCGCGCATAGAGGCGATTCGCCGTAACGATTCTGTACTTCGAACTTGACGACTCTCGACGCACGAGTCGGCTCGAGAGCACGGCTCGTCGAAGGAGCAGTGCGTGCGGGCCGTCAGCAGCCTCCTGCTTCGCGATCGCGTGTCGGAGGGCTCGCGAGGTGATCGGGTCGCCGTTCGCTCGCGGGAGGGGCTGTTCCGGGAGCGCGAGAACTGCGTGCTAGACGTGATTCATGCAGAACCTGGGGGATCTCACGAACGACGAGCTGCTTGCTCGACTCAGCGTGCACGTCGGAAGAGGACACGTCTGGCAGGCGCGGCTCCTCGAATACCTCGGCGAGGTCGAGGTTCGAAGACTCGATCGCGAATATGCGTATTCGTCGATGTGGGATTTCTGCATTCGAAAGCTCGGAATGAGCGAAGGCGAGGCTTACCGGCGGATCGCGGTGGCTCGCGTCGTTCGACAGTTTCCGCGCGCCCTCGCGTTGCTCGAACGAGGAAAGGTACATCTGAGTGCGGTCTATACGCTTTGTGATCACCTCTCGGAGGAGAACCACGAAGAGCTCCTTCGCGAGGCGATCGGCAAGACCACGCAGGAGATACGGGCGATGATCGCCGCGCGCTTCCCGCGGCCCGACGTCGCCAGCTGCATCGAGCCCGTCGCGCCGCAGGCGCAATTGCCGATCGGGCCTCCACATGCATCGCAAGGGTTCGCGCCCTCGGCGGCAGGCTCGGTCGGCACGGAGATGCGCCCAACGATCGAACCGCTGTCGCCGACGCGGTATCGCGTCGAGCTGACCGTGTCCGTCGAGATCAAGGCGAAGCTCGAACGCATCAAGGACCTCATGCGCCACCGAAACCCGGCAGGCGATCTCGAAATCGTCCTCGATGCGTCGCTCGATCTCCTCCTCGCGAAGCTCGAACGAGAGCGGCTCGGGAAGACGTCCCGTGCGAGGAGAGCGAAGTGTGCCGAGCCGAACACGACCGCGGCCGAGCACGATGCGGGCGGGAGCGCGATCACGGATGCAGTCGCCGCATCGCCAGCGGGCCGCGGGTCGGTCGATTGCGCGGACGCGGAAGCGACCACGAACGCGGCCGTCGCCGCCGCGCACGGAGCTCGCGCGAAGCAGGGCGGAGACGATGCACCGAAGATGGGACGGCGGCACATCCCGAGGGAGGTGCGGCGAGAGGTCTTCGCGCGCGACGGAGAGCAGTGTTCGTATGTCGATGCGGAAGGCAATCGGTGTCCGGCGCGCGCCCTCCTCGAGCTCGATCACGTTCACCCGAAGGCGCTCGGCGGGACCGACGACGCAGCAAACCTCCGAGTGAGGTGCCGCGCGCACAACCAGCATCACGCCGAGCAGGTCTTTGGCCGCCAGCATGTGGCCTCGCGGATCCACTTGCGACAGCTCAAGTACGCATCACGCTCCTCGGCGCGCTTGGAGACCGTGGCGCAGGCGCTCCGGTCATTGGGCTTCCGGGAGCCTGAAGTCCGCCGAGTCATGCCCACGCTCGAGACGCGATTCGGCGAAGATGCGCCGCTCGAGACGATGATTCGCGAAGCGCTGCTGCTTCTGACGTGATCGCATCGGGAGTGGATCCAAGGACGGCGCGGCGCGCGCACGCACGCGTCGGCGTGCTTCGAGACCGATGCGCTGGCGCTACGTTCATCCGCGTTCCGGGAGCCCGAAGCTCGCAGCATCCGTCGATAGCGGACACCGCGTCCTGCCGCTCGCCCGCGTGAGGACGGGCGCGGCGCGGGAGTCGCGCTGCTCCGCCTGGGCGTTGGTCAGCCGGTCGCTTGCGCTGGCGCAAGTGACGTCCCGCGTGTGCGCTCGATCGCTCGCTCTCGAGCGAGCGCGCCTCCGGAGAACGAAACGAGCGGCTGGCGCACGATTGCCTCGAGACCCTCAAACTGTCTCGAGCTGCAATCGATGTGACAGCCG
>JAEXCN010000131.1 GCA_023402175.1 Pseudomonadota bacterium | reverse complement strand
GCTTCGAGCACCTCGACCGCTGCGCGTGCGGCGTGCGGCAAGAAGTGATCGTTGAACGTGTCGGGCCAGAGGATGACGCGTCCGCGCGTCGGCTCGTGCTCGGGTGTTGGTCGCGATGCGAACCACTGGCGGAAGGTCTGCGGCGGAAAACGCGGTAGCGATCGCTGGGGAGCGACTCCCGCGATCGCCTTCGCGATCGCCTCGACGCCCGGGATCGCGAGCAGCGAATCGAGAAAGCGCGGAGCGAGGGAGGCGAGTCGCGCCCACACACGAATGAGCCCCATCGCATAGGCCGCCATCGGCCGCATGCGGCCTTTCCAGTAATGAGCGAGGAACTCGGCCTTGTACGTCGCCATGTCGACGCTCACCGGGCAGTCGCTCTTGCAGCCCTTGCACGCGAGACAGAGATCGAGCGCCTCCTTCACCGCTTCGCTCTTCCAGCCGCCCTCGAGCGCGTCGCCTCGCATCATCTCGAAGAGGAGGTGGGCGCGGCCGCGCGTCGTGTGCATCTCCTCGCGCGTCGCCATGAAGCTCGGACACATCGTGCCGCCGTCGAGGCCGCGGCACTTGCCGACCCCGAAGCAGCGCTCCGTCGCGAGGCCGAAGCTGCCCTTGTCCTCCGGGAACCGGAAATACGTCTCGACGTGTCGCGGCTCGTAGTCCGGCCCTGTGCGCAGGTTCTCGTCGAGCCGGTATGCGTCGACGAGCTTGCCCGGATTCATGCGCCAGTGCGGGTCGAAGGCGCTCTTGAATTCGCGGAACGCTTGATAGAGATCCGCGCCGAACATCTTCGGCAGGAGCTCGCCTTTCGCCTGACCGTCGCCGTGCTCGCCCGAGAGCGAGCCGCCGTAGCGAACGCAGAGGTCGGCGGCTTCTTCCTGGAAGCGACGTAGCCGCTTCACGCCCTCGGGCGTCTTCGGTTTGAAGTCCATCCGGATGTGGAGGCAGCCGTCGCCGAAGTGGCCGAAGAGCGAGAACTTGTACCCAGAACGTTCGATGAGCGGGATGAGCTCGCGCAGATACGGACCGAGCTTCGCGGGATCGACCGCGGAGTCCTCCCAGAGCGGCAGGGTGTCCTCGACGCCGGGCACGCGGCTCGCGCCGACGCCGCCCTCGCGGATGTTCCAGACGAGCTCCTGCTCGTGCCGCGCGGTGACGAGCCTCATCGACAGGTGACGTCCCCCGCTTGCCTTCAAGGCATCCATCGCTCGGCGGGCTCGGTCGCTCGCGTCGTCCTGCGTCTCACCGCCGAACTCGGCGATCAGCCACATGTGCCCTTCCGGCAAGAGCTCGATGCCCGGCGGGACATGTCCCTTCAGGCGCATGTTGACGATGACGTGCTCGTGGAACGCCTCGAGCGCGATCGGGCCGAGCGCGAGCACCTGGCTCGTCGCGTCGCCGGCGTCGTAGATCCCGTCGTAGCCGATGACGACGAGCGCGCGGTGGGGCGGCGAATGCACGAGCCGCAGCGTCGCTCCGAGCGTGATCGCGCAGGTGCTCTCGCTTCCGACGAGCGCGCGGGCGACGTGGAACCCCTTCTCCGGCAGGAGCTCGTCGAGGTTGTAGCCGGAGATGCGGCGCGGGATGCGCGGGTAGCGTTTGCGGATCGCGTCGCCGTACCGATCTCGGATCGAGCGGAGCTTTCCATAGAGCTCGCCCCGCCGGCCACCCTCGCGGACGATCGCGTCGAGCTCGTCTTCGCTCGTCGGGCCGACACGAAGGCGCGTGCCGTCGTAGAGGAGGATCTCGAGCTCCTCGACGTTCGCGGCGGTGGTGCCGGCCATGACGGTGTGCGCGCCGCACGAGTTGTTGCCGATCATCCCGCCGAGCGTGCAGTACTGGTGCGTAGCCGGATCCGGACCGAACGTGAGGTGGTGCTCCTCGGCGGCAGAGCGGAGCTGATCGCAGATGACGCCGGGCTCGACGTGCGCCCTTCGCGATGCGGGATCGAGCGCGGTGATCCGGTGCATGTATTTCGAGAAGTCGATCACGACAGCGACGTTGCACGTCTGACCGCAAAGGCTCGTGCCGCTGCCGCGACCGAGGATCGGAACGTCGTGCGCGCGGCATGCCGCGACCGTCGCCTCCACGTCTTCGGCGTGACGAGGCACGACCACGCCGATCGGCACCTGGCGATACATGGACAGATCCGTCGCGTAGAGCGCGCGGGATCCGTCGTCGAAGCGGACCTCTCCTTCGATCGTCCGTGCGAGCTCGCGCGCGATCTCCGCGGCTGCACCGGCGTAGATGCGCGGCTCGTGCCGCTTCACGAGCGCACGTTGGCGAACGACGTCGCGAGCGGGGATGAGGTCACTTCTTGTTACGGCCGTTGCCATGGCCCACCTCCCCGCCGCCGACGTGCAGTGTCTTCTTGAGCCTTCCGAGCATGCCCATCGGGCTCGCCGGGAAATTGATCTCCTGGATGGCGTCGCGTCCGATCGTGAGGCCGATCGGCACCCGGTTTACTTCGCCTCGCGCGAGCGCTTCGGCGATGTGCTTCGCCTGCTCGCGCGTGATCTTCGGCGGCATCGGCGGTTCGTTCGGATCGACCACACACTCGACGAGCACGGGTCCCTCCGTCGCGAGCGCTTCCTTCAGCTGACCGCGGCACGAGCGCGGATCGGTGATGCGCGTCGCACGAAGACCGCATGCTTCGGCGACCTTCACGAAGTCGATCGGGCGGAGATCGACGCCGTACTCGGGGTTGCCGAGAAAGACCATCTGCTCCCACTTGATGAGGCCGAGCGTGTCGTTGCGGATGACGATGATCTTCGCGGGGAGCCGTTGCTGCGCGAGCGTCACCAGGTCGCCCATCGCCATCGACATCGATCCGTCGCCGGTGATCGCGACGACCTGCTTGTTCGGAAACGCGAGCTGCGCGCCGATCGCGTAGGGAAGCCCCGCCGCCATCGAGCAGAGTGTGCCGCTGAACGAGAAGCGCTGGTTCGCGCGTAGCTTCATGCGCGCCGCGAGCGTCGTCACGGTCCCCGAGTCGCCGCAGACGATCGCATCGTCGTCGAGGAGCTGCGAGAGCGCCCAGCTCACGACTTGCGGCTTCATCGGGACGTCGTCGCGCGTGCCACGCTCTTCCATGAGCGACCACCACGCGCGGCTGCTCGCTTGTGCCGTCTGCAAGAACGAGCGGTCGTCGTTGCGCGGCAGGAACGTGAGCAGCTCGCGCAGCGTCGCCTGCGCGTCGCCCGCGAGCCCGACGTCGACCGGGTATCGCAAGCCGATGTGCTCGGGGCAGTCGTCGATCTGGATCGCGGCGCACTGTCCGGGCTTCGGAAGGAACTCGATGTACGGGAACGAGCTTCCGATGATGATCAAGGCGTTGCAGCTCGAGAACACCTCCGCCGACGCGCTCGTGCCGACGACGCCGGTCCCGCCGACGCAATATGGGCTGTCGTCGGGGATCACCTCCTTGCCCAGCATCGTCTTCACGACGGGCGCGCCGAGCCGCTCGGCGAGCATCTCGACCTCCGCGCGAGCGCCGCGAGCTCCGGATCCGACGAGGATCGCCACCTTCGTCTTGCCTTTGAGGAGGGCCGCCGCCTCGTCGACGACTCCTCGCTCCGGGACACGCTTCGGCACCGAGAAGGCGCGCGACGTGTGGCTCGGCACGTTCCGTTTGCTCCGGAAGTCGTCGCCGCACGGCTGGATCTGGATGTCGATCGGAATGCAGAGGTGCGCCACCGCGCGATCGGAGAGCGCCGTGCGGCACGCGAGATCGATCACGTTCGATGCATGCGCGGCGCCCATCACGCGCTGGTTGAACCGAGCAACGTCCTGGAACAGGTAGTCCTGGTTCATGTCCTGGAGGTAGTGCGTGCCGATGAGGTCGTGGTACGGCATGCCGGTGATCGCCACGACGGGCGCGCCGTCGATCTTCGCGTCGTAGAGCCCGTTCAACAGGTGCACGGCGCCCGGTCCCGCCGTGGAGAAGCACGCGCCGATGCGACCGCTGAACTTCGCGTAGCCGCACGCAGCCATGGCCGCGGTCTCCTCGTGCCGGACGTGCACGTAGCGGACGCGGTCCTTCGCCTTGCGAAGCGCCTCCACGAAGCCGTTGATGCCGTCGCCTGGCAAGCCGAACACGGTGTCCACGCCCCAGTCGACGAGGCCCTCGACGATGAGGTCGCTGGCTGTCTTCGCCATGTCGTTCTCCTTGTCGGGCTGCTCAGCCCCAGCACGGACCGGTTCGGAGCCGTCGCGCTACGCTCCGGATCTCTTCGGGTGACGTGGCGATCCTGCCGTTCTCGACGTCGCGCCACGTGCATGCTGCTCGCGATCGGCGTCGTGCAACGCGAGCGCGACGCTCTCTCGGTCAACGAGAGAACGGGTGCGCGCGGCGTGAACGGGCTCTACGGTCATGGGTCGCCTGACCTGCGACCGTTGCGAGGACGGGGCCAGCGCGCGCACGGATCTCGACGGATGCGCGCCGCGACGCGGGTGCGCCTGCATGCAAGCGCGCCGCGTTCCGTCGTCGTCAGGCGTCCTACCGAAGTCGGTGCTCGCGAGCTCTCCGCACGTCCTCGAGGAGCTCGACGAACGCACGCATCTGCTCGATGCCTCGGTCAGCTTCTACGCGAGGGACTCGTCGATCTGCGATCGATCGATGCTCGACTTCATGCGGTCGAGCACGTCGCACTGCGATGGGCCCGTCTTCGGGAGCCCACATGGCGCCGAAGGCATGGCCCTTCGCTGGAGAACACGTTGGCGTGCGGTCCGAGGCGGTCAGGGTACTGAGCCGCCCCGCAGGCGAAGATCAGGTCGGCGGCTCGACGACTCGGACGTGCAGCTCACGGAGCTGCTCCGACTCGACCTTGTTCGGCGCGTCGGTCATCAGGTCCTGACCCTTCTGGGTCTTCGGGAAGGGGATGACGTCGCGCAAGCTCTCCGCGCCGGCGAGGAGCATCGAGAGGCGGTCCATGCCGACCGCGATGCCGCCGTGCGGAGGCGCGCCGTAGCGGAGCGCGTCGAGGAGGAAGCCGAACTTCTGCTTCGCCTCTTCATCCGAGATGCCGAGCGCGCGGAAGACCTTCGCCTGCACCTCGGGATCGTGCAGTCGGATCGACCCGCCGCCGATTTCGAACCCGTTGAGGACGAGGTCGTAGCGGTAGCAGAGGACCTTGCCCGGATCCTTCTCGATGAGATCGAGGCACTCGTCGTGCGGACGCGTGAACGCGTGGTGCGCCGCGGCCCACGTCTTCTTCTCGTCGTCGTACTCGAAGAGCGGCGGGTTCACGACCCACAGGAACTCGAACTTCCCGCCGTGGCCGATCTCGGGGATGAGGCCGAGGCGCTTGCCGAGATGGACGCGAAGGTTCGCCATCACGGTCTGGACCATCGCCTCCTTGCCGAACTGGAAGAGGATGAGGTCGTTCTCCTGCGCGCCGATCGCTTCGTTGATCTTCGTGCGGAGCTCCGGCGTGATCGTCTTCGCGAGCGGCGACTGCGTCCAGTTGCCCTGCCCGTCGACCTTGGCGCGCGCGAGGCCCTTCGCGCCCATGCCCTTGACGAACTCTTCGAGCTTGTCGACTTCGGTGCGCGACATCTTCGACGCGTGCTCGCCGGGGACGCGCATCGCCTTGACGATCTCGGCGGGCAGGTCCTTGCGGTACGTGCCGTTCGCGAACTTGTCGGCGATCTCCTTCCAGAACGGGATGCCGCCGCCGGCGTGATCGACCACGAGCGCCGTGATGTCCGTGTGCGGCATGTCGAAGCGGAGGTCCGGCTTGTCGTTGCCGTACTTCGCCATCGACTCCTCGTACGGCATCTGCGGGAAGCGCCCGCTCGGGTACTTCTCCTTCAGATCGATCCCGAGGACCTCCTTCCAGACCGAGAAGATCATCCCCTCCATCGTCTTGAAGACGTCGTCCTGGTTCACGAACGACATCTCGACGTCGATCTGCGTGAACTCGGGCTGGCGATCGACACGAAGCGCCTCGTCACGGAAGCACTTGACGATCTGGAAGTAGCGATCGAAACCCGCGCACATGTAGAGCTGCTTGAACAGCTGCGGGCTCTCCGCGGGGGCGTAGAACTTCCCCGCGTTCGTGCGGCTCGGGACGAGGAAGTTGCGCGCGCCGCCGGGCGTGTACTTCACCATGAACGGCGTCTCGAGCTCGAGGAAGTCCTGCGAGTCGAAGTACCGGCGGACGACCTGGCTGATCTTGTGGCGCACGCGCAGCGTCCGCTGCAGCGGAGCGCGACGGAGATCGAGATATCGATACTGGAGGCGCTTCTCCTCGCCGGTGTCGATGTCGTCGGCGATCTCGAACGGCGTCGTGTCTGCCTTGTTGAAGACGGTCATCTCGACCGCGTGGACCTCGATCTCACCCGTCGGGAGCTTCGGGTTCTTCATCGCGCCGCGGCTCTTCACGATGCCGCGCACGCCGATGACCCATTCGGAGCGGACCGCTTGTGCGCGCTCGAGGGCCTGCTTCGGGAGATCGCCGAAGCCCGAGAAGCTCGGATCGAAGACGATCTGCGTGATGCCCTCGCGATCGCGAAGGTCGACGAAGATGCCGCGGCCGTGATCGCGATAGCTCGCGACCCAACCGAAGAGGACGACCTCTTTCCCCTCGTCGCTCGCGCGCAGGTCGCCGCAACGATGGGTGCGTTTCAGCTCGTCGATGAAGCGTGCCACAGTGTTCTCTCCTCGGAAGGCCTGGCTGGTCGCGTTCCTACGCGCCATGTCGCGTAGGCCCCAAAACTGGGAAAGCCAGGGCCGGACAGGGTAGACCAAGTACCGTTCCCGATGAAGAGCCGCTTGTCTCCGCAGGGCGCAGAACGCCCACGCTCTTCTGGTCCGCAAAGCGACGAGCGCGCTTCTGGTCCGCGGGGCGCAGAGCGCCCACGCTCTTCTGGTCCGCAAAGCGACGAGCGCTCTTCTGGTCCGCGGGGCGCAGAGAGCCCACGCTCTTCTGGTTCGGAGCACCGGTCACGCTTCGATGCCGCGCTCCGCGTGGTCTCGGCGATCGTTCCGGCCGTGCTTGCGGCAGCAGGAGCAAGCTCCGCGGCGCCGGCGTCGCACGATGCCGAGGTCGTGCGGACGATCGGCGCAGGCTTCACGGGCGCGTTCCGCGCGCTCGATCTCGTCGTTGCCGCGCCTGCGCTCCTGTTGCCGCTCGGGACGCGCGCGCTTCGAGCGGGCCTCGCGAGCGCGGTCATCACCGGGATCTGCGGCGCGCTCGCGTTCGATCTGGCGCGCGAGATCGTTCAGCTCGTCCCTGGTGCGCTTTCGCGTATCGGCCTTGGTGGCCGGAGCGCCGGACCCCATGGCGGTGGGGCGTCTCCTAAGCTCGTCTCGGCGGTGAGCGCGGTCGCGGTCCTTACCGCGCTGCTCGCGCCGGCGTGGCAGGCAGAAGCTGCTGCGCCCGGCGGCGCGGTCACCGGGGTGATGCTCGTCCTCTTTGCGCTTCGGCTCGGAATCGCGAAGCCGGCTGGACGCGAATCGAGCGTAGGCGATCGCGCGGCCCATGCGCTCGGCACGACGCGTACGGTCGGTGCCCATGCTGGCCGCGATGCCGCCGTGAGCGCGCGCGCGATCCTTCCGCCGCTGCCGCCTCTGCTCTTTGTCCTCGGTCTGGCCGCGAGCTACGAGCCGATCGTATTCGTCGCGGCGCTGGCCGCGGTCGGTCCGCCGATCGCGATGGCATGCTTCGAGGCTCGCAAGGAGCTCCGCATCGAACGCAGCGCCGTGCTCCACGGTGCATGCGCGTTCGCGCTGGGCCTCCTTCCGCTCGCGCTTGGCGCAGGTCTCGCGCGGCGTCCGCCGGAAGTCGCGATCGCTGGTCCGATGTTCCCGCTGTTCGAGCGCGCGATCTCGCCGTCGAGCGTCGGCGCGCTTGCGACGGAGATGGGCACGCTCCTCCTCGTGATGTGCCTCGGTGGCGCCGTGCTCTCGCTCGTCGTCGGCGGGGCGCGGCGGATCGCGCTTCCGCTCGTGCTCGTA
>JAEXCN010000152.1 GCA_023402175.1 Pseudomonadota bacterium | reverse complement strand
GTGCGGATCGGGCCGCTCCGCGACTCGCGAGACGCCCCGTGCCGCGCGACGATCGTCGTACCGGCCTCGAACCGGAGCCTCTGCCAGCGGAACGACGCGCTCGCGTCCGTGGTGTAGAGGTCGTCGTAGCCGGTCGGAAAGACCTGAACGCGCTGTCCGAGGCGCGCCATCCCGAGGAAGACGCGATCGCGCGCGCTCCTGATTTCAGGATCGAGCGGCGTCACGTGCTCCGCCTCGGCGAGATAGAAGCGCGCGAGGCCTGCTTGCCCGCGGAAGTGCGCTAGCCGTGCGCGGCGCGCGAGCAGATCGGGCGACCAGGGCGCGTGGTGCAGGCCTTCCTCGATGACGCCCTGGGCTTCGGTCCAGCGTCCGGTCCAGAGCAGCACGTCCGCAAGCCCCGTGCGCGCATCGACGTTGCCCGGAGATCGCGCGAGGACCTCGCGATATCCACGTTCCGCAAGCGCATGACAACCGTCGGCGGCGTCCGCGCGCGCGAGCCCGACGGCGGCTTCTTCGTCGAGCGGGTCACGCGCGAGGATGGCGAGGTACAGCGCTCGTGCCCGGGGCCGGTCGAGCGGGCTCGAGAGCGCGTCCGCTGCCGTGAGCATGGCATCGGTCGTCCCCGTAGCGTCGATTGCGGGAGCACTCGCGCAAATCGCATTTCCGGCAAAGACGTTGCCACCGTGTAAGATGCCGGCAACCGTCAGGCAGCCTGCGATGAAGAGTCGACGAAAGCGCGTTCGCCATCTCTTCCCTTCTTCGCCTCGCTCAGATCTCGAGGATACGTTGGCCGTCATGAAACTTCGTGCTGCGTGGCGGGGGCCGGCGGCGATCCTCGCATGTCTCGCGGCATACGGAACGTTTGCGGCGTGTGGAAGCAACGGCGGAAACAGCGGGCCCTCCGCGACGAGCGACGACGCCGGCGACGCCGACGTGGCCGGACCACCATCGAACGAAGCCGACTCCGGTACCGACTCCGGTACCGAAGCCGATGCGGATGCCGATGCCGACGCGGGACCGGCCGCGAACTCCGTCGGCGGCGAGAACCAGCTGCCCGGTACAGAGGAGTGGATGCTCGCAAGCCCGGCCACGAACCGGGAGATCGAAGGCTACGCGTCCGCGACGAGCGCTGCGCCAGGCGAGGTGATCCGCCTGTTCGTGAGCACCACGTCCCCGCGCTACACGATCGACGTCTATCGCCTCGGCTGGTACGCCGGCAAAGGCGGGCGCGTCGCGATGCCGACCGTCGAACGCGCGGGAAGAAAACAGGTCGTTCCGACACCCGATCCCGACGGCCTCGTCGAATGCGCGTGGACCGATCCGTACGAGCTCGCGATCCCGGCGAGCTGGGTCAGCGGGATCTACCTCGCGAAGCTGACGACGACGGACACGAAGAAGCAAAGCTACGTTCCCTTTGTCGTGCGCGACGACACGCGCGCGGCGACATACCTCGTGCAGTCGAGCGTCACGACGTTCCAGGCCTACAACAACTGGGGTGGCAAGTCGCTCTACGACTTCAACAGCACCGGCGAAGCTCGAGCGTCGCGCGTGTCGTTCCTCCGACCGTACGCGCTCGGCCTGAATCCGGAGGCCGCCGTCGGCGTCGGCGCGGGTGAGGTCGTCACCAACCTGCAAGGGGCCGCGCAGACCGGGCCGATGGGGTGGGAATACCCGATGGTCCGCTTCCTCGAGCGGGAGGGATTCGACGTCAGCTACGTCACGAACGTCGACGTCCATCGCGACGCGCAGCTCGTCGCGAAACATCCGGTTTTCGTCTCGATGGGGCACGACGAGTATTGGTCGTCACGAATGCGCGACCACGTCGAGCACGCGCGCGATCACGGCGCGACCAGCCTCGCGTTCTTCTCCGGGAACGTCAGCTACTGGCAGGTCCGCTTCCAGCCTTCGAAGACGGGTCAGCCCGACACGACGCTCTTCTGCACGAAGGACTACGCAACCGACCCAGCGAGCGCCGGCCCCGACGCGCACCAGACGACCGTGCGCTTCCGCGACTCGCTCGTCACGCGCGGTGAAGAGGGACTCGCCGGAGTCAGGTTCCAGGACTTCGGGATCAACGGTGACCTCGTCGTCCACGAGCCATCGAGCTGGGTCTTCGCTGGCACCGGCCTCGCGCGCGGGGCCAAGCTGCCGGGCGTCCTCGGCTACGAGGTCGACGGCACGACGGAGCCGCCCCTTCCAGGCGTGCGTACCGTGATGCGCTCGCCGTGGACGACGTCGCAGCCTTCGAGCGGCGCCTCCGAGGCGACCGTGCGCGCGCTGCCGAGCGGCGCCGAGACGTTCGCGGCGGGATCGATCCAGTTCCCGTGGGGCCTCGATGCGTATCGCCCGCCCGGCGTCACGCAGCCGAACGTCGCTAGCTCCGCAGCCGAGGCGATCGCGAAGAACGTGCTCACGCGCTTCGCGATGCCCCGACTGGCGCGCATCCGCTCACCGCTGCTCCTCGACGAAGGCTTTTCGGGAACGATCGACGCCGAGCGCTGGACGCGGCGGACGATCAACGAAGGCTTCGAGGCGCTCGATCCGACGGTCCCCGTCGACGTTGCCGGCGGACGCCTCACGATCACGCCGCACGCCGGCGCTTCCGGCGTGAAACACGGCGGCCTCACGAGCGCGCACACGTACCCGATGACGTGCAGCGCCACGCGCGTCGAGCTCGTCCAAGCGACGAACGTTTCGTCCACCGCGGACACGACGTTCGCCGTCGCGGTCGATCCCGCGCATTGGTACCGGATGACGGTCGAGAACGGCGTCTTGTATCTCGGCGCGAGGAACGGGGCGATCTCGTCGACGAGCGTCCCCTACGATCCCGCGCAGCATCGGCATCTTCGCATCCGCCACGACTGCGTTGCCGACAGCGTGTCATTCGAGACGAGCCCCGACGGGACGACGTGGACGCCTCGCCGTACGATCCCGCGGAAGGTCGATCTGCGCGCGGCGTACGTCGAGCTCGAGGCAGGCACGTTCCAGTCCGAGGCTTCGCCCGGGACGGCGATCTTCGACAACGTCCGCATCGAGCTCACGGGCGTGAGGGAAAGCTTCACGCACCAGCGCGCCCCGGAGGTGTTCACGCCGGAGGCGCTGCACGAAGGCGGCTACGATCCGGAGCTCGAGGTCTTTCCAGCGGGCGGCGTGCTCCACCTCCGGCCGCGCGCAGGCCTCGCGGGGTCGCATCACATGGGGTTCGCGACGACGCGCGAGCTCGACTGGACGGGCGGCGTGGCGAGCATCACCGTGTTGCAGTCACCCCATTCGTCGACCGAAGCGAGCGTCTCGTTCGCGGTCGTCTCGCAGGCGCCAGGCTGGGCACGCTTCGCGATCTCCGCCGGGAAGCTGTTCTTCCAGTCCGAGCTCGCGGGCGCGACGTCGGGCGAGTCCATCCCGCACGATCCGGCTGCGCACAAGCACCTGCGCCTTCGCCACGATCAGGGTCCCGATCAGATCGTCTGGGAGACGAGCCCCGACGGCGCGAGCTGGGTCGAGCGCCGTCGCATCGCGCGTCCGTTCCCGGTCAACGTGCTCAAGGCCGAGATCGAGACCGGCACCTACAAGGCCGAAGCCGATCCAGGCGAAGCGCTGGTCGACGACTTCGTCTTCGCCCGGTGAGCGCCGAACGACGCGACGAGCTCACGGAGCATTCGCCGCGTTGCACGCGTCCGCATCGACGGCGTTTCCGAGCCACGACAGGATGCATCGGTCCGCGGGATCGCCCGGGACGATGCGCTGCCCGCCCTTGTGAGCCTCTTGTCCGCGTCCTTTGCGCACGAACGTGAGGCGCTCTGCATCGCGGCCTTTGTCGGCCACGACTTGCCGCATCAGCTCCGGCTCGAGCGCGACGACGGCGTCGTAGTCGGCGTCGATCTCCGCGGCCGTCGTGTCGGGCGGGCTATCGGGCAGGCTCGTCGGATCGAGCCGTGACGAGGCGTAGCCGTAAAGGCGCATGTTCCGGTACGGCGAGCCGTGACAGTCGATCGAGCCGCATCGCCGGACGAGGATCTTCGCGACGGGACCGAAGCTTGCCCGATCGGGTCCCGCGGGCGAGACCGTGGCGTTCGCATCGGGCGCGCTGCATCCGATGACGATCGACGGCAACCCGATCACGAGCGCAGCAAGGGCCGCGCATGCGTGAGCGGCGCGCAGCGTCGTCCGCATCATTGTGACCTCATGAAGACGGCGGGCATGTGCTCGCGATCGCCGGCCCCGCGATGACAAGAGTTACACGCGCCGTCACGACCGATGGGAGTCTTCATCTCGACGTGCTCGTCTCCGTACGAGAGCGACACCGACAGCGGGAACGCGGGCTCCCATTCAGTCTTGAAGATGTAGAAGTTGCCGACGGAGTTCGAGATCGCCGTCTTCTGCGCGCCCTTTGCGTCGGTGAGCGTGATGGTCACGCCGGGAAGCGCCTCGGTGCCGCCGCGGACCGCGTAGATCGTCCCGCCGACCGCCATCTCGGGCTCTCCCGGCCCGCTTCCGCCATGACAGGTCAGGCATCGCTGCCCCGCGCGATGCGTCGGTCCGCGCGGAACACCGGGGACCTCGGGTCCGAGCGCGTCGACGGCCTGGTCGTGCGTCGGATCGAAGCAAGACGCCTCCAGCAACGCTGCGAGCAGGACCAGCCCCGACGAGGATCGAAGCGCCATCAGAACGTCACCTCGAGCGATGTCGCGAGGAGCGCGCTGATGCGCTCCTTCACGTAGAGCGCGTCAGCGAACGACGTGTACGTCCCGTCGAACGTCGTCGACCAGACGAAGTCGTCGATCGATCCCGCTTTGCCGAGCGCAAGGCGAATGCCCCCACCAGCGCCGAGGTTCATCAGCGGCCCGAGCTCGCGATCGCCGGTGCGGAGCGCGGGCAGTGCATCGATGCTCGCCGCGGAGTAAGCCCGCTTCCAGAACGAGACGCCCGACTGCACGTGAGCACGGAGATGCGGCCACAGCGTCACGCGCTGCGAGAGATCGAAGAGCCAGCGCGCATCGGTCGTCGTCGCGCGGAGCCCCCACGTGTCCGTGTACAGCCGCTCGTCGAGGCGGAGCGTCGAGGACGCCATCCGCCACGCGATGCGTCCCGAGATCGAGCCGCGTTCACGCGCGAGCGGAAGCTGCTCGAGCGGACGAGCCTGCATGCGGAGCGACGCGACGCTGTCGACCGATACGCCGCGCGGCACGCCGCGCGCGACGTCCGGCGTGAAGATGGGGATGTAGCGGTACGGCTTCGACTGATCGCCGCGCTCGATGACGAAGTCACCCGCGAGCGACAGGACGAGCGACGGATTGAGCACGCGCGAGATGCCGAGCGAGAGCGTGTGGTACCCGAGGTCGCGCGAGAAAACCGAGAACGGCGTCCCCGTGCGCCCGATCGTGTCGTGCCCGTACCCGTAGCCTTCCGTAAGGGTGAGGTCCTTTTCGTCGAGCTCCTGGATGAGCTGCCCGCTCGCGCCGAGCGACAGGTAATCAGGCGTGTACGACGTCGTCGCGCTCACCGCAGCGCCGAAGCTCCCCGGCTTGTATCGGCCGCCGATCGTCCCGGCGTTACGTACCTCCGTCCAGCGCGGCGACGCCGTCGACACGATGTCCGGCGACGCGGCCGACACGACGTCGACGAGGTAGCGACCGCTCGCCCGCCATCCCTCGGTCGGGCTCTCTACGGAGACGCCGATGCTCGGCGTGAGCACCGATGTCGCGACGGAGTCCTGGTAAGCAGCGACCTCGGTCGACGCCTTCGTCGTCACGTCGCCGGCGTGCGCAGCTCCGGGCAGGAGCAGCACGGCGATCGCGATGACGGCGACGAGGAAGCGTCGCAGCGTCAGTTGCATCCGCAGCCGCTGCTCACGGCGCCCTCGCCTCCGACCGCACCTTCCTGCACCGAGTAGACGTGCTCGAGCGCGGGGCCTGTCAGCTCCGAGGACATCGAGTGATGCGCGAGCTTCGATCTCTCCCAAGGATGCACGTGCGTGCACCCGGAGAGCGCGAGCAACGCCATCGCAACCAGCGGCCGCATTCGATTCGCCATGATGTCCTTCGTCAGGGAGCCATGATGCGCCCCGGCGCCTTCTCCGCCCCCTGCTCGGTGTGGCACGTGTTGCAATCACCGTCCGTCTGCGCGCCGACCATCGCGCGCGTCTTCCCGCCGGATACGACCTTCGCCGTGTACGGGGTGGCGATACGCGCCGACGAGTAGAAGTTGCCTGCGCTGTTCACGGG
>JAEXCN010000144.1 GCA_023402175.1 Pseudomonadota bacterium | reverse complement strand
GGTTCGTTGCGCCGTGGAACCTCCTGCCGCCGAGCTCGGGCATCGAGCTCAAAGACCCGGAGGGCGAGCTGTCGATTCCCGTCGATCTGCTGGGCGAAGAGGCTCCTCCCCCGCCGGAGCCTGCGCCGCCGCCGCCGACGCCCGCCGATCCGACGCCGAACGCGACCAAGGACCCGGCCGCGCCGGGCAAGCCGGACGCCGGCGCGAAGATCGTCGACGCCGGCGTGGACGCGGCCAAGAAGCTCGCCGAGGTGCCGGAAGCCGGCGTCGTCCCGTCCGCGGACGGCGGCGCGCCGACCGACGCGGGCGAGCCCGACGGAAGCGCGACCACGGAGGACGCAGGGCTCGTCGCGACGGCCGATGCCGGTGCGGCGGAGCCGGGCTCCGGCGGACCGCGCAATCCCGAGAGCATGTTCGGCCTCTCGAAGGTCGTGAACGCCGGCGTCCAGAACGTGGTGCTCGGCGTGAACGTCGCGCTCATTCGCAAGCACCCCGTCGGCGCACGGATGGGGCCCATCCTCCAGGCGATCCCGCAGTGGAGGGACTTCTTGAAGGGAGCGCCTTCCCCCGTCGACCCGATCCGCGACACCGACTGGATCCTCATCTACGGGCCGTCGCTCATCCACACGGACAAGGACGCGGTGCTCGTCCGCTACAACGTCAGCGACGATGCCGTCGACGGGACGATCGCCGCGATCGCACGCACGTACGACAAGGGGGGTGCGTACGACGCGGGCGTTCCCGGCGTGAAAGGATCCCTCGGCTACGCCGACAACGCACAGCGCGTGTTCCTCCGGCCACAGTCGAAGCTCCTCGTCATCGTGCCGCCGTCGCATGCGCACGAAGCAGCGATGACGTTCCGGAGACAGGTGCCGCGTGGACCGCCGGCGACGGAGGCGATGCGTCTCATCGTCCACAACCCCGCGAACCAGATCTCGATCCCGGGTCTGAAGTTCTCGCAGTCGGTCAGTGAGATCCGCTTCTGGATCATCCCGCGTGCCGACGGCGGGGCCGACGTCTACGGCGAAGGTGACTGCAGCGACGCAGCCGCCGCGATCGAGTCCGCCGATCGTCTGACCGAGCTCCTCAAGCGGCAGAACAGCATCGGTGTCCGCTTCGCTACGCGCGGCCTGCTCAACAATGCCGCGGTCGTCGCGGAGGGGTCGAAGATCAAGCTCCACATCCAGGCCGCGCCCGAGCAGCTCGAGGCCGTCCTCCAGCTCGCCGCCGCAGCCGTCGGCGCTCAGGTCGCGCCGCCCGGAGGTGGAGGAGCGCCGGGAGCCGCTCCACAGCGCGAGTAGATGCGCGTCTCGCTCGCAGGGCGCCGCGCCGAGTCGCGCTCCCAGGTGATCGCGCCCGCCACGTCGTGGTATCGAGGGCGCATGCGAGCTTTTCACTCGGTTGCGATCCTCTCCGGGATTTCTTTGCTGCTCGGCGGTCTGGCCTGCTCGAAGAAGGTCGAAGAGCTTCCGGCGAGCGACTACACGCCGGCCTCCGCCGCGCCCCTCCCTCCCGGCCCCGACACGCTCCAGAAGGAGGATGAGGTCGTCGGCACCGGTCCCGAGGCGAAGGCCGGCGACAAGGTGAAGGTGCACTACACGGGCACGCTGATGAACGGAAAGCAGTTCGACAGCTCGCGCGGCAAGAGCCCGTTCGAGTTCGAGATCGGCAAGGGCAACGTCATCAAGGGCTGGGACGAAGGCGTGCCCGGCATGAAGGTCGGCGGGAAGCGCAAGCTCACGATCCCGTGGCAGATGGCGTACGGCGAGACGGGCAGCGGCGAGATCCCGCCGAAGGCCGCGCTCAAGTTCGACATCGAGCTGCTCGAGATCGTCGGCGCCGAAGCGGGCGCTGCATCGAAGCCAGCCGCCGCGAAGCCGGCCGCGAAGGACGCCGCCGCGAAGTGAGCCTGCGGACACGCTGACGTCGCTGCCATCCTGCGACGTCAGCGATTGTTTCGACGTCGAAGGAACGTGCCCGTACCGAGGTCGGGTGCGTTCGGCGTCGACGTATCCCTTTCGCGATCAGCGGCGACGACGGCGGGCGGCGGCGAGGGCCAGCGCGACGGCGGCGAGCGGAAGATGCGACGGTGACGGGTGCACGGGCACGGCGGCACACCCGCTCGAGCTCGGCACCATCGTCCTTGCCGAGCGCTTCTTCTTTTTCTTCGGCGCCTCTTCTTCGTCGGCGGAGTCTTCGTCGTCCGCCGGCTCGTCGAGGTCGCCGACCTCGTCGGAATCCTGCGGGCCGACGTCGCCCTGGTTGGCGGGGAGCGGGTGACCGGCGGCCTGCGCGGCTTGGCGGATCGTTTGCTCGTTGAAGAGGACGCCCGCATAGACCGATGGAAGATCGATGCAGCCGTTGCCGTGCGCGCCGTTCTGCGGAAACTGCGGGAGCCCGCGCGAGGTGACCGCAACGACGCGGCCCTGCGCGTCGAACAGCGGTCCGCCGCTGTCGCCGTAGCAGGTCGACTCGCCCGTCGCGACGTCGCCTTGCGGGACGTTGTAGCTAATCGCCGCGTTTTGCTTGGTCGTGTACTGGAGCGCGTGCGGTCCGACGCCGAGCACCGTCGTCTGCCGCTGCTGGCGCTGCACCGGGGCGCGGTCCTGCCCGTCGACGCCGTAGCCGACCGCGATGACGGGCTCGTTCGGCGCGAGCGGCGTGAACCGGACGGGCGCGATCGGAACGCCGGTCACGTTGCGATCGAGCTGGATGAGAGCGACGTCGAAGCTGCACATGTTCGAGGTCGCCGGGACGAAGATCTGGGTCCCTTGCGCGGCTGGAATATCGGTGGGGCGCGCGTTGACGCCGATCACGATCGAGATCGAGTTTGCCTGCCTCTGCGTGCCGTAGGTCGCGCACTCCTGATCGCCGGTCGGCTCGGCAACGCAGTGTCGCGCGGTGAGAACGAGGTTCGGAGCGATGAGCGTCCCGGTGCAGGCCTGCTGCCCGCCCTCGGCGAGCATCACCGTCGCGTCCTGTCCGGTGTGCGAGACGGTACCGCCCACCATCTGCTGGTGAACGGTCGCCGTGACGCCGACGTGGACGTCGTCAGTCGAATCGTCGGTGCCTGCGACCGCCCCCGAGCAGCCCGAGAGAGCGATGGCGAGACCGACGAGAGCCGTGGACGACGAGCCGCGCAGAGACATCGCGTCGAGCTAGTGCACCGCTCAGGCCAGCGTGATCGCCCGGTTTTCTCGGGTGATCCAGAGGATGATCCGCTTCGCCGACGGAGCACCCCGCATGGTCCGCGATGGACCACCCCCCGAAGTACCGTCAGCCACTCATTTCAGCTTGCAGATGCGCGCCTGCTTGAAGAGCGCCTTCGTCTGTCGCGTGAAGAACCCGACGGAGCCCTTCGGGGTTCCGAGGCCGGACGCCGTCGCCGTGGTCGTCACGCCTCCATTCGTCACGTCGCACGTGAGCGTGCCCTGCGCGAGGCGCGCTTTGATCGAGAGCTGCTCGTTCACCTGGACCGCCGCACGGTTCACGCGCTGGAGCGGCGTCGTCGAAACGGCACCAGGAGCGCCGGTCAATCGCACGATGCTCGTCTTCTGCTCGACCGCTTCACCCTGCACGACCTCGATGCCGCAACCGATCGCAGAGAGCTGGCCTCCCGTCACCGACGTCCCGAGGAGGACGAAGATCTGACGGAGGCGAGGCGTGATCGCCGCGACCTCGGTCGATGCCGTCACGACCTCGACGATCGCATCGCCGATCGCGGCGTCCTTCACGAAGAGCGACGTGTCGGCGGCGTCGACGACGCGCGTCTGCCGATACGCGGCGCCGTCGTGCATCCAGCTCGCCTGCGGGAATCCGTCCGCCGCTGCGAAGAGCGCCTTGTCGGTCGCGAGATCGTCCTCGAGGAGCTTCGTCCCGGCGATCAGCGCCGAGAACGGATCACAATCGCTCTCGTCGGGGATCCCATCACCGTCGCTGTCCGGCAGTGCCGGCGCCGTGGTGGCGGCGTCCGTATCGTCTTCGTCGTCCATGCCGTCGACCGGCAGCGTTGCTTCATCGCTGCTCGTTCCGGCCTTGCTCCTCGAGGGAGTACCGGAGCTCGATCCCGCGCGGTGCGTCGTCTGCGTGGGGACAGGCGCGCTGCACGCCGTGAGAGCCACGCACGACACGGCTGCGAAGAGAGTCACGACTTGGGCACGCGCAAACGGCATGGAGCTGCTCCTGGCGCGACGCTACGCGGGACCGCCGTGCCCCCGCCTCGCAGCTCGACGTAGCGCGCACGTCGAAGTGATGCATCCGATATGCCGGCAGAGATCTGCGCTTTTTTGGGGATTTCCGGGGGCTACCCTCGGACGCGGCGCGATCCAGAGCGGACAAACGGCGAAGCGGCGTGCACGATCGCCTGCGCGAATTGCGCACGCCGCGGCGCGCGCTCCGCGCGGGATGCGCTCAGGGACAGCCGCCCGCGATGAGTGGCCGGAGCAACACGCCGGGATCGCTGTGCGCCGGAGCGGACGCCGCGATGGGCCGGATGCGCTCGAGCGTCTTCAACATGCGCGGAAAGCTCCCGTCGCATCGATCGAGGAGCTCGCGCAGCTCCTGCTTCCCCGACCCGTACGTCTTGTACTGGATGAGGGTGGCGTTCGTGACCGGGCGCTTGATCGACAGCTCCGCGCGGAGGTTGTCCGTGATGCGCTTCTTCTCGGCGAGCTTCTCCTCGCGCGAGCGGTTCGACTTGTAGAGCGCCGCGAGCTCGTCGTACGCCGCCTTCATCACGTGACCGCGCCGCTCGCCACGCGCGCGCATCGCGAGGAAGCTGCTCTTCTCGGGCGAGTCCGGCCCGACGGTCTCCTCGAGGTACTTCACCGACAGCTCGTCGCCGAAGAACGACGCGACGCTCTCGTTCAGCGTGCTCTGGTTCGGCACGTAGAAGGTCGCGTGCAGCGTCTCGTGCAGGACGACGTCCGCGAGATCGCCGAGCGCTTCGTCTCCGTCCGAGATCATCGTCGAGAGGATCGGATCGTCGAACCAGCCGAGCGTCGAGTACGCCTGCGACGGACGGAGATCGACGTCCCACCCCTCCTTCGCGAGCTGGTCGGCGTACGACTTCGCCTCTTTGCGATCGAACCAGCCGGTGTACGTGATGCTCCCGACCACGGGGAACTTCCACGCGCGCGGACGGAACGCGAGCGGATGACAAGCACTGACGACCCAGACGACGGCAGGGCGGTCGATCCAGACGTAGCGCTCGTAGTTGTTCGTACGCCTGAGCCCGTAGCGCTCGCCGAACGCCTTGATGCGGGCGACGTGCGAGAGCAGGTTGCGCGTCCGCTTGTCGAGGTGACCGCCCTTGACGACCTCGTCGATGGCGATCCCGCGGCTGTTCAGCTGCTCCTGGCCGGCGGCGGCCTGCGTGACGTACCGAACCGGCAAGCAGCCGCTCGTGAAGAACGCGAGAACGGCGAGGAGGAGCAGGAGGCGCGCGGCGCGCATATCGGCCCGACATGATCGCATCGCTCACGCATGCGCGCCAGCGGAGGGCCAGCCTGAGATCGGTCGCGGGTGGGATCGAGCTCCGCCCGCGGAGAGCCGAGCCACGGCCCCCGCAGACGAATGGTCATCCGGTCATCCGTGAAAGAATCGCAAGCCAAGGAAGGAAGCAGGAGACGCGGATACGTCCGCACGTCGCACGCGCGGACGTAACCGGCGATGCTTCGTCACTCGCAGAGCTCGACCGCGATCTCGCCCTCGACGTTGTTGTCGCGCGCGACCGCACGAAGGCGCATCTTCCCCGTCGCGCCCTTCTCGGTCGGCGCCTCGACGATCTCGACGCGCCCCTGCGTCGAGATGATGTTGTCCGTCTTGGAGTCGCGCTCGATGACGAACGTCGCCGTCTGGCTGTCGTCCGATCCGAGGGCGAGCTTGAAGTCGCGGCTCGTGCCTGACGTCCACGGAACGCTGATGAGGATCTTGCGATCGGCCTTCGGGCTGAAGTCCTCGCACGAGACCTCCGCGTCGTAAATCGTGATCGACCGCTCGCCGTCGTCGAACCCCTTGCGCGCGATCGCCGCCTTCGCTGCGAACGTCTTCCCCTCGATCGCGCCCGTGAGCGGCGTTGCGGCGACCGGCCCCGTCTTCTCCGCCGGATCGTCGTCGCTGGAGCAGCCGACCGAAAGAACGGACATCAAGCCAAGAGCCGAAGCAACCACTGCAAGCTTTTTCACGAGAACCTCCAAGCCAGATGAAGGCGCCCAGCGCCCGTCCCCTTTCGGATGACGGCCCCCACGCGCGCCAGGTTGACGGACCTGCCGCGGGGCTATTCACACATCTCCGTCCCTCGGCGCTCGGGCGACAATGTGAGGACGATCCGTCTCAGTCCGTCGCTCCGGCTCTCTTTCCGAGCCGACGGCAGAGCCTGATCGGCGCGAAACGTTTGCGCTCAAAATAAATTTTGCCGGAGTGATCACGGCGACCGACCGGCGGGCATTGCTCCGATGTGACGGCAGTTCTCGAGAACGCGGACTTCCCCGCTGCCTCACGTTCGTACCCTGTCGGAGGTGTCGATCGTCTCGCTTCTCTCTTCGAGAAGCACGGGGCGTTCGTTGCGCGTTCGCTTCGGCGGCTCGGTGTTGCAGATCGCGACGTCGAAGATGGACTTCAAGAAGTGTTCCTCATCGCACAGTCAAAGCTCGATACGATCGAGCCCGGCAAGGAGAGGTCGTTCCTCTTCGGGATTGCACGCCGCCGGGCCGCAGCGCTGAGGCGGTCGATCGACCGAGCCTCGCGGCGCGAGGAGAAGGCGTTCGAGGGCGCCGAGACCTGGCAAGCGGCCCCCGACAGCGCCGAGGAAACGAATCGCGAGCACGCCCGCGCGACGCTCGACGAGGTGCTCGACGCATTGCCCGCCGATCTGCGCACCGTGCTCGTCCTCTACGAGCTCGAGGAGATGGAGATGGCGGAGATCGCCGAGCTGCTCGAGATCCCCGCCGGGACTGTAGCGTCGCGGCTGCGGCGCGCGCGCGAAAAGTTCGAAGTCGAGGCGGAGCGCATGCGCGAACGCCTCGCCTCGGGGGCAGAAGGATGAAGCGGTACCTGCGCGATCCGAACGCGCCAAGTCACCTGCGCAAGCTCGTCGAGTCCGCGAGCACGGATGGGCTAGATGTCGAACGCCGGCGCCGCGTCGCCGAGCGACTCGGGCTGACGCTCCCGGCAGCACTGCAGACGCCCACGAGCCCCGGGGCTCCGTCCGCGACCGTGTCGTGGCCCGCCATCGGAGCGATCGCGCTCGCCATGACCGCCATCGCCGGCGGAAGCGTCGGGTACACGCGCTACGCGGAGTCGCGCCCGACGGCAACGGCACCGGTCGTCCCGGGCAGCAGCGCCGATGCACCCGAGGTCCCGGCGCCTGTAGAGAAGGATTCCGTGGGGACGATGAAGGTCTCCGCCCTGCCCGACGTTCCGGCGCACCGACCCGCCGACCTTCCGGCGCGCCGACCCGCCGACCTTCCGGCGCGCCGACTCGCCGACCTTCCGGCGCACCGACCCGCCGACCTTCCGGCGCACCGACCCGACCTTCCGGCGCACCGACCCGCCGACCTTCCGGCGGAACGAACCGCCGATGTTCCGGCGGAACGAACCGTCACTGCGGCGCGCCCGGCAGCCCCCGAGGCGAAGCAGGCGTCGCGCGATCTCCGGCTCGAGATCGAAGCGCTCGACGGCGTTCGTCGCACGACCGAGGCGGGGCGGCCTCGCGATGCGCTCGCGCTGCTCGACCAGTACGCAGCGAAGTTCCCCGCCGGCAAATTGCGTGAAGAGGCCCTCGTGCTCCGCATCGAAGCGCTTCACGCGAGCGGCGATCAGTCAGCAGCAGATGCGCTCGGACAGCGGCTCCTCCGCGAATCTCCGAGCACTCCCTACGCCGCGCGCGTGCGTGCGGCTCTCGTCGAACCCCTGCGGAAGTAACCATGACCATCCAACGACGTTTCATCACGGGCGTTGTCGCCATCGTCGCGAGCGCTGTCGTCTTCGCGTGTGCTACGGCGCGAACCGATGCTGTCACCGAGGATGCGGACGCCGCCCCGACCGGGCCGGGCTTCCTCACGGAGGCCGGCGAGAACGAGCAGCCGCAGGGGGACGGGGGCCCCGGCATCTTCAACGATGGCGCGCCGCCGGACGCGACGAGCTGCGTTCCGGATGCCGGAGGGCCCGGGCCGATCAAGCGGTTCTGCCTTCCGCCGACGGACAACGAGTGCGACGGCTACCACGACTTGCCGACGTTCCCGGCGAACGGCACGGGAGGCAACGGCTTCGACGACGACTGCGACGGTCTCGTCGACGAGGGCTGCACGTGTACTGCGGCCGGCACGACGAAGCCCTGTTACCTCGTTCCGGCGAGCCAGACCTTCGGCGGAGTCCCCGTCGGCTGGTGCGCGCAGAACGCGAAGGGCACGGTCGACTGCGTGAAGCCGACCTCGGAGTTCGACGGCGTGTGGAGCGGCCAGTGCCGCGGCGCGCAGCCGGCGTTCGCCGACGACTTCTGCGCGCCGGGCGACTTCGACTGTGACGGCAAGGAGCAGAACTCGACGGCCACCGATTGCTCATGCAAGGGCGACCCGGTCCAGTGCCCGACGGATCCGCTCCTCACGAAGCCGTTCCCGCCGACCTCGGCGCTGCCGCTGAAGGTCGACGCAACGGGCTGGTTCCTCAACTCCGGCGACGTCGGGAACGCGACGAACTGGAAGTGGACGCTCGTCGGCGGCGATTGCGACAACATCTTGCACCACCCGACGTTCGGCCTCTACCCGACGCCGGACGGCAGCGGATCGACCGCGGGCACGCAGGTCAACACGCTCGGCGCGAGCATGAAGGAGCACGGCATCGTCGCCACTGCTCCGCAGGTGACGAACGCGGTGTACCCCGCGTTCTCGCTGAGCGGCGACTACATCGTGCAGGGTGAGTTCGACCTCAACGGCAAGCACTACTCCTGCCAGCAGAAGATCCAGGCGCGTGCCCCGGGCATCCGCGCCGAGCTCTGCTGGGACACGCAGAGCTCGTCAAGCAGCGTCGACCTCGATCTGCACATGGCGCAGGTCACGTACGGCAACCAGTGCGCGAACAAGGGTTGGAGCGGCGAGTGCTCGAACCAGGACTGCTACTACGCCAACTGCAAGGGCGGCTCGTCGCCGAAGTGGTTCGCAGCGAACCCTGACTCGTCGGTCTGCCAGGGCTGGGGCTCGAAGACCACGGGCACCTGCTTCAACCCGCGCCTCGACCGCGATCTCATCTCCTGCAATCCGTCGACGACGAACCCGAACGGGAGCGACTTCTGCGGTCCGGAGAACATCAACATCGACGCTCCGCCGAACGGCTCGAAGTACGCGGTCGCAGTGAAGCACTTCAGCGGCAGCCCGCCGACGCGAGCGCACGTGAACGTCTACTGCAACGGCGAGCGCGTGCTGTCGACCGGCTACAACCCGGTCACCGGTAACGACTTCCCGAAGCTGTTGACGTCCGGCGGCAACTCGGGCGGCGACATGTGGAAGGTCGCCATGATCACCGCCAACGTGAACGGCTCGGGCGCACTCGACTGTCTCGTCGAGCCCGTCCCGTCGAGCAACCCGCACCCGGCGACGGATGGCTCGAACGCGTACTGCGTCGACAACGCGTCGACGGATAGCTCGGAAGCCACGAGCTTCCTCACGAGCGGCGGAGCTGCGCCGCTCGACGCCGAAGCACTCTGTTTCCACTGATTTTCGTTAGCAAGGAGCTCGTTGATGCGTTCAGTGAAGTCCGCTCTCTTTCTTCTCGGCACAAGCGTGATCGCGATCAACGCTGCCGTCGGCTGCAGCGGTGATGACGGGAGGATCGAGTTCGTCGA
>JAEXCN010000528.1 GCA_023402175.1 Pseudomonadota bacterium | reverse complement strand
ACCCGCCACGGCGCTTCTTACGCGGGCATCGAAAGATCATCGAACGTGTAAGAACGCGGGCGGTCAGGACCTATGCTCGAGGACGTCGTGGATCCCATTGCAGCGCTGACTGATCTCATCCGTGACGAGCGGGGCATGCTCGTCCGCGTGGCTCGCCGGGAAGGCCTGTCTGCGGAAGACGCGGTCGAGTGCGCCCAGGAAGGCCTGTCGACGTTCCTACAGCTGCTCCAGCGTGGCGAAGTGCCCGCGGTGCGAAGCGAGTGGGCTCCGTACGTGACGACGATCGTCAAGAACGCGGCCCGGAACCGCCGGCGGCGTCATCACCTGGCGCTTCCGCACGAGCAGATCGAGACGACGGACGCTCCTTCGGACCAGGCATCCGCGGAGGATCTCCTCGCGCAGGCCGAGGAGCACGTGCGTCTGCGCGCGTGCGTCGAGCGGCTGTGCGGGACGCAGAAGTCCGTCGTGATGTTGCGCTTGCTCGAGGAGCGCCGAGGCGAGGACGTCGCGGCGGTGCTCGGGATCAGCCGCGGTCACGTCGACGTACTGCTGCATCGCGCGAAGCTGTCACTGCGCGAGTGCATGGCGGAGTGAGTCGCTTCGCGGCGCGCGCCCCGTAGACTGCCGGCAGTCTCGAACACGCCGGCGTTCGTGCGCGGTCGTGTTCGAGAAATTGGCGCGGCGTCACTTCACGCCGACGGTGCGCGTCGCGCAGCCGAAGAGCACCTGGATCTGGCCGGGGTTCGTCTTCACCGACTGGCAGCTCGCATCGCACAAGACGATGTGCTTCGGCGCATTCGGATCGTCGTAGCGCCATCCCGTACCGGCGTCGCACGAGGGGTTGTACGCGAACGTGTCGGCGCCGCCGCCGGATTGGTAGACGACGTTGACCTGGTTGCGATCGAGCTGCTCGCCTTCGGGCGGGGACGGGATCTCGAAGTCGCATGCGAGCGCCGACTGCTTGATCGCGTTGATGGCCGAGAGGAAGTCCTGCTGGATCTGCTGCGGGGTGACGGTGTCGACGATGAACGCGCGCTTGGTTCCGCCGCCCATGGCGATTTCATGCAAGTTCGTCAGCTCGTCGCCCACCCCGATCACGTACGTCGGGATCGTCGCCGCCACCGTCGCCGCGAGCTCCTTCACCGCGCCGATCGAGCTGTCGTCGCAGATCGAGTCGGGCAGCCCATCGGTGACGAGGACGATGGCGACCTTGCCGTCCTTCGCCTCGGCCGCCGCGATGTCCTGTGCGTAGGCGATGGCTCCGCCGAGCGCGACGCGCGTCGGCGTGTCTCCGTTCGGCGTCTGGGCGTCGAGGCTCTGGCCGAGCGCGGGGCTCGGCAGCGAGACCATCGCGACGCTTGGGGCGCGGTAAGCGGCGGCGTCGCACGAGTAGAGCTGTTCGCGATCCGGAAAGAAGGAGAGCGAAGCGTGAACGCCTTTCGAATCGGCCGACTCGAAGAAGGCCTTCGACGCGGCCTTCGCGGAGCTCCACTTCGGAGAGCCGTCGATGGTCATGCTCTCCGACTTGTCGAACATGAACACGAGATAGACGGGCTTGGCCTCGGCAGCGGCCGTCTTCGTGGCGCAGCTCTCGAACCCTCCGGCGCCGCCCGACTCGTCGCCTCCGGCGGCAGGGTCGCCGAGAGGGCCGTGCGAGCCGCCGCCCGGGTCTTCCGCGGAGGCCTTGTCGGGGAACGACGACGAGGAGGACTTCGACGGGCCGCATGCGAGGACCGTCAACCCGACCGCTGCGAGCCCGACCGACAGCTTGATGAAGGACATGTTGGCCTCCGGACGCGCATGGGCCGTGCGTCCCGGCGAGCACGTCGCGGGGCGCATGGTTCAGCTGACGTCGCCATCGCTGAGCTGCAGCGTGCGTGCCGGTAGAGGTCGACGCCATCTCGTCGCGCCGAGCGCCTCTTTCTCAGCCTCGGACGAGCGAGCGCGCACGCGCCGTGGCGAGCGGACTCGGCACAGTGGTGCTCGCGAGGCGAAACGCATCCTCTCGGTTCGCGGTCCGCGGTCGCCGGCGTGGCCTGTCGGATCTACACGTGTCGTTCTACTTCCGGCCGAAGTAGTGTAGAGGTGCGCTCCACATGGCGACCCGGGTGCACGTCGGATCGAAGGAGCTGCGCGGCGATCTCGCGGCCTATGCGAAGCGTTTCGACCTGCTCGAGGTGAAAGGCGTCGACGCGGCCAACCTGCGCCAGGCGCCGAGCGCGGCGACGCTGCGTCGCTGGCGCAAGGCCGTGCCGCCCCAGTTCGAGTTCGCCGTCGTCGCGGGACCGAACGTCGGCAAGCTGCGGCCGACCGATGCCTTCGAGACCGAGCTCGAGGCGATGCTGAGCACGGCCAAGGTGCTCGAGTCGCGGCTCCTCGTCGTACCGACGTCTGCCGATGTGACGCCGAGCAAGCTGCAGCGCGATCGCTTCGCGAAGCTCCTCGAGCGACTCCCGCGCGACGTGACCGCGATCGTCTGGGAGCCGAGCGGGATCTGGGAGCACGAGGACGCGGCGGTGCAGGCGAAGAAGTGGGGCGTCGTGCTGTCGGTCGATCCGACGCGCGACATCGTGCCCGTCGGCCCGGTCGCGTTCGCGCGGCTGCGCGCGCTCGGCGGCACGCGTGCGTACAGCACGGCAGCGCTCGAGAAGGTCGCCGTCGCGATCGGCGAGCGCCGCGATGCGTACGTCGTCATCGAGACCGCCAGCGCGCTGAAAGAAGCGAAGACGCTCCGCCAGCTGATCCGCGCGGCGGGCTCGCGCAAGACCGGCGGTCTCACGCGCCTGGTCCGTCCGCGGGGCGCACCGCTCACGCTCGAAGAAGACGACGAGCAGGACGAATAAGCGATGGCGCTCCGCAAGGCACGAGCGGCGGTAGGTTCCGCTCCAGAGATCGAAGCGGCGGCTGACGAGGTCCTCGGCAAGGGCAACGCCGTCGACGCCGTCGTTGCGGGGGTCTTCGCCGCGTGTGCGATTGCACCGGGCGTCTTGCTCGGGCCCGTTCAGATCCTCGTCGGCGGGGCCGGCGCGGGCCTGCTCGCCATCGACGGCAGGGTCCGTCAACCCGGGCTCGGCGCTCCGCGTCCGCGCGGGTTCATGAGCGCTGAGGAGATCCCCGACGCCGCGCGCGTCGGCGTTCCGTGGCTTCCGGCAGCCATGTCGGCCGCGATCGCGACGATGGGCACCGCGACGTTCAACCAGGTGCTGGCGCCCGCCGTGGCCCTCGCGAAGAACACGCCGCGCAAGGACGTGCTCGCCCGCATCGCGGCGCGAGGTCCTCGTGCGATCGAGGAACATGCGCTCGCGGTCGAGCTGCTCGCGGCTGCAGGGCGCCCGGCGGGTGGCCTCCTGACGACGGACGATCTCGCTTCGCCGCGGCCGGAGGTGCAGAAGGCGTCGCGGATCGATCTCGTGACGCCGGCGGTTGCTTCACGCGCGCCGGTCAGCGGGACGCGGCAGGGTAGCCGGTCGCTCTCGGCCGAGCTGACGCGCCGGAAGAACGGTGGGGGCGAGGCGGAGCCGCGCGTGCTGGCGACGTTCCCGTGGACGCGCATCGAAGCGGACCTTCCCGCAGCGCCCGCGCGCGACGTCGAGGTCGCCCGTGTCCGGGCGGTGGGCGCCGTCGACCGCAACGCGACCTTTGCGATCGCGTGCTGGGACGAGGCGACGGACGGGCTCATGATCCCCGAGCTCGGGCTCCGCGCGCCGTTCTTCGCGGAGCCGGTGCGTCGCGGTCAGACGCGCGTGCGTCCCGGCGACGTCCGCCCTGCGGCCGGCCCCGTCGCGTTCGTCGGAACGGCTGCCGGCCCCGACGTCGCGCTCGCGTCGTTCGGCGCAAGCGACGCGTACGCCGTGCTCGCGCAAGCGATCGAGAGCATCGTCACCGACGAGCGCATCGAAGCGCATGGCGACGCGCGGCTCGTCGCGCTCGCGCACGCGGCCGGCGCTGCCTCCGTGCTCCGAAGCTGAGCGCGCTCGCGTCAGCGTGCGAACGCTGAGACGGCGTGCGCACGCAGCGCCGTGCTGCTCCGAGGCTGAGCGCCGCTCCCGCACTCCGACGTGAGCGTCCGTGCTCCGCAGGGGAGCGCTGCCTTAATGCTCCGAAGAAGCAAGGCGCGACGGCGGTATTCTCGCGCGCCCGCTACAAACGACGAAACGCAGTGCACGAGCCCGGAGGCTCGCGGACTGCGTTTCGGACGTGACGCGCAGCTTCGACTACAGCGAGACGCCGTAGCGCTTCGCGTACGCGACGACGCCGATCTTGTCGATCGTGCGGATGTCGCGCGTCGTCAGCTTGAGCGACACGAAGCGGTTCTGCTCGGGAACCCAGACGCGACGCGTCTGGATGTTCACGTTCTGCCAGCGCTTGGTCTTGATGTTGGAGTGCGAGACGTTCTGCGCCTTCAACTTGCGCTTGCCGGTGATATCGCTCTTCGCCATGACTTGAAGTCCTTCGGAAAGGGCGCGAAACTTGGCTGAATCCTGACCACATGTCAAGCGCAGCTTCGCTAAGTGCCGCAAAAACCGTGTGCCGGCGGCTCGGCGGCAGGACCTCGGCTCTTTAGCTCGTACGAAGCCGCTGGGGAAGCGCGAAGAGCCGCCTAAAGCAGCGGGAGCTCACGAATATGCGCTTTGCGGTCAGGGACGGACCGCGCCGAGGCGGCTCACGAGCTCGGTGCAGAACGCCCGGAGCCGGTCGAAGCCCGCGTTCTTCTGGAGCGACGTCTCATCCATGTAGAGGCGCCGTGCGAGCTCGACCTGGACCACGTGGGAGGCGTCGCGCGGGCGCCCGTAGTGCATCGTCGTGAAGCCGCCCTGGTACGGGTCGTCGTGGGAGACGGAGAACCCGGCGGCGCGTGCCAGCGCGTCGACCGTGTCGATGACGCGGCCCGAGGCGCTCGTCCGCCCGCGCGTGCCCGGGACGACGTCGGCGCGGAACGCGTTCGGATCGCCATGAGCTGCTCGCCCGACGCTCGGCATCGAGTGGGCAGCGACGAGGACTGCGTGGCCGAAGCGGGCGCGTTTGCGCTCGATGAGCGCTGCGATCGTGCGGTGGTACGGGCGGTAATACGTCTCGAGCCGTCGCTCGAGCTCGCGACGCGGCAGCGGGGCATCGAGCACCCGCGCGCCGTCGCTGGTCAGGCGCCAGACGATCCCGCGCGTCGCCCGCGCATTCGGAGGCGCGCCCTGGACCGACTCGGCGTCGACGTCCTTCTCGCTCCGATTGAGGTCGACGACGTAGCGGGACACGTGGGCGACGATCATCGTCGCGCCGCGCGCGGGAGCGTCGGCATAGAGCTCGTCGACCCAGAGGTCCGCGTCGCGGCCGATGGAGCGTGCCGGTGCGACGAGCGTCGCGAGCGCCGGCCCGTCGACGAGGAGGCCGGCGTGCGGGACCTCGACGATGACGGGCGTCTCATCGCCCGACGGCTCGACGACGGAGAAGGGCACGGGCATCGGAGGTTTCCAACCTAGCGCAGGCGAACGCCCCGCACGGTCGAATTTCGAGCGCCCTATCGCTCGCGTCCTTTCGGCATCAGGCGCGGGGGTGCGCTCGCTCGAATGCGGCCCGAACGTGGTCTTGGGCCACGCGCGTGTAGATCTCCGTCGTTCCGAGATCGGCTTGCCACAGCATGGCTTGCACCGCGCGGAGGTCGGCCCCGCCGCGGAGCAGATGCGTCGCGAAGGAGTGACGGAGCTTGTGCGGCGAGATCGGCGTCGTGATTCCGCAGGCCCGGGCGTACGCCTTGAGGAGCTTCCAGAGTCCCTGGCGCGTGAAGCGCTTGCCTCGCGGCGACAGGAACAAGTGCTTGTCGCGGGCGGCGCCCTTGTTGTGGACGCGCACGAGGTCGATGTAGCGCTCGATCCGCTCGAGGGCGATCTGGCCGACCGGGACCACACGGCGCTTGCCGCCTTTGCCGAGGGGCGAGACCGTCCCGACGCGTCGCTCGAGCTCACCGAGCTCGAGCGAGCACAGCTCCGAGACGCGCAGGCCGGACGCGTACATGAGATGGATCATCGCGCTGTCGCGGATACCGCGCGCCGTGTCCTCCGGCGGCGCGGCGAGCAGCCGATCGACCTCCTCGTACGAGAGGACGCGCGGCAGCTTGCGCGCGAGCCGCGGGCGCTCGACGAGCTCGGTCGGGTCCGTCGCGATCGCGCGCTCGCGGACGAGGAATCGGAAGAACCCACGAAGTGCCGACAGCTGCCGTGCGCTCGACCGAGCCGACTTGCCGCGTCGGCTCGAGGACACGACGAAGTCGAGCACTCGCTCGCCGTCGATTCGCTTCACGTCCTCCGCTGCGTCGTCGCCGACGTGGCGCGCGAGCTCTCCGAGGTCGCGGGAATACGCCTCGAGCGTGTTGCGGGCGAGCGCGCGCTCGACCCGGAGGTGATCGAGGTAGTTATCGATCCACGCGTGGAGATCCACTGCGCCCGAGTCTACGTTCACCCGTGGGGGCCGAGCAAAATCACGCGCGAAAAGAAGGGAAAGGCGAGGTCAGCCGCGCCGGGCCGCGTTCAGCATCGCTTCGAGAAGAGCAGTCGGATCGTCCTGCCGCATCAACGCTTCGCCCATGAGCGCAGCGTCGGCGCTCGACTCGGCCACGGCCGCGACGTCGTCGGGACCTTTGAGCCCGGAGAGATGGACGGCGACGCGGTCTTTCGGGATCGCCGCGAGGACGCGCGCGGCTCGCGCCGCATCCATCACGAGCGTGTCGAGGTCGCGTGCGTTGACGCCGATGACCTTCGCGTCGGCGTCGAGCGCCGCCGAGAGCTCCTCCTCGCTGACGACCTCGACGAGCGGCTCGAGCCCTGCCGCGCGCGCGCGCGCGACGAGGCTCGGGAGGCGGGCGTGTTCGACGATCCGGACGATGAGGAGGACGCCGTCGGCTCCGCATGCCGCGGCCTCCTCGATCTGCCGTTCGTCGAGGACGAACTCCTTCGCGAGGACGGGTACGGACAGCCCGGCGGCGTCGAGCGCGCGCCGAGCCTCGACGACGTGAGCCCATCCTCCGTCGAAAAACGGGCCATCGCAGAGCACGCTGATCATCGACGCGCCTGCTCGCGCGTACGCGAGCGCGCGCTCCCCGACCGAGAGCACCGTCGAGAGCGGCCCGGCGCTCGGGCTTCGGCGCTTGATCTCGGTGAGGAGGCGAAGCGGCTCTCCGCGACGGCGCGCGAGCGTCGAGACGACGGCGGCGCCGCGTGGTCGAGCGCCGTCGAGTCGCGTCTCGCACGGGCGGGCGGAGAGCTGCGCGATCTCCTCGCGTTTGCTGCGGAGGATGTCGTCGAGCACGTTCTTGGTCATGTCGCCTCCTTCGCCCGCTTGGCGGCGGCAGCCCAAATCTCGAGCGTCGCGCGCGCCCGGCCGGAGCGGATGATCTCGCGCACCTCGTTCGCGGCCTCACGCGGCGGCATCCCGCGCGCGACCACGAGCGCTGCTGCTGCGTTGAGGACGATCGCTTCGGTCGCCGGATGCGGGCGGCCCTCGAGGATCGCCCGGATCGCCGTCGCGTTCTCGTTCGCATCGCCGCCCGCGAGGGCTGTGAGCGGAAGCGGCGCGACGCCGAACTCCTCCGGCCGGACGACGCGATCTTCGACGCGTCCGCCTTCGAGGACGCTCACACGCGTCGGCGCTGCGGGGCTGATCTCGTCGAGGCCATCCTCGCTGCGGACGACCCATGCACGACGGACTCCGAGCCGTCCGAGGGCGGCCGCCGCGATGGGCCGGAGGCGATCGTCGTAGACGCCGACGAGCTGATGCGTGGCGCGCGCGGGGTTCACGAGCGGGCCGAGCGCATTGAAGATCGTGCGGACCCCGAGCTCGCGGCGGGCGACCGACGCATGGCGCAAGGCGGGATGATGCGCTGGCGCCATGAGGAACGCGATCCGCGCCTCGTACAGCACCGGAGCCTGCCGCGTCGGATCGAGGTCCGTCGGGATCCCGAGCGCGTCGACGACGTCGGCGCTCCCGCAGCGGCTCGAGACCGAGCGGTTGCCGTGCTTCGCGACGTAGACGCCAGCTGCAGCGACGACGATCGCGGCGGCCGTGGACACGTTGAGCGTGTGAGCGCCGTCACCGCCCGTCCCGCACGTGTCGATCACCTCGTCGAGCCCGTGATCGACCGACGTCATGACGGCGCGGAGCGCCTCGGCCGCGGCGACGATCGCGTCGGCGGTCTCTCCACGAAGCCGGAGCGACGCCGCGAACGCGCCGATCTGCACCGACGTCCACGCGCCCGCGAAGATCGCACCGAATGCTGCACGGACCTCGTCGGGCCCGAGCGCGCCGCGCTCGATCCGAGCGAAGACCTCGGCGAAGGACGGGTGCTCGCTCACGTGCCCCCCACCTCGGATCGTGCGGGAGCCCGTGCACCTCCGAGCGACCTCACCCAGTTCGCAACGAGGTCCTTGCCGTGCGTCGTGAGCACGCTCTCGGGATGGAACTGGACGCCCTCGATCGGCAGATCCTTGTGCGCGAGCCCCATGATCTCGCCCTCCGCGGTCCAGGCCGTGACTTCGAGGCAGTCGGGGAGCGTGTCGCGCTCGACGAGGAGCGAGTGGTAGCGCGTGGCCTCGAAAGGCGAGGGGAGCCCGGCGAAGATGCCCTTGCCGGCGTGGAGGATCGGCGACGTGCGCCCGTGCATCAGTCGTTCTGCGCGCACCACCTTGCCTCCGTACGCCTGGCCGATCGACTGATGGCCGAGGCAGACGCCGAGGACCGGCACCCGCGCCGACACGACGGCTGCGAGCGAGACGCCCGCCTCGTTCGGCGTGCAAGGTCCCGGCGAGACGAGCACGCCGTCGACGTCTGCACTCGCGACGCCGGCCTCGTCGATCCCGTCGTTCTTCACGACGCGCGCCTCGGCGCCGAGCTCGCCGAGGTACTGCACGAGGTTGAACGTGAACGAGTCGTAGTTGTCGATGACGAGGACGCGCATTCGGCGGGCATCATGGCACACACGATCGGCAGCGAGCAGAGTCATCAGCGCGCGCCGGCGATCGCGGCGATCGCGCGGCGCTCGATCTTCGCCTGCGCGTCGATCGCGGCGACGAGCCTCTCGGCGTCGGTGCTCCGGATCGCGTCCCGGTATGGCGTGAGCTCTGCGCGCCGGTCCTCGAGGATGCGCGCGAACACGTCGCGCTGCGCGCGGCCCCACTCCGTCTTCGGATCCGCAGATGCGGTGAGGCGAAGGCCAGCCTCGATCGCCGGCTGCGCTCGGTGGTCGACGGCGTCGATCGCGGCGGGCACGTCACCGTTGCGCGCTGCCGCGTCGGCCTCCGCCATCGCCTTCGATGCGCGGACGTCCTCGACGACGATGGCTTCGATCTTCGCGCGGTCATCCTGCCGGAGCTCGGCCTCGCTCTTCGTGCACCCCGAGAAGAGGAGCGCGCCCACGAAGAAGACGGACGCGGCGGCCCATCGACCTGCGCGCGGGCGGTGAAGGGACAGACCGGAGGACATCGCGCGGCAGCTTAGGCGCGCTCCCTCGAGAATCGCGAATGCTCGACGACCTTCGCCACGCGCGTTCGGACGCGATCGCACATCCGATTGGTAGGATAATGTGCGCCCCCTCGGATGGGAAGTTTCCAGCCCAAGTGGCGCGAGCACGATGGGTCGAATCACGCGCCGCGAGAGGTCGATCGTGATCGATCTCCAGCGTGACATGCACCGTGACGGATGGGTCTTGCGCGCCGTGATTTCCTGCAAGCTCGACGCGTCAAGTGATGTTGCGAACTCTGACGGAAAACAATATGGTGGCGCGCAGTTTCCCTGGAGATGACGCATCTCCGTGGGCGTCCTCCCCGTAGCCGCATCCTCCCCTGGGGGCTCGATGGCCGACGAAAAGAAGCCGAAGATCGATCTCAAAGCCCGCCTCGGCAAGAACGCCGCTGGTGGTGCAACGCCGCCTCCGCCTGCAGCCGGTGGCATCCCTGCGCCCGCCGCGGCGGTCCCGACGGCGGCGGGTAGCTCCCCGTCGTCTGATCCGTCCGCAGCCCCTGCAGGAGCGAAGGCGGGTGGTGTCCCTGTCCCGCCCGGAATCCCGGTCGGGCCGCCGCCGGCGTTCAAGTCGCCTGCGCTGAACCTCGATCCCTCGAACCCGCTCGCGGCGGCCGTCGGCCAGTCTGCGCCCGCGCGTTCGCAGGCTCCGGCTCCGCCTCCGCAGGCGCAGCGCATCGAGATCGACGACCTCACCGTGCAAGAGGCGCGGAAGGGCGGGCTCAAGCAGGGCATCATGGCCGCCGTCATCTTCGGCGTCGTCTTCGGTGCCGTCGGCTACATCGCCGGCGGTGCGCACGAGACGAACAAGGGCCGCTCGCAGTCGGTCGACCACGCGAAGTCGCTGGCGGGTGACGTCGAGAAGTCGCGCGAGCAGCTGAAGGAGCTCGCCGACAAGCTCGAGGCAGGCAAGAACGCGCTCGTCAAGGACAAGAAGTTCCCCGACTCGCTCGCGAAGGACCTCAGCGCGATCAACGTCGACTTCGACGGGTCGAAGCTCGCCGGCGTCCGGTTCAGCGGCTTCTCGCAGGAGACCGCGTCCGGGCTCATCGAGTACATCAGCGGCGTCCAGGCCACGAACGATCGCAAGACGGCGCTCGCGAGCCTCCTTGCGAAGCTTCAGAAGCCGATGACCGAGATGCTGCAGGCGCAGTCCTCGGGCAAGCCGCCGCCGGTCAACTTCGTCGTCCTCATCAACAAGGACAGCGCGAAGAACCCGTACGGCGTCATCGCGGCGCTGCAGAAGCCGGTCGAGCTGAGCGCGTCGATGCCGGCCGAGTTCACCGCGACCGACCTCAGCACGAAGCAGAACGTCACCGCGCCGAAGTTCACGTCGCTCGACAAGCCCGGCGCCGCGTACATCGTTCCTAAGTCGATGGAGGGCGCGTGCCCGAGCGAGACGTCGGGACAGGTCGGTCAGCTGATCGGCCAGCTCTCGCGCCTCATCACCGACATCAAGGGCGATGCACCCTTGGCCGGCGAAGCGATCACGGAGCCGAAGCCCGGCCTCGTCGAGCGCGCCGACCGGCTCGTCACGAACCTCAAGAAGGTCCAGTAGAGCGCGCCGCGCGCGAGCGCGACCGCTGTAGCAACGAGGCCGTCACGCTTCTTCGGAAGCTGGCGGCCTCGGCGCGTTCGGGGCATAGCCCCACGCGAGATCGGCCCGCGCGTCGTCCTCGGCGGCGCCGACGCCGACGTAGCCGCGGGCGACGAGCGCGCTGCAGCGCCGCGCGCGCGGTACGGTCTTCGTGCGTCCGAGCGCGGCGAGCACCGTACGGGCGAACGAGCGGCCTCCGGAAGCGGCGATCGCGCCCGGCACGATCACGAGAGCGCCGGCCGGCAGCGATGCCGGATCGGGCAGCTTCGTCATGATCGCGGCCACGGACGCCGCGTCGCGCTCGTCGAGGGCGATCGTCGTCGCGGACGCGCGCTGTTCGGCGGATGGCGCGCGGGCGG
>JAEXCN010000501.1 GCA_023402175.1 Pseudomonadota bacterium | reverse complement strand
ACGATCATCGACGGCCGTCCGAGCTTCGGCGCGTACCATCACTTCGGAAATGGCGCCTGGGCGGGTGGGTCGGTCGCGATCAGCGCCCCAGCGCTCGCCTTGCCGCTGCGTGCGCTCACTCTCTCCGGCTTCACGCCGCTCGGCCGTGTGCTGTCGCTGCAGCTCGTGACGGCGCTCTGGCAATACCGCGACGATCGCGACGTCACGATCGTGTCGCCGGCGCTGTCCGCCGCAGTCACCGACTCCATCGAGATCACGGCGCGCTACTGGCTGACGTCGGTGATCGCCGGCCACCAGCCATCAGGCGAGACGACGATCGATCACGTGCACTCGGCCGGGCTCCGCCTCGGGTGGCGGCCGCAGCCGAGGCTCTCGCTCGGTCTCGATTACACCTATGGCGTGCAGCTCGAGAGGAATCCGACGGCCACGGAGCTCCTCGATCTGCGGAGCCACATCGTGAGTGCCCTCGCCCTCGTGCTGCTCGATCGGAGCTTCGGCGTCGACGCAGCGCTCTCTGTCGAGCGGCGCCTGAGCCTCGGAGCCGGCCCCGACGTCTTCGGACCCGCCGCCGAGGTCGGTGTGTTCGCTCGTTGGTGAGATCGGGACCGAGGACTGCTTCGGCAAGACGGCGGACTGCTTCGGCGTCGAAGCAATCCGCCCGTCACTCGACGATCTCGAGATAGTGACCCGTGAAGCTCTTGATGCGTTCTCCGGAGCTCTTGAACGCCGCGGTCGAGACGAGCCACACGCCCGTGCCGACGCCTTTTTCGTGGCGGCGAGCGGGGTCGACGATCGCGTCGAACGAGAGACGACCCGGCGCGACCTCACGCGTGAACGAGAACTCTTCGCTCGTCGTCGCCCCGGGCTTCGTGAATGCGACGATCGCGGTGACTTTCTCTTTCGTCTCGCCGCGGTTCTCGAGCTTGAACGTGGCGCGTAGCGGCTCTTCGGACTTCACGCGCGCGGGCAGCTCGGGGCGAGTCATGCGGAGATCGCTCCTGCCGATGGCGAGCGGCAGCCCGGCGAAGCTGTTCAAGCGATCGCCGGCGGCATCGAACATCGTGACGGTGACCAGCCACGCGCCCGGATGGATCCCCTCCGCCGCGCGCGCCTTCGGCGAGAGCCGGAACGTGTACGTCGACGTGCCCGGCACCATGAGCTGCGGCGGATCGTAGTGCTCGATCCCGGCCGTCTCTCCCGGGCGCGTGAACACGATGAGCGGCGTCACCTTGTTCGCCGTATCGCCGACGTTCTCGACCGAGATCGGGACGACGAGATCGTCGCCGATGCCGATCCTCGCGGGGATCGTAGGGGCGGTAGCGATCGCGACGTCGTCTCGTCCGAGCCGGAATGGATTGCCCGAGAGCGCTCGGCCGACAGGCTTGCCGTCCTCGTCGACCACAGCGAACGTGATCGCGTAGCGGCCGGGCCGTACGTCGGCCTCGGCAAGCTCGCCTGCATCGAGCGTGAGCTCGATGAACGTGCCGCGCGGAGGCACGTACGCGGCGAAGTCGACGGTCCGCGTCGCAGTGGTCTTCGGCGGGGTGAAGCTGAGCGGGAGGTCGACCTTTCTCGTGCACGCAGCCGTGTTGCCGACGAAGAAGCGCGCCGTGAACGGACCGTCCTTTTCGACCTTCTCCGTGTAGGTGGGGGCGTGCTCGAACGTGAGCTCGCGTCGCTCTTCCTTGGTGCACGCCGGCGCGCCCGGCGGGACAGGCTGACGAGCGAGCTCCGCCGCGCGCGTCCCGTGCGTGATCATCGACTGCGGAACGGGCGTCGGCGCCGTCGGCGCAGCAGCCGTCTCCGAGAAGGCCGCGCCGCCGTCCGAAGCGGCGCGAGCACCGGGGCTCTGCGAGGCGACCACCTCGGGCGTTCGTGTTCCGCACCCTGGGAGAGGAGCCAGTACGAGGACGGCGAGCGCCAAGGCATGCGCTCGGCCGCAGGATCCAAAGGTCATCGCGCCCCACGCTCGCACGCGTCTGCCGAGCATGCCAAGCACGCCATGAACAGCCGCAGGAGGATGCAGGCTTCGATCGTTGCTGGTCGAACCGTCCGTCGGCGGGAGGGGGCCAGTCGATTCTCGGATGCGAAAGGTCGAGGCGCGCCGAGGATTGCAAAATTGCTATTTTGAAATGAACGGCCGAGCATAACTGCAAGCTGGCGCAGGGGTGCGAACCGCGTGGTGCGGTGGGATCCACGGCCGAAACGCCTGCAACAAACGTTATCAGATGAAAACTTTCGCGCCGGAGACGCAGTTTTGGGCGGCCCGGACGGGCAGGTGGGACCGTTTCAGGTGCGAACGATGTGCCCGTAAGTCCAAGCCGAGCCGGAATTTTCGGTTGTCGACCAACCGGTTGCTGCTAAGAAGAGCGCGCCGCTGACGGACCCCGACCAAGTGCCTGCCCTCCGGGACATGCACGGAGCGTGAAGCCCACGATCTCCAGGTAGGGGGACGCTTCATCGGCGAGCGTTGGACGCAGCAACGGCTGACGAGCTCGGACGCACTCCGGCGCTCGGAGGGCACTGCTCGTCCGAAGTCGACGGCAGCGACGACATCCGATTTCGGAATTTGGTTTTGCGCCCGCGCGCGGCCGAATCCTTGGTTGCGTGTCGATCTCTGCTCGATCGAGTCCCACTGGCCGCTTCACGGGTGCAACATGATCTTCGTTGGTATCGTCGGGTTCGTGCTCGTCACGCTCGCTGTCACCGCCCTCATCGTCAAGGGTAACGGCGACTCGCCCAGCAACTACTTCTGACTCGCAGCTGACAATCCGGGGGGACGCGGGTGAGCCTGCGTGAGGGCCGAGACCGACGTGTCGGGCTCGGCTGAGTCCCTCTGGTGATCGTCGTCACCGGGGGTGAAGGCGTTTTGTCTTTGCCATCGGCTATGATGCGTCGACCGCACGGGCTCGTGAGCCGCGCGCGCGATCCTCGATGAGGCAGGTCCTTCCGTGCATCTTCGCGCTCGCTGTCTCCGGGACGGCGATCGGCTGCGGGACGAAGGACGCCACCGAGGTCCCGCTCTATCCGATGCCGTTCAAGGCAGCGGACGGCAAGCTCCACGTCTTCGACGGCTCGACGTTCCAGCCGATCTTCATCAAGGGGATGAACATCGGCGTCGGCCTCCCGGGGACGCAACCTGGCGAGCTCGCGCCGACCGAAGCCGACTACGACCGGTGGTTCGCGATGATGTCCGAGATGGGCATCAACACCATCCGGCTGTACACGCTGCACTATCCGCGGTTCTACAAGCGGCTCCACTTCTGGAACGTCACGCATCCCGAGAAGCCGATCTACGTCTTCCACGGGATCTGGCTCGACGAGGAGAACCCGACGAAGAACCTGCACGACATGCAGTCGGGCTACGACGACAACATCGTCGAGACGATCGAGTGCGTGCACGGCAACAACTACGTCTTCGAGCGCAAGGGTCGTGCGCACGGCGAATACGAGACGGACATCTCGCCGTGGGTGATCGGCTGGCTCGTCGGACGCGAAGTCTTCCCCGACGAGGTCGAGACGACGAATGCGCTGCCGGGCGCTCGATCGAGCTATCACGGCGGCTACGTCTCGCTCCCGAACGGCGCCGAGACGGACGTGTGGTGGGCCGAGCGCATCGACAAGATCGCGGCGTACGAGGCGTCGCACTACAACGTGTACCGGCCGATCAGCGTCTCGAGCTGGCCGACGCTCGACCCGCTTCATCATCCGACCGAAGGCAGGGGTGCGTCCGAGGACTCCGAGCAGCTCGATCTCGCGGGGCTCGACACGAGCAAGTTCCCCGCGGGGTACTTCGCGAGCTACCACGCGTACCCGTACTACCCCGACTGGATGAACGAGGACCCGAGCTACGTCGGCGAGCGCGACGCGTGGGGTCCGAACAGCTACTTCGGCTATCTGAAGGCGCTTCGGGCGCACTACTTCCCGAAGCCGCTCGTCGTCGCCGAAGTCGGCGTCCCGTCGAGCTGGGGCAACGCGCACTTCTCGCAGAGCGGGATGAGTCACGGCGGCCAGGATGAAGTCCAGCAGGGAAAGGACGACGTCCGCCTCTTTCACAACGCGTACGACGCCGACACCGGCGGCGCGATCCTGTTCGCTTGGGTCGACGAATGGTGGAAGCGGACGTGGATCGTCGACGAGCTGGCGCTCCCGCGCGAGCGCTACAAGCTCTGGCACAATGTGACGAGCCCCGAGCAGAACTTCGGGCTCCTGAAGTTCGAGCTCGATCCACCGAGCTTCGACATGTTCGCGCCGACGGTGTCTGCCGGCCGCGTAGCCGAGGTGCGTGCGGCAGCGGACGCGGAGTTCTTCCACCTGAAGATCACACTGCGCTCACCGCTCGCAGAAGGCGAGACGATGACGATCGGCTACGACACGTACGCCGACGATCGCGGGGAGAGCGTGCTCCCGAACGGGAAGAAGACCAGTCAGCGATCGGAGCTCGCGCTCGTCGTCACGCGCAAGAGCGCCGAGCTGATGGTGATGGAGGCGTACGATCAGTTCGCCGTCTGGCACGACACGCAGTCCGGCTGGCACAACAAGACGGAG
>JAEXCN010000474.1 GCA_023402175.1 Pseudomonadota bacterium | reverse complement strand
GACGAGCGCGTTCATGAACGGAACGGTGAGCTCCCGATCGAAGAGCGCGCTCCTCAGAAAGCCGATGGCGAGGAGGATCGACGGAAGCGGCCCGGGGATCTGCGCTTGGTAGAACGCCTGGAGACCGAGCTCACCGACGACGTCGGTCTCGAAGCCGGTCACCACGTGCCAGATGTCGTGCGTCTCGTAGAGGTGCGCGCGGAAGAAGGCGATCGCATCGTCGCTCGGCAGCTTCGGCAGCGCGCTCGGATCGAGGTTCGCCGCGATCATGTGCTCGGCAAACGTCCGCCCGAGAGTGCCTTCCGGCAGGCGTCGCAGCGCGGGGATGTCGATGTGGATGCGATGCCTCTCCTCGAGAGAGCGCGCGATGACAGGATCCTCCGCGAGCTGATCGACCATGGGCCGCAGCTTCTCGGGGGTCGCGAGGGCGTCCGAGATCTCGAACACCTCTCCAAGCCGATTGGGATCTTTGACCAGGCGCGCGAGGCTGTAGACAGCTTTGAGCGCACGGAGCGGGGGCAGCTTCATCGGACAGGTCTCTCCGTCAGCGGGGCGCGCTCCCTCCGAGCATCGTTCGAAGGAGCGCTACCCTTCGATGCTCACTATGCGAGTCATCGCTCACATTTTCTACTCGCATCCCAGCGCCGGCTGCGCGACCGCGGAACGCCCGAATTCACGGGCTCTTTTCGGATCGATCGCGCGCGTCGTCGCCGACGCTCACATTCGCGCGCGAGGGTCGCGCAAACAAAAGCGCCCCCTGTCTCGCGACAGGAGGCGCTCGATGTAGCCCGATGAGTCGAGCGTCAGTGCGGCTTCGGCGCAGGAGCCGACTCGCTCCCGGGCTTCGACGGATTCTCGCCGCCACCCGGATGCGCGCTGCCGGCCGCGGCCTCGTGGACCACGAAGCCGCCAGGCGCGGGCTCGCCGGTCTTCGGCAGGACCTTCACGTTCTGGTCCGAATCGAGCTCACCGCGATGCGATGTGTCGTTCAGCGTGTACGCGAAGAAGATGCCGATGAAGAAGATGCACGAGATGAAGATCAGCGCGTTGAACCTGTTGTCGTAGCGCAGGTGCATGAAGAACGACACGACGAGGGACGCCTTCGTCGTGGCGATCAGGATGACGACGATGAGGTTCAGCCGGCCGAGGTCGACGTACGACTGCCCGACCGTGAGGATCGTCAGGAAGATGAGCGCGAGGAAGACGGCGACGTAAAACTGCGTCGACGAGATGTGCGCGTGAACGGCCCCATCGTCTTTGTGCGGGTGGAGCGCCGTGGATTCGTGTGCCATCGCGAGCCTCAGACCAGATAGAGGAGCGGGAAGAGGTAGATCCAGACGAGGTCGACGAGGTGCCAGTAGAGCGCCACGATGTCGACGGGGGTGAAGAACTCCTTCGAGAACTCACCGCGGTTGTTCCGGAGCCAGAGCCAGATCAGGAGGCCGATTCCGATGATGACGTGGATGCCATGGATCCCCGTCATCATGAAGTAGATCGAGAAGAACGAGCCGGTGTTCGCCGGCAGCGGCGGACCCGCGACGAGGTGCTCGAGGTGCGGGTGATAGAAGCGGCCCGGAAGGAGCCCCGCGTGGAACTTGTGCTGGTACTCGAAGTACTTGATGACGAGGAAGCCGCAGGCGCAGAGGATCGTGACGAGGAGGAAGTTCCCCGTCGCCTTCCTGTTCCCGAGCTGCGAGCTCCGCACGGCCATGGCCGCCGTGAACGACGAGAACAGGAGCACGATCGTGTTCGTGCCGCCCATGATCTTGTCGAGCTGGTGGCTCGCCGCATGGAACATCTCGGGGTACCAGCTGCGGTACACGCCGTAGGCGACGAAGAGACCGCTGAAGAACAGCAGCTCCTGCGCCAGGAACACCCACATTCCGAGCTTCGCGGCGTCGAACTGCTGCGCCGGAGTATCGAAGTGGTGGGCCAGCCACTTGGGGCCGTGCCCGTGCCCGTGATCGTCGTGCGCGTGCGCGTCAGCAGCCGCGGTCGCTTCGCTGCTCATCCGTGATCTCCTTCAGCGGCCGCCTTCTTCGGGGCCTTGCCTCCCCGGAGCCCCGGGAAGAGCGGATCGTCGAAGCCGTCGTACAGCTCGTCTTCGGTCGCGAGGTGGTAGTCGTACTGGCCGCGGGTGAGGACCGGGTCCTTGACGAAGTTGAACTCCGGGGGCGGCGTCGGCGTCATCCACTCGAGCGCGGCCGAGCCCCAGGGGTTGCGCGGCGCCGGCTTGCCGCTCGTGAGCGACTTGATGAACATCACGAGCAGGACGAGGAAGCCCACGCCGAGGATCCACGAGCCCACCGTCGAGACCTGGTGGAAGATCTCGTACTGCGGGAGGTAGTCGTAGTAGCGGCGCGGCATACCGCGCGAGCCCATGATGAACTGCGCGATGAACGTGACGTTGAAGCCGATGAAGACGAAGAACCACCCGATGCGGGCCATGCCCTCGTCGTACATCTTGCCGGTGAACTTCGGCCACCAGTAGTGGAGGCCACCGACGAAGCCCATCACGGTGCCGCCGACCATGACGTAGTGGAAGTGCGCGACGACGAAGTACGTGTCGTGGAGGTGCACGTCGACGGCGAGCATGCCGAGGAAGAGCCCCGTGAGGCCGCCGATCGTGAACAGGAAGATGAAGGACAGCGCCCAGAGCATCGGCGACTGGAGCGAGATGGATCCCTTGTAGAGGGTCGCGACCCAGTTGAAGACCTTCACGCCGGATGGGATGGCGACGAGGAACGTCAGCCCGCTGAACACCATCGTCGCCCACTCGCTCATGCCGGCGACGAAGAGGTGGTGGCCCCAGACGAGGAAGCCGAGGAGCGCGAGGCCGAGCGAGCTCGCCGCGATCGCCATGTAGCCGACGGGCTCACGGCGGGAGAACGTCGCGAGGATGTCGCTCGTGACGCCCATGCCCGGGACGATCATGATGTAGACGGCGGGGTGCGAGTAGAACCAGAAGAAGTGCTGGTAGAGTACCGGGTCGCCGCCGAGGCGCGGGTCGAAGATGCCGAGGCCGAGGAAGCGCTCCATCGTGAGGAGCAGGAGGGTGATCGCGAGGACCGGCGTCGCGAGGATCTGGATGATCGACGTCGCGTAGAGCGCCCACGTGAAGAGCGTCAGCCGGCGCCAGGTCAGGCCGGGCGCGCGCAGCTTGTGGACCGTCGCGATGAAGTTCACGCCCGTGAGGATCGACGAGAAGCCGAGGATGAACGCCGAGAGCGTCATCGGGATGACCGACGTCGCCGTACCGACGCCACCGTGAGCCGGATCGCTCGAGGCGTAGGGCGTGTAGAACGTCCACCCCGTGTCGACGCCGCCGTTGATCATCGAGTAGAGCCCGAAGATCGTGCCGAACCAGTAGATGTACAGCGAGAGGAGGTTCAGCCGCGGGAACGCGACGTCCTTCGCGCCGAGCTGGATCGGCAGGAAGATGTTCCCGAGCGCAGCGGGGATCGACGGGATGATGAAGAGGAACACCATCACGACGCCGTGGAGCGAGAACATCCTGTTGTAGGTGTCCGCGTCGAACAGCGTCTTGCCGCGCGTGAAGAGCTCCGCGCGGACGAGCAGCGCGAAGATGCCTCCGAGGAGGAAGGCGATCAGGACGCTGATGAGGTACATGATGCCGATCCGCTTGTGATCGAGCGTCACGAGCCAGCTCATCAGCCCCTTCTTCTCGAGGAAGCTGGCGTTCGGATCTTCGACGTCGTGGTGCGCGCCGGGTGTCGTCGTGATGGCTGCCATTTTTGAGGCTCCAGGCTCCGGGCTCCAGGCTCGAGGGAGAGCGTGAAGGGGAGACAGGTTCTGCGAAATTCTCTCTAGCGGGCGAACTCTTCTGGGGGAAGCGAGGGCTCGGCTCGGTCTCGTCTGGAGCCCCGAGCCGTGAGCCTGGGGCCTCTACTTGAGGCTCTTGATGTAGTCGATGATCGCGTCGAGCTGGTTGTCCTTCATGACGAAGGGCGGCATCTGCACAGTGCTGTAGCCGGCGACGATCTTCGCGTTGGGGCGGAGGATCGACTCACGGAGGTAGTTCTCGTCGACGGGGACCGGGCCTGCCGTCGTGTTCTCCGGCTTGCCGAAGATGCCGGCGAGCCGCGGACCAGGCGACTTCGAGCCGGCGATCTCGCCGGTGCCGCCCGCGCCGTGGCAGGTCGGACAGCCGTTCTTCACGAAGAGGCGCTCGCCCCACTTCGCGGGCTCGCACTCCTCGGGCGTGCCCTGGCACTGGCCGAGGCCCGCCTCCCACTTCTTGTACTCGTCGTGAGGCAGGATCTTCACGGAGGCGATCATGCCGGAGTGGCTCGTACCGCAGTACTCCGCGCAGAACACGTGCGCGTCACCCGCCACGGTCGGCGTGAACTGGATGAAGGAGTACTGGCCCGGGACCGCGTCACGCTTCATCCGGAACTCCGGGATGAAGAACGAGTGGAGCACGTCCTCCGACGAGATGATCATCTTGTACGGACGGCCGAGCTCGAGCGTGAGCTCACCCGGGACGCGATCGCCCGTCGGGTACTCGAACTCCCAGCTCCACTTCTTGCCGCGAACACGGATCTCGGTCGCGCCTTCGGCCGCCGTCGCATTGCGGATGTAGCCGGTGAAGCCGGCGTGGAAGAGGAAGAAGATGAAGATGGTGGGCGTGATCGTCCAGAACAGCTCCAGCTTCATGAAGTGGCCGGTCGGCTCCGGCTTCACTCCCGGCTTACGCCTGTACTTCGCGACGAAGTAGAGGAGCGCGCCGGTGACCGCCACGGTGAAGACGACGGAGAACCAGAAGATGAAGTCGTACGCCTTGTCGACCGACGGCGCGGTGTCGGCCATCGACGGCGGCAGCTGGAAACTATCGGACGGTTGGAACAACAGCACCTTCAGCCTCCTCGAACCACAGCATGATCGAGCTTCTCGCGATGGCTCGATCCTTCGTCTTGAGAGCCGCCGGCGTCATCGCCGTCGGCGTTGCCCGGGCCTCCGTCCGAGTTCGGACCGGATCCCTGAGCCTTCTTCTTCTTTGCAAGCTCCCGGCTCCAGAAGAGACCGAGGAACCCGATGAGCACGATCGCGATCGCGCCGCCGCCGACCTGCATCACTCGCTGCGCGACGAGGACGTATTTCCCGCCCTGCGGATCGTAGTGGTAGCAGTAGAGGATCAGCTTCTCGACCGAGGTGATGTGACGACCCTCGGAGGCCTCGAGCAGCCCGAGCCGGAGATCGGCGGAGGGGAACTCGAGCCCGTAGAGGTAACGGGCCATGCGCCCGTTGGGCTTCACGACGAAGACGACCGACGGGTGGCCCCACTGCTTCTGGCGCTCGTCGTACTGGTACTCGAAGCCAGCGGCCTTCGCGACGGCTTCAATGGACGCCTCGTCACCCACGAGGAAGTGCCAGCCACCGTTCTTGCTCGTGTGCTCCCGACCGTAGTCGTTGATGATGCTCGTCCGCTTGGCGGCGGTCTTCTCGAGCGACTCGTTCGGGTCGATGCTGATCGTGATGACGTCGAACTCCTTGCCGACGGTCCAGGGCACTCCCTTGAGACCCGCGGCAAGGTTGGTCGTGATCATCCCGCAGACGACGGGGCACGTGTGGTACGCGAACTGGAGCACCACCGGACGCTTGCCGTCGAAGAACTTGCCGAGCGTGACCGGCGCGCCCGTGTGATCGCGGAACGGCGTCTCGAGCGGCAGTTGCCCGTCGAGATGCTCGGTCACGCCGACGCGCTCGAGCTCCGGCGGCGTCGCCGCGATCTGCGCCCCAGCAACCCCGGGGACGAAGAGCGCGAGGACAAACGCCGCCATCGCGATCAGCATCGCGGCGGTGTTCGTGCTCTTCGTCGAGGTGTTCATGGCTGCTGGACCGGAAAACGCTTCTCTGTCGATCAGTGAGTACGGGGATGCGCGCCCGCGTCGGCAGCGGCCGGTGCGGGGGCCTTCGCGCCGGCGTCGCCGGC
>JAEXCN010000467.1 GCA_023402175.1 Pseudomonadota bacterium | reverse complement strand
ATGTTCGGGAATCCGAACCCCAGCACGTCCATCTCCACGCCCGCGGTGACCAAGGCAATCTCGGGCTTCATGTGCGGGGGGATCCCCGGCGTGGTGTGCAGCGCTATCGCGGTCCAGACGAGCTCGACCGACGCTTCGGGAATACCGTGCCGGCGCATGAAATCGCGCGCAGCGTTCGCACTATCGACCTCGAAGCGCTCCATCGTGCGGTACGGCTTCGTCAGACCCATGTCGTGGAACATGGCGCCGATGTAGAGGAGCTCGGGATCAGGGACGAGGCTCTTCTTCTTCCCGGTCAGGGCGCCGAACAAGAATACGCGGCGTGAATGGTGGAACAGCAGATCGCTCTCGGTGTCCCGCACCAGCTCGGTTGCCTCGCGGGCGAGCTTGCTATCCGGAATCTCGATGCCTGCAATCTTGCTGCTCATCGCATTGCTCCTCGGGAATCGTGCGCAGGATGCAGGCAGATGGCGCGCCATCCGAGTGGCAAATCGAGCTCTCGATCGCCAGCTTCGATTGTCGCGTTCACGGCCTCGGTGACGGGCCGTAGGTCGACCGCTATTCGCGGTCGTCGCGTCTCACGGACGCGCGGGCTTCGAGAGCCCGAGCTCCTTCATCACCGCTTGCAGATCCTCCCACGCCTGACGCTTCGCCTCGCCTTGCTGCGCGCTCGGGCGGAGCAGATAGGAAGGGTGATAGGTCGGCATGACCGGGATCTTGCCGCGATAGAGCTTCCACGAGCCGCGGACCTTCGTGATCCCGAGCTTCGTTCCGAGCAGCCCCGCGACCGATGTGTTGCCGAGCGCGACGATCACCTTCGGATCGATCTGCGCGATCTGCTCGTGCAGGTACGGGATGCACGTCGCGACCTCTTCGGGCTCCGGCCTGCGATTGGCCGGCGGACGGCACTTGATGATGTTGCAGATGTAGACGTCCTTCTCCGGATCGAGCCCCATCGCCTGGATCATCTTGTCGAGGAGCTGCCCTGCGCGACCGACGAACGGAACGCCCTGCGCGTCCTCGTCCGCGCCCGGCGCTTCACCGATGAAGCAAAGCTTCGCCTCCGGATTGCCGCGCGCAAAGACGGTGTTCGTGCGCGTCGCCGCGAGCGCGCACTTCGTGCACGTCGCGACCTCCGAAGCGATCACCGGAAGCGGCCGCGCCTGAACGACGGCAGCGGGCGGCGTCACGCCAGGCGCCGGAGTCTTGGCGCGTGGCGCCGGAGGCGGCGCGAAGCTCTCCGCGATCGTGATCGGCGGCAGCGACGCGGCCGGGGAGGGGACGGGAACGTTTGGCGACGGCGGCTCGGCATCACCTACCGTCGACGAGGTGATGCCCGCGCTCGAGCTCAGCTCCTCGTTCACGGGGTCAGTGGGCTCGCGCGCCGGAGCAGCCGGTGCCGGAGCGGGGCTTGCCGAAGCCGGAGAGGCAGCACGCGCCTCACGCGGGCGCCGCGGGATCCCGGAGCTTCCACAGTCGACCTGCCACTCGAGGTAAGCGCGAAGCGACGCTGCGATGCGGGCCAGCTCTTCACGCGGCTCGAGGTTCGACATCCTCTTCGACTTACCCAGAACCGTGCCGCGCTGCAACGCACGCGTTGAGTTGTGGTGCCGCTGAGCAGGTGGCGCAGCCGTTCACGAATCGCTCGTCATGCCCACCGCCAGAGCTGGGCGCCGTCGACTTGAGCGGAGACGCTCCGACGTTGTCGAGCAGCGCAAGCGCCAGGCGCGCCCTCGGATCTACAACGGACGACCGGGCTCGCCTGAAGTCGACTCTCGTGCAGATCGGCCCTCAGCTCAGTCGTCCTCGTTGGCGGGCCACCGAGCGACGGTATTGCCGGTCGTCGCGTCGACAAAGTCGATGCCTCCGAGCTCGCGGATATCGTCGATGTCCAGCTTGACGATCATCTGCGCGACGTGGGGGAACACCGAGCCATGCATCGCCTCGAAATCAGCGCCCGTCGCGTCGTCGATGGTAACCGTGAATGCGGCGCCCCAGCTGGGGTGAATTCTTCGAATCTTCGCCTCGCTCGCGCGGTCGAGGGCGAAGCGGGTGGCCGGGCTGTCCCGCGTGACCAGCACGCGTAGCGGATTCCCAGCGCGCCAGGGAGGCGTCTCCTCGGCGCGTTGCAGGAGGGGGAGGGCCCGCCCGACGAGCTCCTTGAGTTCCAGTGCTGCGCGCGGATAGAGCCCCATATCCATGTTCAGCTCGAGCGCGGCGTCGCTGTCTGACAGCTGGAGCGGCGGCACGTCGGTCTTCAGCCGGTGCAGTGCGGCCGCAACGATTCTGTCGACGGCATCGCGCTGAGCACTCAGAAGGACGATATCGACGTATGAGGAGATCCGGTTGCCTCCGGGCCGAAGGTCGTGCTGGTAGGCGATCAGCTCGCCGCGCTCAGCGAACGCAGCGGCTTCGTCGATGTCTCCGTCGGGCTTTCGCGGAGGATCGGGGGCGTGCCGATAGAGCGAGCAGTTGATGCCGCTCTTGTTCTTGCTCAAAACGCGCTGCGCCGAAAGGATGATCATTCCATTCACCCTGGGTGACTGGCCGGCGATTCGTCGGCATTCGATTTTCCGAACGTGCGGCGACCGTAGACGTCGTCGATGAGCCTGCGACGAGGAGCGGGAGCCTTCGCCATGATGCGCTCGAGCCTCGCCCGCCGAAGTAGACCTTCTGCTCGCGATTCGAGTTCGGGTGCACAACGAAGATTCACGGCGTGAGAGAGCATCGTTGTCAGCAAGCGCTCGGCGTTCGCATACGAGCGCGTCGGCAACAGCTCGCGCTCAGCACGATCGAGGAAGCCCTCGAGGATCTTGATCGGCGCGACGCGGAGCAGTCCCTCCGCGAGGGCCGGCTCCGCGCGGCCGTCGAGCGCAATCGCTTCTCGCTGCGCGCTTCGCACGAATGCGATCATCTCGGCCATCGACGAGAACACCATGTGGATCGCCTCGAAACCGTGATCACCGACAGCTCGTGCTGCCCCGGCTTCGGTCACCTTCACTCGCTCTCGATAGGGCGGGCGAAGCGCGAACACGTTTCCGTCCTCCCGGAAGAAGAGCAGGCCGTCCACTCTCTCCAATGCGAGCAACTCAATCATCGATCACCCTCAGGGTACTCGCGAGCGAATCGGGCAGTGAGGCCACCACGCGAGCGATTCGCTCCCGCTCCTCGCGTTGCTCCCGTTCCAGCGGGGTATCCGGAGTCGTGAGCTTGTCGTACGCAAGATCGAAGACCTTGGCTTCGACACGGATTTCCTCGACGAGCGCGGGAGTAGCGCGGCCGACGAAGATCGCCTCAATGAAGGAGTTGTTTCCGTCGCACAGGACGCTCGGCCAACGCGTCTCGTCAGTGAGGTCGTCGTCGGCGTGCTTGAGGGCGGCGACGGTATGGCGCCGATCGTGCGCGCCGACGTCGTACCGGAGCTGCGCCTCGTCGAGGCGTGCGCCGGATGCCGGAGTCACGTAGAGATCGAGGCTGTTCCCAGGGACGACCGCGACCCTCCAGTCCTCGAAGACTTTTGGCGAGAACACGACGCACACACCACCATAGTAGTTCAATCCCAGACCCCCGAGGTTCAGGGCGGCATAGCGGAACTCCTCCCCGCGAACGAAGCTACGGTCGAAACAGACGCGGCGATCGTAGTGCTCAGCCTGCTGCGATCGGAGCTCCGCTTCTGCGTCCGTTCCGCTCACGCTCGCGCGCCACCGCGCGAGCTCGTACGGATTGATGTGCTCGCCCCTCTCCATGAACGAACGCAGCTTCGTGCTCGTCATGTTGATGCTGAGCCGTGCGTCGCGGACAACAGCTTGGAAATTTTGCAGGGCACCGCGAGAGCTGTCGTTCGGGCGTGACTGGATGAGCTCGGTCCATCGTGCGTCGAGCCGAGGCCGGTTCTCGTCAGCCAGGGCGAACAGATCCAGCATTGCCCGACGTCTGCCTAGCCGTTGGCAGAGCTTGGCGCACGCAGACGCCACGAGCCGGCGGATCCCCATGTACTGGATGGATGATAGCTCATTCAGCTCGAGCAGACGCCCACGATGGCGGGTTCGCTCACGAGCAGGACACGTTTCGCAGTCGCACGCAGCGGCGCGTGGAGCGATCAGCGCTCGAAGCGAACGCGGAACGGCTTCGTCGTGCCACCGACGGCGTTGCCGTCGACATCGAGGCCCTGCGAGTACTTCTTCCGCATGGCGCACTTGCGGGCTTCGCGTCCGAAGCCGTGCCCGGGATCTTGCACGACGACGACGTTCTCCGGCGAGCCGTCGGGCTTCACCTTCACCTGGATCAGCACGAACGCTTGATCGATCTGCTCGGCGTCCGCTTCGCCAGGGAAGGGGCAGTCGTTCCAGTCGACCGAGCCGAGTAGGCCCGGAGCGCGCGACTTGTCTTCCTTCCGCGGCTGCACCGCCGGAGCCGGCGCCGTCCCCGCACCGCCAGGAACGCCCGTGTTCGCCGCCGCCGGATTGTAGACGGCTGTCTTGCTCGTGCCTTCCGACGACGTCTGCCCGCCGGCGTACGTGCTGCCCGAGCCCGTCACGAACGAGTTCGTCAGGTCGACCGGACCTTCGCTCGGCTGCGGATCCGACGTGAGCACCTTCGCGGCTTCCGCCGGCTTCGGCGGAGCCTCGGGCGGAGGCGTCTCCTTCGCGAGCGGCTTCACCGGCTCCGGCTCGGGCGCCGGCTCGGGCTCGGCGGCCTTCGGCTCCTCCGGAGGAGGTGGAGGCGTCTCCTTGATGATCTCCATCTCGTACTGCGAGAGGCGATAGTCGACGACGTCGTGGACGCCCTTCTGCCAGGCGAAGATCTCGTCGAAGAGCGATGCAGCGGTCGCGCCGGCAGCCACGCCGACGTGAAGGAAGATGGCAGCAGCGACCGTGACGGCGACGGGGATGCGCGGACCTGTCGCGAGCACCTTCGACATGGGATCGGTCGCAGGTCCTCGCGACACCAAACGGACGCCGTTCTTCGCTACCGGGCCGTTCGCCTTCGAGCGCTTCGAGCGCTTCGAGGCCTTCGAGCCTTGCGGCCGCGCGTTCGTCGAACCCCCAGTGGGACGGCCCGCGGCCGATGCTCCGTTCAGCTCACCCATCGTTCGTCGATTCCCAGCAAAGAGTCTGCCTACTGCGTCGGCGCAGGCGCAGGCGTCGCCGGGGCAACGCCCGGCGCGGTCGGCTGCACGCCGAACGCAATCTTGGACACCTGGGCTTGTTTCAGCAAGTCGAGCACGTGGATCACCCGGCCATGGGGGACCTTCGTGTCTGCCTTGATGACTGCACGGAGCTCGGCGTTCTTCTCGTGCGCTGCTTTCGCAAGCCCGAGAATGGCGTCGTCGCCCGGCACCGTCTTGCTGTCGACCTGGGTCGTGCCGTCCTCTGCAAGGACGACGCTGAAGACCGTCTGGATGTCCGAGCCCGTCGCCGCCTTCGGAAGATCGAGCGGAACGGACTTCGAAACGATGAGCTTCGCCGTCACCATGAAGATGATCAGCAGAACGAGAACGATGTCGACGAGCGGGGTGACGTTGATCCCGGTGATCACGTCCTCGCTGCTGTCTGAGCTACCGCCGGCCACGTTCGGTCACTCCGCTTCCTTCGCGCTCGAACGCGCGGGAGCCTTGCTCGGACGATCGGCGCTGCGCGCCGCGGTCTCGATCGCATCCTCGACAGAGGTGCCCGAGTCGCCCGTTGCCTTGAGATGAGCGAGGAGCACGTGGCTGAGCGCCTCGGTGTTCGACAGCGTCGTCTTGACCACGCGCATGAACATGTTGAACGCAGCGACCGCCGGGATCGCGACGAGGAGACCGACCGCCGTGGCGACGAGCGCCTCGGCGATGTTGCTCATGACGGCCTCGGGCGCGACCTGCGCGGCGCCCGTGAGGGTGGCGTTCTTCGCCTTTCCGAGCTCGTCGAACGCGCCGACGATACCGATGACGGTTCCGAGAAGACCGATGAACGGTGCGTTGTTTCCCACCGTGCCGAGGAACGTGAGGCGCTTCTCCAGCTTCAACTTCTGGAGTGCGCTCGCACCCGCCATTGCTTCTTCGGCGGCCTCGTGGCCCATCTTCGCTTCGACGATGCCGGCGATGACGACCGCCGCCTCGGCGCTGGGCGAAGCTTCGAGGCGCCGACGCGCACCTTCGAGATCGCCACCACGCAGGAGGCGCCCGAGATCGCGCATCAGGCTCGCCGCATCATCGCGGAGGGACCAGTAAAGCCACGCACGTTCGAGCATGATGGCGAGCGAAATGATGCTCAGTACCAGCATGAGGATGAGGACCCAGCTGGCCCCCAATCCAACCATCGCGCTCTTGACTCGCTCGATCATTCTTCCTCGGTAAGTGGTGCGAGCTGTCGCTCTTCACGGTCTGCGTCAGCCAGCGTGAACGCAGTCGAAAGAACCGTCGTCGCGTAGGCACCTTTGGGTAGCACGAATCGCACCTCGATGGCGCATACCTTCATTTCCTTTGCAGACGAAGGCGCTTCATCAAGTGACGAAGCGAAGGATGAATGCGACAGCTCGGCAACACGCAGTCTCAGCGGTCGCCGGGTGCCTTCGCCCAGCGATCGTGCACGGCGGAGGTCGATGCCTTCGATGAGCGGCGCGATGATCCGTTGCTCGAGATCGAACGCCTCCGCTTCGGGTTGCCTCATGCGATCACCGACGATGGGTCCGGTTGGACACACCTCACCTTGGTCCGCGCGTTCACGGTCGAGCTGAACGTCCGTGCAGACGAACATCCCACCCGTGTCCTCCTTCTTGAGGAGGTCTCCGAGCACCGGGATATTCCAGTTCTCCTGCGCGACGCGGTGCTCGAGGACCGCGTTGAAGATGGCGGACTGCAGCGCCGAGAAATGGAACCGTCGGAGGCGCGGGTCCGCCGGTGCGCGCTCCTTTCCGGTCAGCCAGGCGCGCGCGCGCTCGTGCGTGTCGCCCTCGCGACCGAAGCGCTGCACGCCGAACGCGTTGGGCACACCTTCCTTCGCGATGCGCTCGAGCGCGGAGGTCACCTCGGCAAGGCGCGAGCAGTCGATGTCGCGAACGACGATCGTGAATCGGTTGCCTTTGAGGTGACCGGTCTTGAGCTTGTTCGCATGACGGCGGTGCTCGAGGATCTCGACGCCGTCGATCGCGAGCTTTGCGACGCGCTCGTCGACCGAAGGATCGCTCGCGGGGATGCTGATCCACTGCGTCGTGATCGCGACTTTGTCCTTCAGCCCGGCGACACCGATATCGCGCCGATCGACGTCGAGCGCGCGCGCGAAGGCGCGCACGGCTTGGTCCGTCGTCAGGTTCTTCTTCCTGAAGTGGATGTAGAGGTGCGTGCCTTCACCGCTCGGCTCGTACGCAGGGATCTCGTCGACGACGAAGTCCTCGGGCCTCTGCTTGATTGTTCCGCTCGGCAGCTCGGTACTCACGAGTCGCCGCTTACGTCGGTGGCGCGGTCGCGTCTACTTCCCACTCCCGTCGACCTTCGCGATGCGCTTCGCGGCATGCGCGGTGCACCCCTCGCGCCTCGATCGGAGGCGCATCATGAGAGCGAGAGGCATGTGTTTGCTCGCGCTCGCGCTCGTCGGCGGCAGCGCGTGTCAGCGACAGCAGCAATCGACGCTGGGCGAGACGACCACGACCTCGGGCGAGATCCAACGCCAGCAGGAGCAGCAGCGGCAGCAAGCGCAGAGACAGCACGAGCAGCAGCAGGGCCGAGCACAACCCGGAGCCGCGCCGATCGGCGAGGTCCCGAAGGACCAGTACGAGCAACACGAGAAGCTGCGGAAAGCCGAGGAGGCGCGCAGAGCCGAGGAGGCACGCAAAGCCAAGGAGGCAGGCAAGGCCGAGGAGGTGCACGCGGCGAAGGCCGAGCAGGCGCGGAAGGCCGCGGAAGCGCACAAGGCGAAAGCCGAGGAGGCGCGCAAGGCGGCTGAAGCGAAGCATCCCGCGAAGGCAAAGCAGCCTCCGGTGGCGAAGCATCCTGCGAAGGCGAAGCAGCCTCCGGTGGCGAAGCATCCCGCGAAGGCGAAGCAGCCGCCGGTGGCGAAGCATCCCGCGAAGGCGAAGCATCCCGGTCCGGCCCCCGTCGGGAAGACGAGGACCACGGCTGCCGAGTCGGAAAAAGCCCCGCCGACGACTCCGCCCGCCGAGGAGCCCACGGCTGCTCCGAGCGCAGAGCCCACGGCCCCTGGTGCTGCCGGCGCGCACGAGAATCACTCGACCGTGCTCGGCGACGGCAAATCGGGCATGTACACCGACGGGCAGGGTACCTACGGCGGACGTGCGACGTGGGGAACGGGCGGCACCACGCACCCTTGACCTTGGTCGTCGCCGCGCAGCGGATCGATCGCCGATCGGGCGATCACATCCCGATCTCGTGAGCCATCACGTCACGAGGTGACCGGAATGTCTGCTGCGGCGAATACGAGAGGAAGTTCGAGACGCGCGAGGTGTAGAGGCAGGCGTAGTCGTCGACCTGCTTGCCGAAGCTCGATTGCTCCGCGCCCTCCTTGAGCAACGAGCCCCAGTACGGGTGGAAGCGGAGGTCGGTCCGCCGCTCGAGGGCGGTGATCTCCGCCTCGATCTGACGGAGCTTGCCGCGAATGCGCTCGACGGCGCGCTTGAACCGCATCCGATCGGCCTCGAGCTCCGCGCCGCTCACGCCGTTCGTGCCGCCGTTGGGCGCCTCCTTCGGCCCCTCCTTGGGCGCCTCCTTCGATCCGCGATGCTCGATGTGCCTCGTGAGCTCCTTGATGCGCGCTTGGTAGTAGCGGAGGTCGTCCTCGAGCCGCTCGCGCTGTTCGTCGAGCGTCTCGATCTTCTCGAAGTCCTCGCGGCACGACTCGTACGCGGCGATCTCGGTCTCGAGCTCCTGCATGATCATCGCCGTGCGCCAGGCGCTGTCCTTCTTGGACCGCAGGATGTCGCCGTAGATGTGATCGCCGACGTAGAGGATCTCGTCGCCGGTGACGCCGACCATCCGCTCGAAGTCCTGGAGGTTGCCGCCCTCGTAGATCTTGCCGCGCTCGAGCGGCGCAACCGCAGGGCGTGTCGTCTCGCCGTCACGCTCGAGTAGCGGACGCTTCTCGGTGAAGAAGATCGGCTTCGTCGCAGCGACGATGACGACGTCGAAGAAGTTCCTCCATGTCGGGTACTCGGTCATCGCCCCGCCGAGCAGGTACGTCATCATCTTCTCGGTGTAGGCCCACCGGGAGTTCGTCAGGAGAAAGAGCTTCTTCCCCGCGCTCCGCAGCTTGTGGAGCGTCGGCGCGAGATTCGGATCGCGATGGACGAAGTGCGGGAGGTTCGATGCGACCTCGTCGAGGATCGTCCCGTCGCGGTGCGCCTCGTCGATGCACTCGCGGATGTCCGTGAAGAGGCGCGCGTAGTCGACCGCGTAGCCCTTCTTCTCCATCGCATCGACGAGCGCTGCGTAGGTCGCGACCTCGGAGAGTGCGTAGAGCGTGTCGATCCAGTGATAACGCGGCGTCGCCGGGCGGATCTTCTTCGAGTGATACAGCGCGCGGAGCTCCTCTTTCGTGAGCTCGCGGAAGCCGTGGTAGCCCTTGTGCACGTGCTTGTAGCGGTCCATCTTCAGCACGTGGCCGAAGCGCTTGTCGATGAGCAGCCCGCGCACGGGGAACTGCGTCGACACCGGCACCGTCTTGATGAAGTCCGGGTACCCGCGCTTGATCAGCTTGTCGATGGTCGCGCGGATCGACAGGTCGTCCATCGCCGGCTGGTCGTAGATCGCCAGCGTGTAGTCCATGTCGAACCCGACCCAGCTGATACCGGCCATCTTGAGGTTCCGGTTGCAGAAGACCCGGTTTGGCCTCGCGATGCCGGGACCGCGCGCATCGCGTGAGGCAAAGTCCTCGAGGGGCAGGACGAGCTGTTGGGTGTGTGGAGGCGCTTCGCTCTGCGACGTCACGAGATCAAAAGTGTTCCACGCTCGAGAGGGATGCCGCAACCGATCTGTAGGATCGCGGCCCTCGTCACGTTTGCGCTCGCGTTTGCGCTCGAGCTCGCCCGCATGCCCTCGTCCCATGAGCGTCCATGCCGTGTCGCAACGACAGCGCCCGCGCCGCCTGACCGAGCTGCGATCGCGGACGACTGTCGAACCCGCGAAATCTAGGGCGCGCCTTCCTCCGTAGCGAGCCCTGCCTCCCGCGCGCCCCTTGCGAGCGGCTCGGATCGACCTCGGGAAGCGCGCGTCGACGCGGACGGCGCCGAGCTCGTCGAGCCGAGCGCGAGCACGAGCACAGACGCGCCGAAGCCGATGCAAGTTCTCGGTCGTCGCGGCCGGAGCATGCGAACATGATGCCGAGCGCTCATGGCGAGACATCGTGCACCGACGATCGGGATGTGGATGTTTCTCGGAGGTGTGCTCGTCGCGTCGTCGGCCTGCTCGCTGCTCCTGTCGACGACCGACTTGTCCGGCGGCTCGCCCGGCGCAGACCAAGATGGCGGCCAAGAGGAAGTGGGGCGGCTGGACGCGCGCCCGTCATCCGCCGAGGCGGGGAGCGACGCTCCTTCATGTCGAGCGCTTCGCGATCTCGGCGTCACCGCTTCTGGCACGTACACCCTTCGCCGCGACGGCGGCAGCGCCGAAGCGTACTGCGAGATGGAGAGCTTCGACGGCGGCTGGACGCTCGTGACGAAGGACATGATCGCCTCCGAGACGGCCGTGCAGGACATCGCGCCGGACTCTCCCGCACGCGTGAGCGTCAACCGCACGACGGATGCGCATGGCGGGATCGGTTTCTCGGTCAACGCCACGGTCGGGAACTGCGGAGCGGCGCCAGGCAAGGCGAGCCCGAGCCATGTCTTCACGATCGCCGACGTCGAGCCATGGAGCGAAATCATGGCCACGTACAGCTTCGGCGGCCACGTGAGCTGCTGGCACCTGTTCGGAGATCCCGATGGCCCCGACACGAACCTTCGCCCCTTCGATCTCGCGGTCGACCGCTTCGATCGCGACGTGAACATGGCTCGCGCGAGCAACGGGAGCGCGATCCGGTTCGCCGGGACCCTCAAGCGGTGTGATGAAGCCGCACAGAACTTCTGGCTAGGGACGTACCGCTCCTCGACGCGCGGCATTCGCACCGTCCAGCGGAGGCTGATGAATACGAGACCGTTCGGCCTCGGCGTCGGCGTCGATTGCGTCGATCAGACCAGCTGGGAGATCCGCGAGATCTACGTCCGCTGACCCGCTCGGGCGTCGAAGGCAGGGGAAACGCCCAGGTCGCGCTTGCGAATGTGCGCGCCGGCGCCAACCTGCTCCGAGAGATGATGCTCGGAGTCGAGGCATGAAGTGGAGGCTTTGGGATGGGTTGGCGCTCCTGTCGATCGGCGCTGCCGTCTTCGCTTCGGCTGTTCTGTTCTCGCGGCTCCCCGAGCAGGTCCCGATGCACTTCGACATCTCGGGCCAGCCCGACCGCTGGATGGCGCGGTCGTACGGGGCGTGGGCGCTTCCGGTGCTCGCGCTGCTGTTGTGGAGCTTCGTGAGGTTCGTCGCGCCCGGGCTCGTCCGTGACGAGCAGAAGCGTCCGACGGAGTCATCGACCGCGCTGCTCGCGATGATGACCGCAGCCTTCATCTCGGCCGTGCACATGGCGATCCTCTACGTCGCGCTCGTGCCGGGCGCTTCGTTCACCGAGCCGCTGTTCTTGCTCACGGGAGCGCTCTTCGTCGGACTCGGGCTCGTGTTCCGCCGGCTCCGGCGCGCCCCGCTCGTGAGCATGATCGGCGGAACGACGAACGAGGAAGGCTGGGAGCGGATCCATCGCATCGCGAGCTACTCGCTGATCGTGGGCGGCATCGCCGGCGCCGCCGTGAGCCTGCTCGGCGGTGTGGGCGGGCGCGCGACCGCGATCGGCTGCTTTTTCGCGGCGACGCTCGTCCCGACGGCCTACTCGATCATCGCGTCACGCCGAGGGCCGCATCCGCGTTGAACGGGAGAGCTTGGTCGCCAAGGCGTGCGCTCTCGCTTTCCGTCCGGCGTGCTAGAGATGCGGCCGTGAAGCTCCTCGTTCTCCGGGCCGGTGATGCTGCGCCGCCGGTCGCTGCACGCCGCGGTGAGTTCTTTTCGTGGATCCGCCGCGAGGCAGAGCCCGTGTGGAGCGCTGACTGGGAGCAGCACGACGTCCGTAACGTGGACGCGCCGCTTCCGCGTCCGACGGACGCCGATGGATTCATCATCACCGGCTCCAGCAGCAGCGTCACCGAGCGCGCTGCTTGGATGCTGCGGACCGAGGCGTTCATCCGCGATCTCCACGAGCACAAGGTGCCGCTCTTCGGGATCTGCTTCGGCCACCAGATGATCGGACAAGCGCTCGGCGGGCTCGTCGCGAAGAACCCGCGTGGGCGCGAGATTGGCACCGTCACCGTTCGCGTCCTTGACGGCGCCCCGGCCGATCACCCGCTCATCTCGGGGCTTCCGAGGACGTTCACCGCGAACGCGACGCACGTCGACAGCGTCGTCAAGCTCCCGCCGGGAGCGACGCTCCTCGCCGAGACGGATCTCGAGCGCCACGCCATCTTCGCCGTCGGCAACACGACGAAGGCCGTGCAGTTCCATCCCGAGATCGACGGCGATGCCATGCGCGGGTACGTCGAGGCGCGCGCGCATCTCGTGACGGCCGAAGGCCTCGACGCGCACGCCATCCGCGAGCGCTCCGTCGACGCCCCTCACGGCGCAGAGACCCTGCGAAACTTCATTCGCCACGTCGTCCTTCCCCGCAAGAGACCGCGCTGACTCTTCTCGCGCCGTGGGGTGACGTCGGCTTCAGCGCTCGCTTCGCAGGTAGCCGCTGCAGAGGAAGCTGTAGATCTGCTCGACGATGCGGTCCTCGGAGTACTCGAGGCCACGCATCGTGACCTGGTACATGATCTCCTTCATCGCACCGAGCGTCATGATCGCGAACATTCGCGTGTCGCCGGGCGCGACGATGTCGCGACCCTGGCCGTCGGCGAGCGACGATTCGAGCAGCTTGCCGGTCTCCTCGTAGAAGGAGATGAGCTTCCGATCGAACGCAGGATCGAGACCGACTGCGTCGGAGAGGAGGATCTTCGTCGTCGCGGGATCCTCGAGCAGGGCGTGGACGATCGCACGGATGTTGTCGCGGACCTGCTCGCCGACGGTGCGGGTCGGGTGCTCGGTATCGACGCGCACGATCGACATCCCGAGACGCGCGAAGGTTCGGTCGACGATCTCCTCGAAGATGGCGCGCTTGTCTTCGAAGTAGAGATAGAAGGTGCCCCGCGCGACACCGGCAGCAGCCACGATGTCGTCGATCTTGGCAGCGTGATAGCCATGCTTCGCGAACACGTCGCGCGCGCTTCGGAGGATCTGTTGGCGACGTTCGGTCTTGTCCACGACGGCGAAGTATCACACGGCGGACTGCGGCCTCCAGCCTGGGCAAAGGAAGAGCCGTGCTCATGGATCAGCCAGTAGCCACAGTCGTGTTGGAATGCGGAAAAGGCCAGCCGCGATCCGATCGCGCGTTCCGCGCTCGACCTGAATTCGCCCCGGTGCACGTCCCGAGCGACAGAACGCATCTGAACGCGTATGCTTGGGTCGACGGAACAAAGCACTGGCGTGTTTTGTGCTGCCTGTAATTTTCGTGATGGCGATGGCGGAGCCTGGAGCGCCGAAGTCTGCTCGTCAGGAGCCTCCCGTCCAGGGCGGCTCGAAGCTCGTCTCGCGCATCGAGCCGCGATCCGCCTCCCAAGCACCTCCGGCTGGAGCTCGCGCCATTCCCACGCGTAACCCCAAGGCCCCGCTGCCGCCGCGCGTGTCGCTGGCCGATCCGGCCGAGGTCCTGAGCGCGCCGAAAGTGACGATCGAGCCGGAGTCGGTCAAGACGACGGCCGCTCCGCCGCGCCCGGCGAGCCAGCCGCCGCGTCCGCCGCATCCCTCGATCAGTGGACGCGAGGACGCGGAGACCCACGCATCGCTCCCGAAAGACTTCCAGCAAGCGCTCGCGAAGCTGCAGCGCCAGCGCGAGACCGGCGCGCCGGCGCCGGCGCCGCCGCCGAGCAGGCCGTCCGGCCTAGGCGCGAGCTCTTCCGAAGTGCCGATCGTCCCGGAGGCGAAGAGCATCACGTCGCCTTTCGGCGCGCTGGGGCTCAAGCCCGGAACATCGCCGCTCTCGCCTTCGCGTGTGCCCGCACCGATGGCGATCGTCGGCGGGGGCTCGCTCAAGGTCAGCTCCCCGGCCCAGCCAATCTCGCCGAGCCGTCCTCCGCCTTCGTCGCTCCTCGCTGCCATCGATGCGAATGCG
>JAEXCN010000383.1 GCA_023402175.1 Pseudomonadota bacterium | reverse complement strand
GCTGCATGCAGCAGGACAGGAGGCGGCGATGCCGTCGTGCTCGGTGGCCTCGGCGCTCTCGCCCGAGCCATCGCCGAGCAGGCGCAAGCCGCCGGCGCGGCGTTCGTGACCGGCGCCGCCGTCACGCAGATCGTCGTCGAAGGCAACACCGTCACCGGCGTCGTCCTTGCGGACGGACGCATGATCCGGTCGACCTCGGTCGTCGCGAGCGCCGATCCATGGCGGCTTCGAGCGCTCGTCGGCGCGGAGCGATTTCCTGCAGAGTACAGCCGCCGCATCGACGCGTTCACGCGACCGGGCGGGATCGCAAAGCTGGCGCTCGCCTTCACGTCGCTTCCTCGCTTCGCGTCGCTCCCCGACGATCACGGACAGCACCGCGCGACGACGTTCCTGCTTCCAGGCGGCGAAGAAGATGCCGTGCGCGCTCTCGGTCGCGCGTTTTCCGATGCGAACGTGGGTCGGCTTCCTGCCGATCCGCCCGTGGAGTGCGTCTTCCCGACGGCGGCGGACGACTCGCTCCGCGATCCGGACGGACATCACTCCGCCTCCCTCCTCGTCCCGTGGGCTCCTTACGACCTCGCCGGCACGACTTGGGCGGCGGAGGAAGAGCGCTTCACGAACGCCGTGCTCGATGTCCTCGAGACGTTTGCGCCGGGCGCGCGCGGGCTCGTCGCCGACGCCGTCCTCTATCACCCGAAGAAGCTCGAGACGCACTTCGGCGTGACGCGAGGTCATCTCGGCCACGTCGACGACACGCTCGTCTTCGGTGATCGACTTGCTCCCGCGACTCCGATCAGCGGCCTCTACGCGTGCGGGCGCGGATGTGGCCCCGCAGGCGGCGTGCTCGGCGTTGCAGGGCTGAACGCGTCGCGACGAGTGCTCGCGGATCTCGAGCTCGCCCTCGAGCGCACGGAGATCGGGATCCGGGACTGACGCCGGATGGGTGCAGATCCACTACGGGCAAAGACCGATCGTGTGATCGAAATTTCCCGAGCCCGCGCCCGAGCGCGTGACCGCGCCCGATGCGGTCGTCAAGAGTACGGAACCCGTCGAGCCGACGATCGTACATGGCGACCCCTTATGAATACCTCGACGTGGACCGACTCGGTGTCGAGCTCCTCGTCCCGCCGAACAAGTGTTTCAGTCTCTGCCTCATGGCAATGGGCGTGAAGGTCGCTCGAAGCTTCGGGTGACGCTGATTTCGGGCTCGGTCACGGTCACGGGCTCGGGCTCGGTTGCCCAGCTCGGAATGTGCACCCAACCCGGATCCCAACTTCAGCCGTCATCGCGCGGGACGCGCGTGGCTCCGCCCTACCTCTCGAGCAGACCGCGCAGCCGCTACTTGGGACCGGTAACGGCGCAGAAGCCGTTGACGCAGCCATTCGTCTTGTCGCAGCAGTCGGCGGCCGTCGTGCACTTCTCCTGCGGGTTCGAGCACGACGCGTTCGGCGGCTTGTTCGAGCACACCAACGCGGCGGGGTCCTTGGTCGACGGCTGGCAGAAGCCGTTGCAGCACTGGTCGCCGCTCTGGCAGGTCGTACCGTCGGCGCGGCATGGATCGAGCACCCAGAAGCCTCGTGCGTTGCCGGCGAGCAGCTCCTGCGCGGGGAGATAGAATGCCGGATGGCTCGGGTCGGTTCCAGGCTGCGCGTTCAGATCGATCGCGGCGACCCAGAGCTTCTTCGTCGTCGTCTTCGAGAGATCCATCATGTCGTAGTTGCGCGGATCGCTCTGCCACGGGTCGGTGGTCGCCACGTTTCCGTAGAGACGTCGGCTCGTGAAAATCACCCAGATGTAGCCGCCCGAAGCGACCGGATTCACGGTCGGCTCGTAGTTCAGATTCGCGTCGGTCCCGTGGCTCGGCCCCGTCGGGAGATACGAGCTGGCCCCGCCCGGATTCAGGCCATTGAGCTGTTCGAGTGCCTTTGCTGTCCCGGTCGCCAGGTCCGACCACCAGATCTGAGCCGTCGCGTTATGCCAAGTATTGTATCGATGATTCGAATTCGTGATTTGGTAGTGGAATGCCACCGCGTCGTTCGTCGGGAAGAACGACGGGAAGCCGGCGCGCTTGCCGCCGGTCATCGTGGCGAGCACCCGCAGGTTGGTGAAGCCCAACGTGGTCGGATCGAAATCGAGCGCCACGAGCTGTGTGCCGTTGCCCGTCGTCGTGCCGATCGTTCCGGCGATGAAGTCGAAAGCGACGCGCTTGCCGTCCGGTGAGAACGCCGGCGTTCCGGCTTTCAGATCCGCCGGGATGCCCGTCGCGGCGAGCGGAGTCGTCGACGTGGGCGGAAACGCGTAGAGCTTGCTCGCAGGCGCGCTTGCAGCCAGATCGGCGGCGTTCGTGAACGCCATCTTGCCGTCCGGAGAGAGTCCTGCCCAGCCGAAGAGATTGTCGTAGCCGCTCAGTGATGTCTCGGCGTTGCCGTTCTTCAAGTCGTACGTCGACGTTCGAGCGTAGTTCTGGCCCTGCTGCACGATGAGGCGGCTGCCGTCTTGCGCCACCGAATGGCAGACACGGCAACCCGCACCCGTGTAGGCGCCCGCGGGACCGGCGACCACCGACGGGCCGGCCTCGCCTTCACGAATGCTCAGCACGGCCGCGCCGTATTGCTTCCCATTGAAGTCGTTGTCGTTCGAGTTCTTGACGAGCTGCGTGCCGTACGAGTTGTAGTAAACGGTGCCCGCCAAGCGCCCTGGCGCAATGGTCCACGTCTGCGTGATCGGACCGTAGCCGACGCCGCCCTTCGCAACGACGAGGCTCACCGTCAGATCGTCACGCGTGTTGTTCGTCGTCGGGCCGCCCGCAGAGTTGGTCGCCATTGCCCAAACGTCTTGCGGAATCGGGTGACGGACGAACGCGCCGCCCGTTTGCGACAAGATCGCCGGGCGGGCGAACGTGCCCGTCCACGAGAACGATCCGCTGCTTGTCGACAGCTTGATCTGGACCGCATCGACGCTGCCGAGCGAAGAGCTCCACTGGAGCAGCGGCGCGAGAAGGCCCCGAGGGAAGACCGTCTTGTCGTATGGGTAGAGCAGCGTCAGCTTCTGCGCCGCGCCGTTCTCCGCCGGCGTCTGCAGCGCCGTCGTCGTCGTGTTGTCGGTGACGGCCGGCCCGAGCCCTTCACCGCCGACGCCACCGATTCCACCTCCCGCCTTGAGATCGGCGACCGTGCTCGGGACTTGCGCCGCCTGACTCGGAATCGCGAGGTCGGCGCCGTTCTGCTCTCCCACGAGCTTGACGAAGACTTGCCGCTGAACGAACCGCCCGTTGAGGCCGGCAGTGATCGTCACGAGCCCACCCGTCTTGCCGCTCGGAACGAAGACCCCGGATGCGGAAGGACCTGGCGCGATGAGCCCGACCTCGCCGCGGTCGATGCTCCACGCGACGTTGATCGGCTGGCCGTTCACGACGGCACTGAAGGTCACGTTCGGCGTCGATTGACCTGCCGTCACGGTGACTGTCTGGAGCGTGTTCGGCTGCACGTCGAACGACTGAGCTTCGCCGTCCGCCAGTCCGGAATCGTCCGGGTCTCCGAATCCGCCGTTGCTGCTCCCGCTGCTTCCGCTGCTTCCGCTGCTTCCGCTGCTGTTGCCGTTATCGGCGAATTCGGAGCCTTGGTCGGTTCCACACGCGGCGAACAGACCGACGGCGACGGACGTGAGGAGGGGCAGGAGGAGGGCGCGTCGAGAGCGAGCCAGCATCACTCTGAACGGTAGGATGCCGCAGCGTTCCGGATCAACGTCGGAGCTGGCTCTCGCGCAACTTCGATAGGGCGATGTAGACGCGTCACGCATCGCGAGCCGTCCGTCGCCGCTTGCCCTCAAATGACGAACGCCGAGACTTCGAGTGAGGTCCCGGCGTCCGCAGGTGTGATGAAGAAGCGGTCAGCTCATCATCGACTTGAGCGTGCTCGCCATGTCGCTCGGCGTCGGGGCGACCTTCGCGCCGGCTGCCTCGAGCGCGGCGATCTTCGCAGCCGCCGTTCCCTTGCCACCGGAGATGATCGCGCCCGCGTGGCCCATGCGCTTGCCGGGCGGAGCGGTCGTGCCGGCGATGAACGCCGCGACCGGCTTCGTCATCTTCGACTTGATGAACTCGGCGCCGCGCTCTTCCGCGCCGCCGCCGATCTCACCGATCATGATGACGCCGTGCGTGTCCGGGTCGTTCTGGAAGAGCTCCAGCACGTCGACGAAGTCCATGCCGTTGACCGGGTCGCCGCCGATGCCGACGCACGTCGACTGCCCGATGCCGAGCGCCGTGAGCTGACCGACGGCCTCGTACGTGAGCGTGCCCGAGCGCGAGACGACGCCGATGTTGCCCTTCTTGTGGATGTGGCCCGGCATGATGCCGATCTTGCATTCGCCCGGCGTGATGATGCCCGGGCAGTTCGGCCCGATGAGGCGCGGGATCGGCTTTCCGTTCGCGCGCGCGTCGGCCTGCGCCGCCTCGAGGACGCGCCGGACGCCGAGCATGTCGACGACGGGAATGCCCTCGGTGATGCAGACGACGAGCTCGAGCCCGGCGTCGAACGCCTCCAGGATCGCGTCCGCCGCGCCCGGCGGAGGCACGAAGATGACCGACGCGTTCGCGCCCGTCGCCTTCACGGCCTGGCTGACGGTATCGAAGACGGGGACCTTGCCCTCGAACTTCTCACCGCCGCGCGTCGGAGTCACGCCGCCGACGACGCTCGTGCCGTACTCGAGCATCTGCTTGGCGTGGAACGAGCCCGCGCCGCCGGTGATGCCCTGGACGATCAGCTTGGTGTCCTTACCGACGAGGATGCTCACTTGCCTGCTCCTTTGGTGACCGCCTCGACGATCTTCTGCGCGCCGTCGGCCATGGTGCTCGCGGCCTGGATGGCGAGGCCGCTCTCGTTCAAGATCTTGCGACCGAGCTCGACGTTCGTGCCCTCGAGACGGACGACGAGCGGCACCTTCAGGCCGAGCTCCTTCGCCGCCGCGACGACGCCGTTCGCGATGACGTCGCACTTCATGATGCCGCCGAAGATGTTGACGAAGATCGCCTTCACCTTGGGGCTCTTCAGGATCATGCTGAAGGCCTTCGTGACCTGCTCCTGCGTGGCGCCGCCGCCGACGTCGAGGAAGTTCGCAGGCGCGACGCCGTGCTTTTCGCCGGCGTGCTTGATGATGTCCATCGTCGCCATCGCGAGGCCCGCGCCGTTGACGAGGCAGCCGACATTCCCGTCGAGGGACACGTAGTTGAGCCCGGCTTCCTTCGCCTCGAGCTCGACCGGATCCTCTTCGTCCCTGTCCTGGAGCTCGGCCCAGCTCTTGTGGCGGAACTCGGCGTTGTCGTCGAAGTTGATCTTCGCGTCGAGCGCGATGACGTCGCCGTTCTTGAGGACGGCGAGCGGGTTGATCTCGACGAGCGAGCAGTCCTCGTCCATGACGCAGCGGTAGAGGCTCGCCATGAGGCGCACGAACTTCGTGACCGTGTCCTTGCCGTACTTCATCAGGCCGAGCCCGAACGCGAGCTCGCGCGACTGGTAGGGCATGAGGCCGACGACGGGATCGACGTGCACCGTGAGGATCTTCTCCGGCGTCTCCTCCGCGACCTTCTCGATCTCCATGCCGCCTTCGGTCGAGGCCATGAAGGCGACGCGGCGCTTGTCGCGATCGATGACGGCGCCGAGATACAGCTCCTGCGCCATCTCGAGCCCTTGCTCGATGTAGAGCCGGCGCACCTTCTGGCCCTCGGGGCCGGTCTGGTGCGTGACGAGCTGCATGCCGAGGATCTTCTCGGCGAGCTGACGTGCTTCGGACGGGCCGCCCTTCGCGACCTTCACGCCGCCGCCCTTGCCACGGCCCCCTGCGTGGATCTGCGCCTTGACGACGACCAGCTGGTTCCCGGTCTCGGTGGTGAGGCGCTTCGCAGCGGCCTCGGCCTCGTCGACCGTGAATGCGGGATAGCCCTTCGGAACCGGGACGCCGTACTTGGCGAAGATCTGTTTGCCTTGGTACTCGTGGATCTTCACGCGGACCTCTGAGGTTGAGAGAACCCCACGTCTGCGTGGGGCGAGACAGGGGCCGGGACGCTACCACATCTCGCCGCGCGCTCGTCACTCAGCCGCACGAGATCGGATCTCCTGTGCCTTCACGCCGGCGCATCACCGTCGTCAAGGTCCCTTCGACGCCGACGGACTCGCACCGTGGTGGAGCTACTTCGACGGCGAAGAATTCTCGTGCGGGCGCGCGAGGGCTTCGTCGGAACGCGTCCGTCATGCGTGACGCATGTGTCTTCGAGCGGAATCGACGTTCTCAGCCGTTTGCCCGCATTGGTCGAAGCGGCTGCGATTGGTAAGAGCGCCGCATGCGCAGTGCAGGCATTCTTGGCTGCGGAGCTCTCGCGTTCTCGCTCATCGCCGCGTGCGGTTCGACTCGCGAAAGCTTCGACACGAGCACGAACGGAAACACTCCAGCGTTCGAGTCTCCTGACGGCGGCTCCGGCGGCCCGAACGGAAACCTCGGCGAGCAGGCCGGCAATCCTCGCGATCCGGTCGATTGTGAGACGGCGAAGAACTCGAAGTCGTACGTCGGCTGCGACTACTGGCCGACCGTCACGCCGAACGCAGTGTGGTCGATCTTCGACTATGCGGTCGTCGTCGCGAACACCGGCGTGCGTGACGCGACGGTCACCGTCACCGGACCGAACGGGACGAACCAGGAGACGAAGGTCCCGATCGGAGAGCTCCGAAAGATCTACTTGCCGTGGGTGCCGGCCTTGAAGGGCGGGGACTCCGACGCCTGCGGCGCACCGCCGGATCTCGAGGAGTCGGTGATCGTCAGCGAGGGCGCCTATCACCTCGTGAGCACGTCCCCGGTCATCGTCTACCAGTTCAACGCGTTCGAATACAAAGGCGAGGGCGGCCCCGAGTCGAACGGTCAGCCGAAGGACTGGTCGAGGTGCCCCGGCACAGCGGTCAGCTGTGGCAAGAAGCCGATCGGCTGCTTCTCGTATTCGAACGACGCATCGCTCCTCCTCCCCAGCACCGCGATGACGAACACGTATCGCGTGATGGGCATGAAGGGCTCCTCGGTCGCTCCCTGGCCTGACGCGCCGGGCGTCGTCGGGACGGTGCTCTCGATCACGACGACGCAGCCGGACACCACGGTCTCCGTCGCGCTCGCATCGACCGCGAAGGTGCTCGCATCGGTCAACGGTCAGGAAGTCCCGGCGATGGACGGCGGTCAGACGATGACGCTGAAGCTCGCGAAGGCCGGCGACGTCGCGCAGCTCGTGACGCCGAAGGGACAGCAGTTCGACTTCAGCGGCTCGCTCGTGCAATCGAACAAGCCTGTCCAGGTGATCGCGAGCGTCCCCTGCATCGACATCCCGTCCGACAAGCAGGCCTGCGATCACATCGAGGAGACGGTGCTGCCTGCCGAGACGCTCGGCAAGCACTACGTCGTCAACCCGCCGACCGGGCCGAAGGGCACGCCGGTGAGCCACTGGGTCCGCATTTACGGCAACAAGGACGACACGCGGCTGACGTACACGCCGTCGAAGCCGGAGAAGTGCCCCGACACGCTCAACGCCGGTCAGGTCGCCGACTGCGAGATCGTCACCGAGAACGAAGCGTTCGAGGTCGTCGGCAACCACGAGTTCGGCGTCGCGACGTTCCTCCTCGGCGCGCAGGCGTACGACCGGACGATGATGGACAAGCGCGGTGATCCCGACCAGAGCCAGTTCGCCGCGGTCGAGCAGTTCCGCACGAAGTACGTCTTCCTCGCGCCGGACGACTACCCCGTGCTCTACGCCGACATCACGGCCCCGAAGGACGCGGCGGTCCAGATCGACGGCGCGCCCATCGAGGCGCCGTGGACCCCGATCGGCGACGGTCCGTTCGGCGTGCACCGCGTCGATCTCACGAAGACCGGCCACGAAGGCGCTCACACGTTGACGGCTGCGAAGCCCGTCGGCGTGCAGGTCATCGGGTTCGGTGAGAACACGAGCTTCCAGTACCCGGCCGGGCTCGACCTCGAGCTGATCGCGGCGCCTCCGCCGAAGTGACGAAGTAACGGGAAGCGCCGATACGCGAAGGCCGGAGCCGCTCGACGAGCGCTCCGGCCTTTTTCTTCGTCGCGAGGAGCGAGAGAGATCAGCTCTTCTTCACGACGTCGACGACGGACTGCACGCTCTTCGCGCTCTTCGCGAGCATGCCCTTCTCCTCTTCCGTGAGCGGGATCTCGATGATCTTCTCGACGCCCTTGCCGCCGACGACGACCGGGACGCCCATGAAGAGGTCCTTGTAGCCGAACTCGCCGTCGAGGTACGCGGCGCACGGGAGGAGGCGCTTCTGATCGAGGAGGTACGCCTCGGCCATCGCGACCGCCGACGACGCGGGCGCGTAGTACGCGCTCGTACCCATCAGGTTGACGATCTCGCCGCCGCCCTTGCGCGTGCGCTCGACGATCGCCTGGAGCTTGTCCTTCGCGATGAGCGTCGTCGCGGGGACGCCGTTGATCGTCGTCATCGAGAGGACCGGCACCATGTCGTCGCCGTGGCCGCCGAGGACCATCGCGCGGACGTCCTTGATGCTGACGTTCGCCTCGCGGGCGAGGAACAGCTCGAAGCGGGCCGAGTCGAGCACGCCCGCCATGCCGGCGATCTTGCTCTTGTCGCAGCCGGTGACGCGCTTGTACTCGTAGACCATCGCGTCGAGCGGGTTCGAGATGACGATCACGAACGCGTCCGGGCAGTACTTCTTCGCGTTGTTCGCGACGTCGCGGATGATCGGGAGGTTCACCGCGACGAGGTCGTCGCGCGACTGGCCCGGCTTGCGCGGAATGCCCGCGGTGACGATGAGGACGTCGGCGCCCTGGAGGTCTTCCCACTTGCTCGAGCCCGTGATGCTCGAGTCGTAGCCGAGGACTGCGCTGTTCTGCTCGAGGTCGAGCGCCTTGCCCTTGGCGAAGTTCTCCTTCGCGGGAATGTCGAAGAGGACGACGTCGCCGAGCTCCTTGTTCGCGCAGAGGCGCGCGAGCTCGCCGCCGATGTTGCCTGCGCCAATGAGTCCGATCTTCTTGCGGGTGGGCATGATGAATCCTCGCTCGGTCCGGCACCGCCGGAGTTTGAAATGCGATGAGCCCCACTGCGTGGGGAAGAAAGTGGCGCGGTTCTAACACGCGAAGCCCGCCGTGAGATAGGCGCGACGAAAGCTCGACGACCGCTGAACGGCTGGGGAGGCGTGCGATCTTCACGCAACCACCGAGCCAGCGGCATCGGCGCCGCTTGCTCGACGGTTCGTCGGACGGATAATGAGAGGCATGGGCCGGCTGCCTCTTCACGTCGTCGTCTCGTTCCTGGCCGTTCACGTGGTCGCGTTCGACGTGATCGTCGGCTGCGCGACGAGCTCCGAAGGAAACGTCGGCCGCTTCGTCACCGCCGTGGCAGCCTTCGGGCTCGCCTTCGGCGCGAGCGCCGCGCTGTGCGAACGGACGTGGGGCGTCGGTTTGATGCTCGCCGCGGCGACGGCGTTCTTCGTCGCGGGCGTGCTCGGGATGGGGTCGACCTTCTTCTTCGTCGTGGCCGCCGTCGGAGCGCTGCCGTTCCTGCTGACGATGAAGCACATGGCGCGCTTTCATCTCGGTGCGACCGTGCTCTTCGCAGCGATCGCCGCCGCGCTCGGCACCGCCGCTTCGTTCGCATGGAGCGCAGCGGCGCCGACGGCGATCGCCGTCTTCCCGCGCTGAAGCTCGCGCGCGTGAGCCCGATCCGGCCGGCCTCTCCCACCGCGCGAGCGCGAGGCGAGGTCAATCCAACCGCTCGCGGCCATGGCTCACGCCGTCGCTCTCCAGCAGCGCTGCGCACGCACGCGCGCGGGTCTGGATCTGGTGCGCGAGCGAAGCGATGACCGGATGAGAGAGACCCTCCGCTTGCGTCCGCGTTGCGACGTCGGATGCAAGGTCGGGGAGCGCACGGCACATGGCGCCGAGCGACGCCGTCAGCTCCGCGGGGTCCCGGCCGAGCTCGCGCGCGAGCTTCGTCCACTGATGAGCGCCGATCTCGTGGAGCCGATACTTGCCGCCGATCTTCATCGCAAGCTTCAGCTTCCTCGTCCCGTGCTCGGCATACGGAAGGAAGCTCGCGACGTCGTAGAGCGGCGCGAGGCGGATCGCACCTCCGCGGCCGATCAGGACCGAATAGTTCTTCGCATGGGCGTCCGTGCCGGCGATGATCCAGTTGAAGGCGAGCGCGCCGATGAAGGTCTCGACGTCGGCGACCGCATCGCGCGAGCGAGCGCGCAGGAGATTGACGACGTCCCGTGCTCCGGGCCCCCCGGTGCTCTCGTACTTGTCGACCGGGGTGACTCCGAGCGCCTGGCAGCAGTCTTCTTGATGGACTCGCAGGACGCCTTCCGGACGACGGAGCCGGTCGTATCGCTCGAGCACGATCGCCACCTGGTCTTCGAAGTGACGGATGCGCGAGCTCGCCACCGGCAATCCGAGGTCACCGGCGAGCACGAGACAGAAGTGCTCGTTCTCGGCATGCCCTCGTAGGTGAGGTGCTCCGGGCTTCAGGATATGCGTCGTCGGCACCCTGCCGGACGGGATCCCCCAGCGCGCTCCGTCGAAGAAGAGCGCAGTCTTCGGCTGCGCTCCGCCGAGGCTGAACTGCCCGGAGTCCGTCGCGGCGCGCCACGCCGACGGATCCGCATGGAGCGCGCGCAGGCGCTCCGCGATCCCGCGCTCGTCGAGCCAATCGATCGCGCCGTCTCCTTCACGCGCGACCTCGTCACGGCGCCCCGGCGCGACGAAGCGCACCGCACCCGGGCAGTCTTCGCCGACGTTCGCGAGGAGCGCGAACGGGCTGCGAGCGGACACCTGGAACCGCTTCGCCCAGGCCTCGAGGATGACCTCGTTGTCGGGCAAGAGGCCCCAGAGATAAGCGGCGACGGCGACGCCTCCGTGGTCGCGTGCAGCGAGCGGCATCGACACCGAGAGGGGGTAGGCGTTCGGATCGCGCCGCCAGGCATCGTCATATGTGAACGCGAGCTTGCCGCCCGCACCGCTCGACAAGCGACCCACGACATCGTCGCCGAGCAGGACGACGAGCTCGGTCGGAGCCTTCGCCGCGTTCTTCACCGCCGCTTCCTCGCAGCTTCGACGATCGCGTCGATGTCGGGCGGGGCAGGCACGCGCGACGGCGAGGCGGCGTGCGGACCGGCACTCGATACATCGAGATGAAGATCGAGCGCCGTGAGGGTCCGGAGGACGAGGCCGATCTCGGCCCTCGGCTTCCCGCGCTCGAACTCGATGATCCAGAGGCGGCTGACTCCGACCCGCTTCGCCAACGCCTGCTGGTCGAGGCCGAGCTCGCGTCGCCGCGCCCGGATGAGCAACCCGAGGTCGGCAGGTGTTCGGACGATCATCGTGCCCTCGCTTGTTCTCGTGCCCGAGTCAGCGTTCGCTTACAAAGAAGCTAAGTCAGCGTTCGCTTACAATCAAGGCGCGTTCGCGTGGGACGCTATCCAGGCGCGCGCTCCGCCCTCATGTCAACGTGCGCTTACACAGAGACAAAGTCAGCGAGCGCTGACTTTTCGAGAGCGCGACCTCGCGTCAGCTCGCTTGGCGCGTGGCCGAGGTGGGCGCCTCGTCGCGAACGAGACGCGCGACGGAGGTAACGACGCGCGGGCCTTCGCCCGATCTCCACTCGTAGAGATGCGCCTCGTGCCGATCGTGCTTGGCGTGGACGACGAGATGCGTGCGCGCCGCGCGGTAGACCTTCGAGGCGTCTTCGTTCGCGGGAGGCTCTTCCTCTGCCCAGGAGCCGAGGTTGATGTAGACGGCGTCACCCCCGAGAGGCTTCGTCGTCGGCACGTGCGTGTGCCCCATCACGACGAAGGACGACGGGAAGAGCTTCGCAAGATCGGCCGCACGGAGGCTCATCATGGCAGCCGGATCGACGTCGGGACGTCCGCGCGAGAGAAGAACGTGGAGGATCGCCCAGACGACGAGCAGCGCGGCGGTGATGTGCAACGCATACCCGCCGAGGCTCGAATGCAGCGCGGCGATCGCGCCGAGCACGACGACCATCACGGCGAAGACCGACAGTCGATCGAGCATCACGCTGGCGAGGACGCCGCGTGGGGTCCGCCCGATGGGGTCGACGTGGAGCGCTAGCGCCTCGCGCAGACGCGACTCCGGTACGCCCTTCGCCCTCGCATCCTCGGCCAATCGCGCTTCGTGCTCCTCACGGATGCGTGCGCCGCTCGGGGTCTCGTAGGCACGGGCGATGTCGCGCAGCGTGAAGACCGCGCCGAAGAAGCGCGAGAACAGGGCCGCCGTCCCGCGTGCGCCGAGCATGAGGCCCCACGAGATGTAGCTCGCGAGCCCGCGGTTCTCGTGGCCGTACTCCCTCATGCCGGGCGTGCGCCGGACGATGTAGCGGAGGAGCGTGTCGCTGAGCGACGGAAGGACGCGGCGCGCATCCAGCGGCGAGAGCGGCGCGAACACGTAAGGCGTGGCGCAGAACGGATCGAACTGATGCCCGTGCTCGATGTACACGAGGCCTTCGCGGTGGAAGAACCACGGCTCGAAGTCGACGCGCGCGGCGACCTCCTCGATCGACGTCTGGCCGCGCGCGAGGAGAGCGTGGATGTCGGCCTTCACGCCGTCCCAGTGCATCTCGAGATCGTGGTTGCCGCTCACGAACGTGATCGCGTTGCCCTCGCAGACGAACGCCGCGAGCTGGTCGAAGACGTCCGGATGACGAGCGACCGCGCGTCGTAGCTTCAGACGCACGTGATCGTGGGCGCCTCCGAGGCCGAACGCGCGCTCGGCGTCCGTGAGCTCCGTCTCGAGCTCGTCGCCATCGCGCGGATCGATCGACATGCCGACGAAGTCGACGAAATCGCCCGCGATGACGAGGCGCCATCGATCGCCGTGCGGAGGCGTCCTCCGGTAATGCTCCAAAAGCGCCGCGAGATCGCGATCGATCGCCGCCGATCGAGGCACACTGGGGCCTCCGTCGTTGAGATCGCTTCCGAGATGGACGTCGGAGAAGACGAGCAGGCTCTCGGTCGTCATCCGCTCCTCGAAGACACGCTCCCGTGATCTAGCTCACAGTCCGGCCCCGTTCGCACGACTTCCCGCACTGGGTCCAAACGTTCGCGCCGCGAAATCATTGGGGCCCCAACTGCGTAGCAGAATTCGCACTTCTACGGACGGGCACCCCGGAGAAGTCCGTGTTACGAGGCCGCTTCTCAGTGATCCGCGCGTTCCTGCCGCGCTTGCCGCGATCGGGTTCACGCTTTGCTTTGTCGGTGAGCCGATGGTTCAACCAGTTTCGAAGTCCCGTAAGACCACGCTGCTCAAGAACATGCTGAAGGGGCCTGGCCTCCACTTCCTGATGGAGGCTCACAACGGGCTCTCCGCGAAAATCGCGGAAGAGGCGGGCTTCGAAGGGATCTGGGGTAGCGGCCTCTCCATCTCCGCGGCGCTCGGCGTTCGCGACAACAACGAGGCGAGCTGGACCCAGGTGATGGAAGTCGTCGAGTTCATGGCCGACGCCACCACCGTACCGATCTTGCTCGATGGCGACACCGGCTACGGCAACTTCAACTCGGCCCGCCGCCTCGTGACGAAGCTCGAGCAGCGCGGCATCGCCGGCGTGTGCATCGAGGACAAGCTCTTCCCGAAGACGAACAGCTTCATCCGCGGCACGGCGCAGCCGCTCGCCGACATGCATGAGTTTGCGGGCAAGATCCGCGCGATGAAGGAGGCCCAGCGCGACGAGGACTTCGTCGTCGTGGCGCGCGTCGAGGCGCTCATCGCGGGCCACGGCCTCGAAGAGGCCCTGAAGCGTGGCGAGGAGTACCGCAAGGCCGGCGCCGACGCGGTCCTCATCCACTCTTCGAAGAAGAACGCCGCCGAGATCCTCGCGTTCAAGAAGGAGTGGGGTGACCGCCTCCCGCTCGTGATCGTCCCGACCAAGTACTACACGACGCCGACGGACGTCTTCCGCGAGGCCGGCTTCAAGATCGTCATCTGGGCGAACCACCTGATGCGCTCTGCGCTCGCAACGATGCAGGCGACGGCGAAGCAGATCTTCCAGGATCAGTCGCTCATGAACGTCGAGGAGAAGGTCGCGCCGCTCGCCGACGTCTTCCGCCTCCAGGGCGAGCACGAGCTCGAGCAGGCCGAGAAGGCCTATCTCCCGCAGGGCGGCGCCGTCACGCGCGGGATCGTCCTCGCTGCCGGTCGCGGCGACGAGCTCGGCGAGCTCGTGAAGGACAAGCCGAAGTGCATGGTCCCGATCGCCGGCAAGGCGATCCTCGGGCACATCCTCGATGCGTACCGCTCGGCGAACGTCCGCGACCTCGTCGTCGTCCGCGGCTTCGCGAAGGAGGCGGTGAACCTCCCCGGCGCGACCTACGTCGACAACGACGCGTACGCGACGACGGGCGAGGTCGCCTCGCTCGCGACCGCGAAGGCCTCGCTCGAAGGCGCGGCGTGCCTCGTCTCCTACGGTGACGTCATCTTCAAGAAGCACGTCCTCGACGAGCTGCTCGATGCCGAAGGTGACTTCGTCGTCGCCGTCGATTCGCTCCCCGCGCAGGAGGACAACCAGCCCAAGGACGCGAAGCCCCGCCGCACGGACTGGGCGATCTGCAGCGAGCCGCACTCGCGTAAGACGCTGCTCGGCAACGTGACGCTGAAGGACATGGCGTCGGCGCACGACACTCCGGGCATCACCGGCGAGTGGACCGGCATCCTCAAGACGAGCGCGGCCGGCGGCAAGATCATCGCCGAGATGCTCGACAAGCTTCCCCCGGGCGAGCTCGCGAAGCTGTCGATGCCCGATCTCCTTCGCCGCCTCGTGAAGGACGGCAAGACCGTGCGCGTCGTCTACTCGCGCGGCGGCTGGCTCGACGTCAACACGCTCGGCGACGTCGTGAAGGGCGGAGCGTTCGCATGATCGAGGCGAAGTCGTTCGTCGAGACGGCCAAGCTCGCGGGCTTCTCGCTCTACACGGGCGTGCCCTGCTCTTACGTGAAGCCGTTCATCAACTACGTCATCGACGCCCCGGACCTGTCGTACATCGGCGCGACGAACGAGGGTGATGCCGTCGCCATCGCCAGCGGCGCCGAGCTCGGCGGCAAGCGCGCGATCGCGATGATGCAGAACTCGGGGCTCGGCAACGCGGTCTCTCCCCTCACCTCGCTGAACGCGATCTTCAAGATCCCGACGCTCCTCATCGTGACGCTCCGTGGCGAGCCGGGCGGTCCGAAGGACGAGCCGCAGCACGAGCTGATGGGTCAGATCACGACCAAGATGCTCGAGACGATGAACGTCGGCTGGTCCTACTTCCCGACGGAAGAGAGCGAGGTCGCCTCCGCGCTCGAGAAGGCCGTCTCGCACATGGCGAAGACGGACATGCCGTTCGCCTTCGTCATGAAGAAGGACAGCGTCGCGGCGCACAAGCTGACGTCGAAGCCGACGGCGCGCGAGATCGCGACGGGGCCGCTCACGGGTCCTGCGTTCCCTGCGAACGTCGCCGATCGGCCGTCGCGCACCGATGCGCTCCGCGCCGTGCAGAAGGCGCTCCGCCCGGAGGATCTCGTCGTCGCCACCACGGGCTACACGGGCCGCGAGCTGTATGCCTGCGAGGACCGCCCGAACCAGCTCTACATGGTCGGCTCGATGGGCTGCGCCTCGACGTTCGCCCTCGGCCTCGCGTGGGCTCGTCCCGATCGCCGCGTCGTCGTCCTCGACGGGGACGGCGCGCTCCTCATGCGCATGGGCTGCCTCGCGACGATCGGCTACGAGCGTCCGAAGAACCTCGTCCACGTGCTCCTCGACAACGAAGCGCACGACTCGACCGGCACGCAGTCGACCGTCACGCATTCGGTCGACCTCGCGACCTGCGCCCACGCGTGCGGGTACCCGAGCGTGCAGCGGGTCGCGACGGCGGACGAGCTCGAGAAGGCGCTCGCCGATCGTACGGACGGCCTGCGCTTCCTCCACGTCAAGACCAAGCCGGGCGCGCCCGCCGATCTGCCTCGCCCGAAGGTCACGCCGCGCGACGTCGCGAACCGCCTCCGCGCTCATATCAAAGGAGCACCATCGGCATGATCCTCCTCAACCCAGGTCCCGTCACGATGACGGCCAAGGTCCGCGCCGCGCTCGCGAGCGAGGACGTCTGCCATCGTGAGCCCGAGTTCAAGGCGCTCGTCGGCCGCGTGCGGGAGAAGATCAGCGGCATCTACGGCGCGGCCGGATTCACGCCGGTGCTCGTCGGCGGCTCCGGAACGTCGGCCGTCGAGACGATGCTGTCGGTCATCTCGCCTTCCGAGAGCTCGCTCGTCGTCGCGAACGGCGTTTACGGCGAGCGCATGGCGGCGATGCTCCGCGCCCAGGGCAAGCGTCACGAGATCGTGACGTCTGCCTGGACGAGCGGGATGGATCTCGCGGCTGCCGAGAAGGCGATCGCCGGAGGCTCCTTCGGCCACGTCCTCGCGGTCCACCACGAGACGACGACCGGTCGCCTCAACGACCTCGCCGCCCTCGGCGCGATCTGCAAGAAGGCGGGCGTCCCGCTCCTGGTCGACGCCGTCTCGAGCTTCGCCGGCGAGGACATCCGCTGGGACGAGTGGAACATCGAAGCGGCTGCCGCGACGGCGAACAAGTGCGTCCACGGCGCGCCGGGCGTCTCGTTCGTCCTCGTCCGCGACGCGGCGCTCGCCCGGCCTTCGGGAGCGACGAGCGTGTACCTCGATCTGCATCGCCACGCTGCGGAGCAGGCGAAGGGCTCGACCCCGTTCACGCTGCCGACGCACGTGACCTTCGCGCTCGACGCCGCGCTCGACGAGCTCGCGGCTTCGGGCGGGTGGAAGGCCCGGCACGCAACGTACGTCGCCCGTTCGACGCGCGTGCGGAGCGCGCTCCGCGAGCTCGGCGTGAAGCTGCTGCTCGAGGACGAGGCCGTGTACGGCGCGACGCTCACCGCGTTCCGTCTGCCCGAGGGGAAGACGTACGAAGCGCTGCATGCGCACCTGAAGAACGACGGATTCGTCATCTACGCAGGACAAGGGAAGTTCGATGGAGCCATCTTCCGCATCGCGGTCATGGGCGAAATCACGGAGCGCGATCTCGACCGACTCGTCGCCTCGCTTCGTGCCGCCCTCGGCTGACGCTGCATCGAACATCACGCCCGTGATGGACGCGGGAGATCTCGAGGAGGTCTCCGGCGTCCACGTGCCGTCGTCGGTCGTCGACTCGATCATCGAATCGACGGTCGATCCGCCGAACCGCTTCTATCGCTACCCGGCGGCACGGGCGCTCCTTCCGATCCTCGGCCGGATCTCGTGGCTGACGCCGAACCACGTCACGTACACGCACATCGCGTTCGGGCTCGCCGCGGCGGCGCTCGTCGCGTTCACGCAGGGCAAGGGCTGGCTCGTCCTCGCGTTCGTCCTCTGCGAAGTGCGGATGATCCTCGACTGCTTCGACGGCGTGCTCGCGCGCGCTCGTGGCACGTCCTCGCCGTTCGGCCGCGCCCTCGACGAGATCGCCGACTCGATCGCGTTCATCACGCTCTCGACCGCGATGACGTATCGGCTCAGCCTCGGCACGCGCGGCGTCGTCATCGTCTGCTCGATGCTCGCGTTCGGTGGCCTGTGCGCGAACGCGTGGGACTTCTACAAGCGGAAGATCACGTCGGCGCTCCGCGAGAGCAAGGACGGCGTCATCGACGAGATCCGCGAGAAGAAGGCCCTCGTCGAGAGTGGCAAGGGCACGTTCCTCGGGTACTGGGGCATCTACTTCGACTGCTTCCAGGTCCTCCTCTATGAGGTCAGGCCGAAGGACGGAAACAGCGTCGGTGTCATCCGCGCACGCGCGAACGATCCGCAGTTCCGCCGCTTCGCCTCGCTTCTCTCGTTCCTGTCCTTCGACAACGGCCTCGGCATCCTGCACGTCGGTGCGTTGACCGGGCTGTTCCTCGAGTCGCAGCTCTTCGCCCTTTGCTACGCGATCTTCATGTGGCTCTCGACGATGATGCTCGCGCGCCTCGTGCTCCGTAGCTATCCCTCCCCCACGACGAACGCCGAGCGCACCCCGTGAGCAACGCCAAGATCGACAAGGCCATCATCCTCGCTGCCGGAATGGGCCGGCGCATCTCGAAGGCACCTGCCGCGCAGAACACGCCGAAGCCGCTCCTGCCGCTCGACGAGACGGGGCTGACCTTCCTCGACTGGCACTTGCGCTCGCTCGCTGCGCACGGCGCCAAGGAGATCTATCTCGTCGGGAGCACCGTCACGTACGGCACGCGCATCGCCGCGATGGAGAAGATCCCCGCCACGTGGATCATGAACGACTTCCCCGGCGACCAGTCGGGCAGCGGGCACTCGACGCACCTCGCGTTCACGAGTGAGCACAAGATCCTCGATGGCCGCTCGCGCGTCGTGCTGATGGATGCGGACGTCGTCTACGATCCGACGCTCTTCGCCGACCTTGCGAGCGCGCCGGGCCCCCGCTCGAAGACGCTGGTGTGCAGCAAGTTCCGCGAGACGGACGAAGAGGTCATGGTCTTCGCCGACGAACGCGACGGCATGCCGCGCGTGCACGGAAAAGGTCTGCTGAGCACGCCGCTCGTCCGCGGGATGCGCTGCCTCGGCGAGGCCACCGGCCTCCTCTTGCTCGAGCCCGAAGACCACGCGCTCTGGCTCGCGGCATCTGCATGGTGCATGCAGTTCTCGACCGCGAAGACGCGGAGCGAGCACGAAGACATCACGCAGCGCCTCATGATCGCCCGAGCGATCGACGCTGTCGCCTTCGACGACGATCGCCGGTGCATGGAGTGCGATACGCCGGACGAATACGAGATCGTCCGCGCGGAGATGGTCCCGCGCTGGCGTCCGCACCTGCCGTGAACACGTGACGCGAGTCGCTCGCGTCCGCTGACCACGACGGCTCGATTGACAGACCGCAGGCGCATGCGACGATGTTCGTCGTGAGACGCTCGCTCGTGACCTTCGGAGCGTTCGCGCTCGGTGCGCGTCTCGTGCTCGCCTGCGGAACGATCCTCCGCGACGAAGACGTCGATGTGGCCGACGCCAATGGCCCGGAGGCCGGCACGGCGCCCGACGCCGATGGCGGGTCGGGGTCCACTCCATCGGACCTAGATGGTGCTCCAACGGGAGAGCCGGACGTCGTCTCGCAGTGTCGAACCGCCATCACTGACGACTTCGAGGCGTCGAGCGCGAGTCAAGATCAGTGGCAGGAAGGGAGCTCGGACACGGCCAGCATCTCGCACGTCAGCGATCCCGCGCTCGTGAAACACGGGGCAGGCGCTGTCCTGTTCGAGGCGCCGACCAACGGCTTCGCGCAGCTCGCGACTCCGATCACGGGGAAGTGTCCGCTCACGATCGACTTCTGGGTGATGCGCAAGGCTGGCGTCACGGGCGGCGTCATCTTCTTCGAGCTCGTCGCCGACGGCCGGATCCGGCAGCTCAGGCAGTCCGGTCAAAACTTGCATCTGGATTACGAGAGCCAGACCGCCAGTGACCAGAGCCCGACGCTCCAGGTGAGCACGTCGTTCTTCAGCGACACGTACTATCACCTCGTCATCACGTACGAAGTCTCGGGGAAGATGACGGTCAAGGTCGACGACGCCGCGCCAGTCCTTCTGAAGGCGAGCGCGACCGAAGCAGCTGCGACGGGCATCCGGTTCGGAGCGCTCGGGTCGACCGGAGAACCGCCGTCGACCCAGGTGCTCTTCGACGACGTGTTCGTCTACTGATCGGCCACGCGCGCCGTGTTCCGACGACATCGCCCCTGACCTGCCGAGCGACCGCGCTCCGCAGGCGATGCCGCTTTGCGCACGCACTGTCCCTTACGGGATAATGGTCTCATGGCAACCATGGCGAACCTTCGTTTCGGTCTGCTCGTCGTATCGCTCCCGCTCGGCGCGTGTGGAGGATCGACGCCTTCCCCGAGCACGAGCACGACGGGCGCGACGTATCCGGAGACCGTCCGAGCCGCGATCGCGCACGACGGGAGCATGACGTTCGACGGCAAACACGTCGATGCGAACGAGCTGACGAATCGAACGCGCGAGGCCGCGCGTCAGCAGCCGAACCTGAAGGTCCTCGTCGACGCGGAGCGCGAGACGTCGTTCCAGCTCGTGATGTCCGCGATCGACCGCATGAAGGCTGGCGGCGCGACGAACATCGCGTTCGGGACGATCGTTGCTCCGGCGCCCGCGGCGGCAGGCGGTCAGCCCGCAGCGCCGACGGCGAAGGCCGCCGCGCCGGTCACCGGCCCGACGCCAGCGCCGCACGCGTCCGTCCCAAGCGGCACGAAGTGGGACTGCCCGTTCCCTTCTTCGGGCGGTGGTCGATCCGAGGCGAATGTTCTCGTCCGCGTGCACGTCGAGAACGATGGCAAGCCGCTCAGCGTCGACGTGCTCGAGGATCCGGGCGCCGGTTTCGCGGAGGCTGCGAAGACGTGCGCGCTCGGCAAGGCGTACGAGGCCGCGCGCGACGTAAACGGGCGACCGATCCGATCGACGACGTTTCCGTTCTACATCCAGTTCGTCACGAAGTGACGCGCCGAGCACGCGTCAAACCGGGTACGCACTTCCGGCGCGATGAACTAGTCTCGGTCGGTGGCCGACCGTCATCACGTTCTTCTCCTGGCGCTCGTCGCATGCACGCGGCCCACGCCGGAGCGAGCGCCGTCTCCCGTCGCGAGCGGAACCGAGGCCGCCGCGGTGCAGGCGGAGGCAGGGGCGCGTGCCGCGGCGGACGCCGTGAGCTCCCGCGGACCTCACGCCACCGACGCCGCGATGTCATGGGCGTTCTGGACCGGCGGCGGCGCCATCGTCTCCGCGTCGAAGACCGACTTGTGGAAGATCGAGCCTTCATGCGCTGCGCCGCAAAGAGCTCCACTCTCCATCGACGCCATGGTCAGCCACAACGGCGTCGACCGATTCGTGGTCGAGCGTGGCGGCGCGTTCGAGCTATTGGACGCCGCCACGATGCGCGCCGTGGGCTCGATCGGTCACAAGGCGCGCGGCCGAGGCGGCGCGATCTCGAGCGACGGAAAGTGGATCGCGCTCGGAGGCTGCGACGAGATCGCTGCCGATCCGAAGCTCGCGACGAGCTGCGGTGAGCTCTACGACGCCGCCACGGGCAGACGGACGGCCGGATTCGTGGGGAAGCACGACTTCGAGACGCTCGCGTTCTCGGACGACGGCAAGTACCTCCAGGCGCTCAGCGGAGAGCAAGGCCTCTCGATCTTCGACGCGGCTACGGGCAAGTCGATCGTGACCCGTCCGCGGTGGCCGCACATGGAGGACGTCCATGGCTGGAACCGCCCCGGCGTCGCCGAGGTCGTTGGTGACGAGCTCGTCGTGGTCCATGGGGACATCGTGGAGCACGTCGATCTCACGAGCGGCAAGACGCTCGGCAAGCTCGCCGTCCCGGGCAAGACGCTCGCGGTCTACGGCAGGAAGACGAAGCGTGTCGCTGTGCTTCAAGGCGAGGCCTCGCGCGCGCGAATCTGGGACGTAGCAAGCCACAAGGTCGTTCGGACATTCGAGCTCGCGAAGACCATCGCTGCCGGCGCGAATTGTCGTCACTGCGCGATCGAGATCGACGAAGTCGACGAGGACCGAGTCTGGCTCACGTCGGCGTACACGGACGATCGCCTGCTGCTGCACGTCGGAACCGGTGAGGTGCAGCGCGTCGATGCTCACGAGCTGCGCTCGGCGAGCGTCGCGTCGGCGACTCACCGCGTGGAGGAGGCGTACGACAACAAGGCGCGCGAAGTCCGATGCTCGCTCGACCGCCGCGATCGCGATGCGCCGGCCGTCACGCTCCCCGTCGAATACTGCAACCGCACCCACGGGCCGAGCCATCGGCCCGAAGCGGTGTGGCCCTACCCCGGCTTCGATCCGAGCGGCCGATTTCTCGCATCGATCCATCGCTCGGAGCTTCGCCTCTGGGACGTCGCACGCGCCGAGACGATCTGCACTGCAGGAAGCCGCCAGTAGGCTCCCCAAGGTTCGCCGCTCACGGCGAACATGTCGTCTCGTGACGCGCTGACGGATGCACGGTCGCCAAAACGACGAACGCCAGCGCGCTCGGGGCACGCTGGCGTCGTCTTCGTCATCGCTGCTCCGGCTCCAGGTCTTGCTACCTGAAGCCCGAAGCCCGAGGCCTGAAGCCTCTTTTCACATGTGCGCGATGATGTTGTCGCCGAACTCGGAGCACTTCACCTCGGTCGCGCCCTCCATCAGGCGGGCGAAGTCGTAGGTGACCTTCTTGCTGGCGATCGCGCCGTCCACGCCCTTGATGATGAGGTCCGCGGCCTCGATCCAGCCCATGTGACGGAGCATCATCTCGCCCGAGAGGACGACGCTGCCCGGGTTGACCTTGTCGAGGTCGGCGTACTTCGGCGCGGTGCCGTGCGTGGCCTCGAAGATCGCGTGGCCCGTGACGTAGTTGATGTTGCCGCCGGGAGCGATGCCGATGCCGCCGACCTGCGCGGCGAGCGCGTCGGAGAGGTAGTCGCCGTTCAGGTTCAGCGTCGCGATGACGTCGAACTCCTTCGCGCGCGTGAGCACCTGCTGGAGCGTGATGTCGGCGATGGCGTCCTTGATGAGGATCTTGCCCTTCGCGAGCTCCGCCTTCTGCTCGGCGTTCGCGGCCTCCTCACCCTTCGCTTCCTTCGTCTTCTCCCACTGGCCCCAGGTGTAGACGTGCTCGCCGAACTCGCGCTCCGCGAGGGCGTAGCCCCACTTCATGAAGGCACCTTCGGTGAACTTCATGATGTTGCCCTTGTGGACGAACGTCACGCTCTTGCGCTTGTTCTTGATCGCGTAGTCGATCGCGGCGCGGACGAGGCGGTCGGTGCCCTCGTTGCTCACCGGCTTGATGCCGATGCCGGCCGAGCCCGGGAAGCGGATCTTCTTGAACTCCTTCGGGAACTCTTTCTCGAGGAAGCCAAGGACCTTCTGCACCTCGGGCGACTTCGCCTCCCACTCGATGCCCGCGTAGATGTCTTCCGTGTTCTCGCGGAAGATCACCATGTCGACGTCGCCGGGGCGCTTGACCGGGCTCGGGACGCCCTGGAACCAGCGCACGGGACGGAGGCAGACGTAGAGGTCGAGGAGCTGGCGAAGCGCGACGTTCAGCGAGCGGATGCCGCCGCCGATCGGCGTCGTGAGCGGCCCCTTGATACCGACGAGGTACTTCTTGAAGTCCTCGATCGTCTGGTCGGGCAGCCAGTTGTTGGTGAGCTTGAAGGCCTTCTCGCCCGCGAGCACCTCGTGCCAGGCGATCTTCTTCTTCCCCCCGTAGGCCTTCTCGACGGCGGCATCGAACACGCGAACGCTCGCGCGCCAGATGTCGCGTCCAGTTCCGTCACCCTCGATGAACGGAATGATCGGGTTGTCGGGGACCTCGAGCTTGTTGCCCGGTCCCATCGTGATCGGCTGGCCATTCGGAGCGGCGGACATGCGATTCGACCTCCGGTCGACCCTCGGGCGGAATGCCTCGGGTACGGACTAAAAGGGGGATTAATTAATGAGGGCAAGGAGCTACCACGGCTGCGGCGTCGGGTGAAAGAGGGCGCAGCGAACGGCCGGGATTTCTTCCGAAACTCTGCCTGAACGGCAGAGTCCGGCACGGAGACGACGCACGTCATGTGAAGCGCGCCTCATTACACGGGGCGCGCTGGTGTCGCCGTGGACTGCTGCTGTCAGGCCTCGCGTTGGTGAGGACCGCGCTCATCCCCACGAGTAGGTCTATCGGGTCGGGAACTGGAATTCGGCCGGTCCTTCCGGGTCGCCCACGTCGCGCGTCCGTCGGAGGCGCGATCTTGGCCCGCTCGATGCCTCTGGGATCCATGCGGAGCGGGAGGATGTAATGGCGGTCGACGCGAGGAGCCCGAGACAGATGCGGACCGACTCACCGGTCTCGCTCTGGGAGGACGTGTCACGCGAGCTCTGGGAGGTGCAGCTCCTCGGAGGCACGCGCTTCTTGTCGAACGAGGAGCTCGATTCTGCACTCGCTCGCCGGCAGCTCCATCCGCGGACGCTCGTCCGGAGACATGGCTCGAACGCATGGCTCACGCTGCGCGAGGCGCGCGGGCTCGAGCCGAGCGCGATCGATCGAGCACCGAGGCCGATCGCGCTCGCCGCGCCCGCATCACGGCGGCCTCCGCCGCTGCCGCAGAACAATCCCGACGTCGCTGCACGGAAGGGCGTCGCTCTCAGCACAGAGGAGTTGGCCGTGGCGAGACCGAGCAGTCCCTTTGGAAAGATCATCGCAGTTGCAGCCGTGGCGCTCGTGGG
>JAEXCN010000382.1 GCA_023402175.1 Pseudomonadota bacterium | reverse complement strand
GGTAGCGGGCGGCGCCGGCAGCTGCGCGACGGGAGCCGCGGGCTGCTGCACGACCGGCGGAGCGACGGGCGCGGGCTGCATCTGCACAGGCGGCGGAGCGGCCGCGACCGGCGCTTGCGGCTGCGTCGGGAGCTGCGCCGGAGGCGGGAAGGCGACCTCGTCCTTCTTGCCGATCTTCGACGCGAAGCCCGTCGCGAAGAACGCGAAGAAGATCCCGAACGCCGCTCCGAACACGAACCACGCGAAGCGACCGGCCTTCGAGCCCTGCTGCGCTTCATCGACGTCGGTCATCTGCAGTTGATGACCGACGGGCTGCGCGTACGCCGGGCTGTTCGTCTGCGCACGGCCGTGCATGTGCTGTCCGGTCGCGTGCACCGCGCGCGGCGAGGCCGCTGCCGTGTATCCGGGCTGGGGCTGCTGATACGGCACGCCCATCATCGGCGTGCGCGAGCGTGCGTGGACCGGGTGCTGCGGAGGCGGGAACGCCTCCGGGATCTGCGTTGCCGCGTACGGCATCGGTGCCACGACCGAGCCCACGTTCCGGAGGGGCTGCACGCCCATGACGAAACCGGCGGGCACTTGCATGTCGCGCGGGAGTGCAGGCGCAGACGGGATCTCCGGAGCGGGCGCCGGCCAGCTCTGCTCGCTGCGGTTCCGGCCTGACGCCGAGCGATAGCTCTCTTCGCGATGCGGCGACGCGGGCGCTGGCGCGCTGAAGCTCTCTTCGCGGCGTGGAGCCTTGTAGCTGTCTTCGCGGCGTGGAGCCTTGTAGCTCTCCCTGCGGTGCGGATAGCTCTCTTCGTCGCGGCGGACACCGGGATAGTTCGCTTCGTACGCCGCCGCGTCGAACTGCGGGATGGGCGCCGCGTTCTTTCGCGGGCGCTCGCGCGGTCCCGAGTCCTCGTCGTCGATCGCGGCGTACGCATGCGCGTTGTACTGCGCGGGCGGCGGGTCGGTGCGCTTCTCCTCGCGAACCTGCTCGCCGCTGTCGACGTAGCGACGAGCGACCGGCGCTGCGGAGAACGAGTCGTGATGCGCAGCTCGGAGCTGGGTTGCGGGATCACGCTCACCGAACTGGTGCTCGTACTCGTCGTACGGGCGCGCGACCTCGAGCGAGGGGAGCGACTCGTACGGAATGTCGAGCGCAGCCTCGCGATGACGCGAGGCCATGATGAGGCCATCGTCGGTCGGACGCGCCTGCGTCTCGTCGTCGAAGCGCCTGTCGTACTGCGACGGCAGCTCGCGCGCGATCTCGTGGAGGCGCTGCCGCGCGGCCGCCATCGTCGGCGGATCCTGGAACGACGCCGTCGAGATCTCGCCCTCGTTGGTCTCGATCGCGGGACCGTGCGGGCTCGGGTGACGGATGCCGGAAGGATGCTTGCGCGGAGGCGAGGGCGGGGGCGGAGGCGCCACCGGCTTCACCGGCCGGATCATGGGGCGAGCAGAGGCCTCGCGGCCCCCGAGGGTCGCCGGTCGAAACTTCGGAAGCATTCCGCGGTTCGCCATGTCGGTGGTCCTTCCACTCCGGCATCGTGCCGCGTGGAGGGGTGAGCTCGAGAGCATGCTGCATGTTCCGTGCTCGGCGGATTCGTCGGTCGCGGTCACCATCCCGCATGGAACAAGCCCTCTGCGAACGGCCCGCGGATCTCGGTGGATCCACCCCTGGGTCCATGTTGACCTCCCCCAGCCCCGCCTCTTGCGCGACGCGATGGAGACGGGCGCACGGACGGTCGCGACCCCGCTCCGTGTTTTCTGCGTCCTACTGCTCCTTTGTGCGCGCGAGGCGTGGTAGAAATCGCGTCGTGGACGCCAAGCGCATCGACGTCCTCTCCGACTCCACAGGAGAGACCGCAGAGAAGGTCGTGCGAGCCGCAATGCTGCAGTTCCCCCACTCGGGAGCACAGCTTCGGCTGCACACACGCGTTCGAACGAAGGAGGCGGCTCGACCGATCCTCGAGCGAGCCGCCCGTGAAGGCGCGCTCGTCGTCTTCACGGTGGTGAGCCCCGAGCTCCGGGAGTTCATCCACGCGTGCAGCTACGAGCTGCGCGTGGAGGCGCTCGACCTCATCGGCTCGCTGATCGGAAAGCTGACGGTCTATCTCGATCGCCAGCCGATCAACATGCCGAGCGGCATGCTTCCGCTCTCCGACGAGTACTTCCGGCGCATCGAAGCCGTCGAGTTCACCGTCAAGAGCGACGACGGCAAAGAGCCGCGCAACTTCAAGAAGGCGGATCTCGTCCTCGTCGGCGTCAGCCGTACGTCGAAGACTCCGCTGTCGACCTTGCTCGCGCAGCGCGGGCTCAAGGTCGCGAACCTCCCGCTCGTGCTCGGCGTTCCGACGCCGCCCGAGCTCGAGCAGGCGAACCAGGAGCGCATCGTCGGCCTGACGATCGGCCTCGAGCCGCTCGTCGAGATCCGCAAGGCTCGTCTGAAGCAGCTCGGCATGAGCGTCGACGCGAACTACGGCCTGAAGGATCAGGTGAAGGCGGAGCTCGAGTACGCGAGGCAGATCTTCGCGCAGCACTCGCAGTGGCCCGTCATCGACGTCACCGGTCGCGCGATCGAAGAGACCGCGGTGATCATCCTCGAGTCGCTCAAGGAGCGAGACGAGGCGAAGAACATCGCGAAGCAGATCGTCTGATCTCGTTCGAGCCGAGCGCTCTGACTTGCGCACCTTCGATGTCGTCGATCTCGCGGCGCCATCGCAGGAGAGATTCAGAGGGAGACAGGGCGACAGGGAGCCGAGAGGGAGGTCCTTCCTCACTCCTTTCACCTGTACCCTCGTGGGGCCCTCACGAAACTCGAAGCGCTCTCGACCCCGCTGCGCGGGCCCGCGAGCGCTTCAAGTTTCGCTCGGAAGGGGGAGATCTCAATTCCGAGCTCCACCCTCGTTCCGCATACGGAGCGTCATCTCGAGCTCCATCCCGAGACCTACGGGAGAATGAGATACGGCAAGCCCGTTGCGAGTCATATCTCCGTCGGACGATGCAGTCGGCAAGGACGCCCGTGCCTTGAACGACGACCTGCCAGGACGAAAGCGTGACGAGCTGCGGTGACCACGCTCGTCACGCGCTGTCGTGGACGCCGACAGTTGCCGCGGCGATCACGCGCCAGCTGCCGTTTTCATCTCGGCGCCACGTTCGCACGTAGCGATACGTGCCGGAGTACGGGCGGCCCTCGATCGACCCTTCGAGGTCGACGAGCGCAGACGCGATCGCGACATCGTTGCCGTGTAGCTCGATCACGAGCCCACGCGGCGCGAGCTTCGTCAGCTTCTGCGCTCCGGAGCGATGGAGGTCGAGGTCGTCCTCCTTGCGCGCGAGCGCTCCGTCCGCCGTGATGAAGACGACGGACTCGTCGAGCAGCTCGTCGAGCGTCGCGACGTCTCCTGCGAGCATCGCTGCTCGCAGGCGCTCTTCACCATGTTTGATCGCGGCGCGCGTCACACCGCGGAGCCTAGTCGGTCAGCGCGCTTCGGTCACGAAGTCGTAGTTGTCGTTTGCGGTGCCGTTCTCGTTGTCCCACTTCTCGCGGACGAGACGGCGATCGCCGTCGGCGTACTTGCGCCACGTGATGTTCTGGTGCTTCGAGTAGTCGACCTTCAGGAACGCCTTCACGTGGAAGTAGAGCTGAAGGCTCTGCGCCGTCTTCGGGAGCGAGAGGCTGCCCTCGTACGCGACGCGGCCCATCGGCGGCATGAGGCGCGACTTGCCGTTCGCGAGGAGCGCCTTCTCTTCCTGCCAGGCGCCGTCGATCGCGGCGCCGTAGGAGACCTCGTATTCGAGCTCGCCGTAGATCGGGACCTCGATCGCGCCGAACCGCGAGTAGCTCGTCGCGGTGCCGATCTGGCGATCGATCGCGGAGGCATCGACGAGCGTCGCCGCGCGCCAGTCGGTGTAGCCGAGGGCGAGGTCGGCGCCGCGCACCGGGTTACCACCCTCGAGGATGCGGTTGCGGAGCTCCGCGCCGTTGCTGTCGAAGAGGAGCGTCTTCTCGGGGAGCGTTCCGCCGATGACCGCGACCTCGAAGAAGGAGCTCTCATCGAGCGTCTTCTTCATCGGCGGGCTCGTGCCCGTGTCCGTGATCTCGATCGCGAACCGCATCGCCTGCGCGCGGCGATTGACGACGAACGACGCTGTCTGCGCCGTGAGGCTGTACGTCATGTCGCCCTGCCACGACGTCGACTTCACCGACGTGTGGCCGTAGCTTGCGCCCTGCTTGTAGTAGGTGATCGAGACCGTCGCGGAGAGCTTCTTCAACCGATCGAGATCCTCGGGCATCGCGTCGCTCGGGTGGAGCTGCGACCAGAGGAAGTGCGCCGGGATCGAGAACGTCATCTTCTCGAGCGCGCGCACGTATTCGTCCGTCGAGTTCTTTGCCGTGAACGTGTAGCCGGTCGGCGTGCCCCATGCCCAGCCGAGCTCGAAGACGCCGGTGCCGGGGTTCGTGACGGTGAGCGCGCTCTCGTCCGAGTCGAAGTCCTCGGCTGCGTCCGGCGCGGTGCACGCGGTGACCACGCCCGAGAGAGCGAGCAGGCCCGAGGCGAGCGGAAGACCGGTCTGGATGCCACGGACGACGCGAACCTTGATCATGGCGAGGGCTCCTACGCGGGCGAAGAGTCACTCAGCGCAGAGTGACGGAGTGCCGGTGTAGGATACGACCTGCCCTCAGGCAACCGCGTTTCTGCAGTTTCTTTGAACCGTCAGGAATTCAGCCAGTTACGCCGGCTGCCCGCGCGCGAGACGACCGGCGCATTTCGAGCAGCGCCCCCGCGCTCGGCTCCGAGCTTCGTTGCGGACCCGTCGGGGAAGGCCCTGAAATGGACGGTGACTCGTTGACCGCGTTGCGCGGTCTGACGCGCGAGCTCGCTGCGAAGGGAAGCGGAGGAGAGCCGGTGTTGGCTTCGGCAAGGGGTCAGGCTGCGATGATCGACGCGAGCTTCATCGTCTTCTTACAGATCCGCTCGAGCGTCCGCAGCGGCGTGCCGCACGGCGGCCGGATGTAGCGCGCGTTCTGGTGGTCGTCCGACGACGACGTCCAGTACTTGCCCTTCGACTCAGCGAGCTCGCGATAGTACGCGGCGACTTCCGCCTTGTGGCGCGAGGTGTAGACCTCGACGCCGCGCGCGTGGTCGATCACCTTCAGCGTCCGATCCTTGTCGCGGTAACGCGTCGGATGGGCGATCACGTCGACCGCGCCGTCCGCCGCGATCGCATCGATCGCTTCCTCGGGCGTCCAGCCGAAGAGGTCCTTGTTCGGTCCTTCGCTGTGCCAGAAGAGGACGTGGTGATCGCGGAACGCCTCGAAGAGCGGACGCCGCCGCTCGACGATGCGGAGGATCATCGACTGGAGCGCAGGGAACGCGTGAGGCGGGAGCTTCTCGAGCTCGCCATCGGGATCGAGCGCCTCGCGGTCGTCGACGGGCAGCTTCGCGAGCCACTCGAGCACCAGCTCCTTCCACCGCCGCTGGACGAGCAGACCGCGCTGGTAGAAGCGTTTGCTCTCGAGCTGCATGCCGTCGACGACGTCGTGCGGGTAATACGCAAGCACGTGGAACTGCTCTTCGCCGGACTGCCCGTAGTGCAGATGCGCCGTGACCTCGAGCGCAGGGATGAAGAGCATGCCGGCCTGCTCGGCGGCGAGAGCGCCCTGGCGGACTCCGGCGAGCACGTCATGATCGGCGATCGCGATCGCCTTCATTCCGAGGGCGCGTCGGAACTCGACGTACTCCTCGGGCGTCGCGCGGCCATCCGAGTATTGCGTGTGGCCGTGGAGATCGGTCGCGACGAACATGGTGGCCGATACGCTGACTCACGGGTTCGTCATCGGCAAGGTGATACTTCCGCTACGATCGCCGGTCCGAAGCGAGAGCCGCATCGTGGATCATCGACGTTCCAGCGTAGGTCAGCGATTCGCCTACCGTGCCGAAGGGAAGATCGCGCGCGTCGATCTGTTCGGCGAGACGTCGGACTGGCGGACCCCGATCGAGCTTCGGCGAGAAGAGGACGGGACGTTCGCGCGCACGATCGCGCTCCCCGCGGGCGTCTACCAGTACAAGCTCCGCGTGACGGACGCGTCGGGGGACATGCGCTGGGTGCTCGATCCGGCGAACGAGCGCACGCGCAGCTCGGGCGCGCTCCGCAACAGCGTCATCTCCGTCGACGGCGCGCCCGAGCCGTGGCTGTTCGCTCCGGCGTCTCCGTGGATCGAAGAGCTCGACCGCGGCGGTCTCCGCATCCTCGTCGGCGTGCGACGATCGTTCGAGGACGACGTCGCGATCGTCTGGAGCGAGGACGAGGGCAAGACGTGGACGCCCGCAAAGGTCGAGCGCGCGTTCGACGAGGACGAGCACGTCTTCTTCACGGCGACGCTCGCGGCCTCCGCGCCGTCGATCCTCGTCGCGCTCGAGTGCGGCACGACGCGCTTCGAGGCGCGCTGGTCACGGGGACCCGCACGCGAGCGTCTGCCCGCGTGGTGGAAGAAGGCCACGGTCTACACGATCTTCGTCGATCGTTTCCGACCCGAGCACGATCGCCCGAGCTGGGAGCGGGATCCTGGCAAGCGAGCAGCGGCCGGCGGACACCTCGAAGGGATCCGCCGTTCGCTCGATGATCTCGCCGCGCTCGGGATCGATACGCTCTACCTCACGCCGGTGCACGTCGGCGCGAGCGCGCATCGGTACGATCTCGTCGATCCGCTGCGCGTCGATCCAGCGCTCGGTGGAGAGCGTGCGTACGAGGCCCTCGTGCGTGATGCCCGTGCGCGCGGGATGCGCATCGTCCAGGACATCAGCTTCGCGCACGCCGGGCGCGGGTTCCCGCCGTACGAAGACGTCGAGAAGCACGGCGCGGCGTCGTGCTGGGCGAGCTGGTTCCTCTGGGATCACGGGCGCCTCGTTCACTACGGCAAGCGCACCGATGCGCCGCTCCTCGATCAGACGAACCCCGAGGTGCAGGAGCTCGCGCTCGATGCCGTTGCGTTCTGGGCGAAGCTCGGCGCGAGTGGGCTCCGGCTCGACATGACCGCCGAGGTGCCGCTCGATCTCGGTCGCAAGATCCGCCGACGCTTCCGCGAGCTCGTCCCCGACGGCGTCGTCCTCGGCGAGGTCGTGCCGCAACACGCGTGGCGATGGCGGAGCGAGGGCGTCATCGACGCGGCGACCGACTTCGGCTTCCACGAGGCCATCGGCGATCTCGTCTGCCGGCCGGACGCGAGCGCCGCCGAGGCATTCGCGAAGCTGGCGCGGAGCGATCTCCTGCGCGGAGGGGACGCTCGCGTGCACGCCGTCCGCTTCCTCTCGACGCACGATCACCAGCGCATTGCCTCGCGTGCTGCTGCGAACGGCCCCGCGGCGAGGCTCGCCTCCGGCTACACGCTGCTCGCGACGATGCCGGGCATTCCGATGCTCCTCTACGGCGAGGAGCACGGCCTCCGGTCCGACGAACGAGGCCATGACCCCGAGGATGTGTGGCCGGATCGCATGCCGATGCCATGGACGTCGAGCCGTCGCGATCCGGCGATGCTCGCGCTCGTGCGATCGCTCCTCGACGCGCGCCGCTCGTCCGAGGCGCTGCGTTCCGGGAGCCTGCGTCTCTTGTTCGCGGACGAGACGACGCTCGTGTATCGCCGCGAGACCGACGGCGACGTCGTCGATGTGGCGCTGAGCTTCGACAGCGAGCCGAAGACGATCGAGCTCGAAGACGACGAGCTGCCGCGGCTCGTGCCGATGGCGCTGACCGGCGGAGCAGAGGTGACCGGCGCCATCGTGACGATGCCGCCATGCTCGGCGATCGTCGCGCGACGGGAGAGAGCGGGAGCCCGAGGGATCTCGGTCGTGACGGCGCGACGGAACCTGGTCCTCCGCGATCGGGACTTCGTCTCGGCGTCACCTGTCGCCACGGCTCGGCCGACCCGCTTCTTCTTCGCGGTGACGGAGCGGTGCAACCTGCGATGCGAGCACTGCATCACGCACGCGCCGGAACGCACGAAGGACGGAACCGCGCGGACGATGACGCCCGCGGTGCTCGATGCGCTCGCGAGCGATCTCGCGTTCGGTGATTACTTCGCGTTCGTCCACGGCGGCGAGTCAATGACGGCGCCGATCTTCTTCGACGTCCTCGACGCGATCGCGCGCGCACGAAGGAGCGAGCCGTACGTCGCCCACCTGCTCACGAACGGCGTGCTCTTGACGCTCTCGAACGCCGAACGGCTCGTCATGCGCGGCGTGTCGTCGATCTCCGTCTCGCTCGACGGGGCGACCGCGGCGACGAACGATGCGATCCGTACGGGAGGCCGCCTCGACGACGTCTGCGAGAACCTCTGCCGCGTGCTCGGATGGCGGAAGTCCGAGGGAATCGATCTCCGGCTGGGCCTGTCCGTCGTCGTCCTCCAACAGAACCTGCGGGAGCTCGACGCCATCGTCGATCTCGGCGCGGAGCTCGGTCTCGACTGGATCAAGCTCGAAGAGGGCGTCGCGGCGACGCCGTTCGCGAAGCGATCGCTCGTGTCACCGAGCTCGAGCAAGGTCCGAGAAGCCGTCGGACGTGCGCTCGCTCGAGGCCGTGCGCAGGGCCTCGTCATGGTCGATCACACGCAGAGCCTCGCGGTCTGGCGTTGCCGGCTCGACGATGAGACGCGTGCTTTTCTCGAGGCGGACGAGACGGCGAACCGGTGCGCGATCCATCCGTGCCGCACGCCGTGGGAGTCCGTGCACGTCGAGCCGAATGGGGACGTCCGCATCCGAGACTTCTTCGGCCCGATCCTCGGCAACGTCACGCAGTTCCCGCTTGCCGACCTCTGGAACGCGCCCGCGGCTGAACAGCTCCGCCGTGATGCGGGATTCGCGCGGCTCTGCGGGCCGAGCGGGCCCGTGGACTGCATCCCGGCTCCGATCGGACCTCCGATCTGAGCCCACGCCGCACGCTCCGCTTCTCTCCCGGCCGCGGCGGCTGCTAATCATGGCGGCACCCCGATGAAGGTGCTCGTCGTCGAGGACGACAAGAAGCTCGCTCGCTTCCTTGCGCAGGCCCTGACCGAAGAAGGGTACGTGGTCGACACGTGCAGCCGCGGGCGAGACGCGCTCACGCAGGCGATCCACATCGCCTATTCGCTCATCGTGCTCGACTGGATGTTGCCCGATCTCGACGGCGTCACCGTCTGTCGCGAGATCCGGCGCTCGGCGAGCAACGTACCGATCCTGATGCTAACGGCGCGGGGAGAGGTCGGCGAGCGCGTGACCGGCCTCGATGCCGGAGCGGACGACTACATGACGAAGCCGTTCGAGCTCGAGGAGCTGCTCGCTCGCGTGCGCGCCGCGATCCGTCGTGGCCAGTCCGAGCCGCAGACGCTCCGCGTCGGAACGCTCACGATCGAGCTCGTCGAGCACATCGTCCACGTGCACGGAACGCGACTCGATCTCACGCCGCGCGAATACTCGCTGCTCGTCCTGCTCGCGCGGAACGCCGGCCGTGTGGTCCCCCGAAGCGAGATCTTGAGCCAGGTCTGGGAGACGGTCCGCGATCCGGGGAGCAACGTCATCGAGGTCAACGTCAAGAACCTCCGCGAGAAGCTCGGCGCCGCGGGGCCTCTCATCGAGACGGTGCGCGGCGTCGGCTACCGCATGATGCTCCTCGAAGGGACCGCGTGAAGCTCCGGCATCGACTCGGGCTCTACTTCGCGCTCGGGGCGAGTGCTCTCCTCATCACGTCGCGTCTCGTCACGCTCGTCTCTTTCCAGCGCGTGCAGGTGTACGACCTCGATCGCGGTCTGCGTGCCCGCGCGCAGGTGGAAGGAAACGCCGTCGCGCTCGTCGGCCGAAAGGCGCTCGAGGCCGAATACGAGGCAAAGGAAAAGGACAACGAGGACGAGCCCGAACCCGATCCGCTCGAGCAACTCGTGACCTACGGCGCGCTGTATCGCGCCGACGGCTCGCTCGTCGCCGACACGCCGTCGTTCTTACACGCGCCGTCGCTGAGCGAGATCGGCGTGTCGATCGATCAATCGTCGCGCTTCGGCGACTGCTTCGACTTCAAGTTCCGCGGCTCGACGTTACGCGGCGTCCTCGTCGAGGTGAAAGGCACACCGGAGAAGCTGTACCTGCTCCTCGCCGCGTCCCGGCGCGACATGGACGCCGACGCGCAGCAACTCCTGGCCGTCGGCTGGTGGGTCCTCCTCGCGTCGATCCCCACCGGACTTGCGATCGGATGGTGGTTCGGACGACGTACGACGCGCGGGATCGAGGACCTCGCGAGATCGGCCCGTCGCGTCGCTTCTGGCGAGCTCGACGTCCGCTTCGACGCCGGTGGACCACAGGACGAAGAGGTTGTCGCTCTCGCAGCGGCGATGCGCGAGATGATGAGCCGTCTCGGGAAGCTCCTCGAGACCGAGCGACGCTTCGCATCGCACGCTGCTCACGAGCTGCGCTCGCCGCTCGCGGTCCTGCGAGGCGAGCTCGAGCTCGCGCTTCGCCGCCCGCGTACCCGCGCCGAGTACGAATCGTTCCTGGGTGAAGCGCTCGACGACACGAAGCGCCTCGCGCACCTCGCCGAGGACCTGCTCGTCGTCGCGCGCTCGGGCACGCGCGGTTCGACGATGCCGCCGGAGACTCTCGACGTCCGCGACGTGATCACGGAGGCGATCGCCGCTTCACGAGCGCGCGCTCCTGGTGCACCGCCGGTCGAGGTCGCCGGTGACGATGCTCGGATCCGCGGCGTCCGCGTCGATCTCGTTCGCATGATCCGCAACCTCGTCGACAACGCGGTCGAGCACGGGACCGGAGACGAGCCGGTGCGGGTCCGAGTCGAAGCGCCGGACGACCGGCAGGTTCGCATCCTCGTCGAGAACGACGGATCAGGCGTCGCCGAGGAGGACAGGGATCGAATCTTCGAGCACTTCCATCGTGGTGCAGACGCGCGTGCGATCTCGGGAGCAGGCCTGGGCCTCGGGATCGCACGCGAGGTCGCCGTGCGTCACGGAGGCGCCCTCGTCCTCGATTCGACGGCCAAACCGACACGTTTCGTCGTCCGCCTGCCCGCAATATCTCCGGTCGCAGCGGCGGGCGGCGCCACATGAAGACATCTTCATCCCACTTTCAGGCAGCCGGTCCGACGACGCCGTAAAGACTCCTTGGCCCCGACGTTCAAGGGGCATGGGACACATCCCAAGGAGTCAGATGATGAAGCGTTCGCACCTGCTGTTCAGCACCTTCTCTTTCAGCGCGATCGCGCTCGCGTTCACGGTCGTCAGCGCTGCCAGCGCCGACACCACCGTCGGAACGACCCAGGACGAGCCCGCTGCTGAAGAGCTCGGCGGTAAAGACGGTGGCAAGGTCATCGAGCTCGGCGGTAAGGACGGTGGCAAGGTCATCGAGCTCGGCGGCAAGGACGGCGGCAAGGCCATCGAGCTGGGCGGCAAGGACGGCGGCAAGGCCATCGAGCTCGGCGGCAAGGATGGCGGCAAGGCCATCGAGCTGGGCGGCAAGGACGGCGGCAAGGCCGTCGAGCTCTGATCGTCGGATAGTCTGAGCAGTGTGTAAGAAGGCCGGTGCGTGCATTCTGCACGTCCGGCCTTCGTTTCGTCGGCGATCAGAGCGCGTCTGAGACGGCGTTCATCCCGAGCGAGATCACTTCGGAGAAGAGCGGGGGCTGATCGCGCCTCCGCGCTGCGAACACCGAGATCCGGCCGTCCGACGAGACGACCAGCGCGGCACCCGGAGCGACGCGACGGCAGAACTCTGCGGCGGCGCGATGACGACCGCCGCCCGTGTCGGGCGACGAGATGCGCCGTGTTCCACCGCTCGACAAGAGCTCGATGAGCGGCACCGGCGCGCCCGTCTCGACGAATGCAGAGAAGCCGAGGATGCGTGCGCCTGCGTCGAGAACCACCGCGCCGTCGACGGACGCGAGGTGAGCGACCGACGCGATCCATCGCTGGCGCTCGGCTTCGTCCGCGAAGCGTTCGAGCGGCGACGGCCCCGGCTTGAGGACGTGCCCCATGCGAACGCCGGCGATCGTTTTCGGCGCCGGATTGCGGCTCGACTCGGACACGAGCCAGAGCGATCCGCCATGGCCGTCCTCCGCGATCGTGAGCAGCGTGCTGACGAGCACGTTCGGCATCCCGCCGATGGCGTCCTTCACGACGTCGAAGACCTTCGTCGCGTCCGGGAGCGCACACGTCGAGAGGCGTCGGATCTCGCCGCTGCGCATCGTGAGGACGCGCCAGCGAGACCAGATGGCGTCGAGCGCTCCCGGCGCGGGCGCCGACAGGATGAAGGCATCACCAGGTTTCGTCTCGACACCGGTGATCACCGGGCCACGCGCGCCGACGGTCCATGCGAGAAAGCCATGGCGGCCTTGCGTCGGGGCGAGCTTTCGGAGCGTCTCGCGATGGAGCGGCACGGGCTCTTCGAACCAGTGACCTGACGACGAGGTCTCGTCGCCCAGCCTGTAGAGGAGACGCGGATGGCAGGGGCGCCCTTCTTCCTCGAGGAGCGATGCCCAGAACATCTCTTCGAGGACGATCGCGAGGCGTTCGGTCGGCGGGAGCGGGCTCTTCTGGAGCTGGCGCGCAAGGCGCTCGGCGGGCGTGAGGCCGGGCGCCGAGTCGGCCTGGACCTGCTGTGCTCGAAGCCGCGCTTCCTCGTCGATGACGGCGGCGAGCGCGGCGCGGTCGATCACGGCTCTAGGATCTCACAACGATCGATTTCCTGCGACCGCATTGCGGTCCGCGCGAAAAAGGCGGCCGCGCGCGGCTCAATCGCAGTTGCACACGGAAGCGCAGCCCGCGCCGCCGCCGCACTCTTTCATGCAATCGCGGTCGCACGCGCCATTGCTGCCGCTCGACGAGCTCGACGACGACGTGCTCGGCTCGGTGCAGCGCCCTTCCGCGACCTGGACACAGACGCCTTGCTGGGTCTGGCTCGCGAGGAGCTGGGAGGCCTCCGCGCACGTCGAGAAGACGCCGACAGGGCAGATGGCCCCTCCGCACGCGCAGACGAGATCGACAGCGCCTCCGCGCACACGGAAACCGCAGCTCGGCATCGCCTCTATGTCGACGACGACGCTCGGGCACATCGAGGTGGCGACGCAGAGCTCGATGCCGGACGTCTGCTCGGTTCCACATCCGCCGCCGACGATGCCGCCTTCGCCAGCGCTGCCCGCGTCCGTCGCGGCGGCGCCAGCGTCGAGCCCGTCGCCCGTCCCCTGGGTCAAGTCCACGCATCCCAGCGAGACCATCGAGACGACCGCGACGACCCCGACGGCGAACAGACCGGAGATCAGAGGAAGAGCCGCGGAGCCGCGCACGCGCATGGGGCGACCGTAGGGGACGCCCGCGCCACCGGGCCAAGTTCTCGGCGCTCGATCCACCCCACAGGCTATCGAAGGTCGGCTAGTTTTCCGCCATGACGTTCGACGCCTACGCTCCGATGGTCGACCCGAAGACAGCGGCCCTCGGAAGGCTCATCGGTGCTCTGTCCGAGGACGCGATCTTCGGCCTGTCGACCGGTGGAGGCCCGAGCGCGCTCGAAGGGCTCGGGCGCCGTCGCGGTGAGGCCTACCAGGCGATCCTCGTGGGCCATCGACTGAACACGATGTCGAACGAGCTCGACCACTGGCTCGTCGAGATGGCGCGCGCGGCAGCGCCGATCTCACCGCCCGCGTGGCTGCCGATGAGCGACGTCCTCCGCGAGAAGGTGACGCTCGAGGTCGGCGCGCGAGGGCTTCGCTCGCTGTTCTCGTCGAAGCCGAGCGACAAGGACGTGCTGCGCGTGAAGCGCCTCGGTACGCTCGCAGCGCGGGTGCTCCGCGCGGTCTACGCGGCCGACGGTCCGCTCGACACCGAGGAGCTCCGCATGATCGCGAGCTTCGTCGCGTCGCTCGGGCTGCCCGACGAGGACGCGCAGCCGCTCTACGTCGAAGCGCCGATCCCGGTCGAGCAGCTCGACGTCTACGGCGACGTCGATCCCGGATACGCGAAGGCGCTCCTCCGCGGAGCGTGGCTGGCAGCGGCATGGGATTCGCTCGACCCGCGCGAGGAGCACGTGATCCGCGTCGTCGCGAACAAGCTGAACTTCGCTGCGATGGACCTCGAGGTCCTTCGCAACGACGTCGTGCAGAAGGTCGAAGCACGGAGGAACAGCGGGCAGGCCGTCGTCGATGCGATCCGCTTCGTCCTCTCCGACCGCATGCCCGGGCATGGCGTCACGCTCGCCGCGAAGGCGGGTATGTTCATGATCCCGAAGCGCTACCGCGACGAGGTCATGGCGCAGGTGGGCCACGGCGCGAAGGTGACGCTCGCGCGCCGGTACACGCAGCTCTCGCCGGAGGACAAGATGATGGTTCTCGGGATCGCGTGGGCGGCGGCGCTCTACGAGGATCCCTCCATGGCGCGGCGCGCGCTGCTGCGTGCGCGGCACGATCGCGTCGCGCAGGACCTCGGCGAGGAAGGGATCAAGCCGCGTCACGCCGTCGACGAATGGATCAACGAGGTGCTCGCGCCCGCGGCGTTCCCGATGGGCGCGGACTGATTGCGAATGAAGGACGATCGGAGAACGTGATGGAGAAGACACTCGGTTTCATCGGCGGCGGGAACATGGCTGCCGCGCTCGTCAAGGGATTGCTCCACTCGAAGGTCGTCCCGCCGCAGAAGATCATCGTCAGCGACGTCAAGGACGACCGCCTTCAGACGCTTCGCGAGAAACACGGCGTGCGCACGACGACCGACAACCACGAGCTCGTGCGCGATGCGGACGTCGTCGTCCTCTCGGTGAAGCCGCAGGTCATCGACAAGGTCCTCGCCGCGATCGGCGGAGAGATCCGGCCAGACCAGCTCATCGTCTCGGTTGCAGCGGGCGTCCCCGTCGCCGCGATGGAAGCTCGCCTGCCGGATGGCGCGCGCGTCGTGCGGACGATGCCGAACACCCCCGCGACGGTCGACGCAGGCGCGACGGCGATTTCGCCGGGAACGCACGCGACGTCGAGCGATCTCGAGATCGCCAACGAGCTGTTCGCCGCCGTCGGACGCGTCGTCACGCTCGACGAGTCGCTCCTCGACGCGGTCACCGGCCTGTCGGGCAGCGGCCCGGCATACGTGATGTTGATGATCGAAGCGCTCGCGGACGGCGGTGTGAAGGTCGGCCTGCATCGCGATACGGCGCTCTTGCTCGCGGCGCAGACGGTCTACGGCTCGGCCAAGCTGCTCCTCGAGACCGGCGAGCATCCCGGGCGCTTGAAGGACATGGTGACGAGCCCCGGCGGGACGGCGATCGCCGGCCTGCACACGCTCGAATCCGGCGGCCTCCGTCGCACGTTGATCGACGCGGTCGAATCCGCGACGACGCGCGCTGCCGCGCTCGGCGAACAAATGGCGCAGAAGCTCAAGAAGTAGCGTCCGCCGTCACAGCGGATCTCGTACGGCTCGGAGCCCGGATCTTTGACGAGCACGGACGGCGGCGCGTCGTTCACCGCGTAACGAAGATCCTCGGCTACGACCGGCGCCGTCTCGAGCGGGACCGCGGCGGCCTCGCGTTCGGCAAGGAATGTAACGACAACTGCATCGTTGGATATGTTGGGATGGGCGAGACTATGCCGTGAAACCTGTTCACAAATGACTTCCATCAGGTTCCCTCACGACCCTTTCAGGACTGCACCAGACAATGTTTCGGCGCTCAATGGTGGGGGTGATTGTGCTGCTAGGCGTCGGCGCGGTCGTGTGCGCGGGTCTATCGATTGCCGCTCAGATCAATAAATCGATAATTGTTCAGAGGCTGGCGAAGCGGGTGGAGGGCAGCCGCGGCGACGACGGCCGATACCCAGAAAGTATCGATGACCTGTACTCTGAGGGGGAACAACGTGATGTCGTGTATGCCAGCAACGGGCATCATTTCGTGCTCGTAGCCGGCGGCTTTGGCGGCCGGCCGAGCCCAGGGTACGAGCGGTGGCTTGCCGAGCGGCCCGTAGTGGTCGCTCAAAGCAACTGCGTGACTCCTTGGGCAGATACGGTTTTTACAGATCGCGGGGCCGAGCTCTACTGTCTAAAATGATCTCGGCGAGCTTGCCATGACAGGCGTTGGCCACTTCGTCCGGATGGTCTTCATCCCCAGTATTAGCTAACTGCGATAATGGAGACCACGCGGCGAAAGTGCGGAGTCACGCTCGTTGTCCTGCTCGCCGTTGGAGCGCTGGCGACCGTTCGCTGGTGTGTGTCCGAAGTTCGGATCGATAGGTGCTTCGATCGCGGCGGACGGTGGGCGGACGGTGGCTGCGAGAAGTAGACAGGACAAGCTGGACCGATGGCCAATTGCGGCAAGAAATGCCGAGCTATCGAGCGCGTGGTTACGTGATGACATGCCCGCGGCAGTCACGATCCTGACTCCGCTGGTGAGCGACTGCTCGGCGACCTCGATCCGCGCGCGTTCGGGCGCGAGACTCGCCGGCCAGGGTCCGACCTAGGCGCCTGGGCCGTCGTCCGTGTTCATCGCGCTCGGCATGGGGTAGCTTCGTCGGCCGTGAACGCCATGAGCGACCAGATCATCCTCGGCACACGCAAGGGCACTCTCATCCTCGACCGCAAGGCGGGGCGCTGGACACCGCGTCCGATCGCGCACGCGGGCATGTCGATCAGCTACGCCGCGCGCGACCCGCGCGACGGGACGATCTGGGCCGCGATGGATCACGCGCATTGGGGGCCGAAGCTCTCGCGCTCGAAGGACGAGGGCGCGACTTGGGAGAACCTCTCGCAGCTCGCGTACCCGAAGGGCGCACGCTTCGTCGAGCAGCACCTGCCGACGCCGGATCAGGATCCGTCGACGCCTCGGCCCACGAAGTACAAGGACGCTGCCTTGCTGAAGGTCTGGGTGCTTGCGTTCGGCGGGCGCGGTCAGGCGGGCACCATCCACGCCGGCACGCTCCCGGGCGGTCTGTTCACGAGCCGCGACGGCGGTGACACGTGGGAGCTCAATCGACCGCTCTGGAATCACGAGAGCCGCGGCGGTGATCTGTTTGCGGGCGAAGCGACGAGCCGCAACGAGTGGGGAGGCACGCCGGCGGCGATCGGATATGGCGAGTTCGTGCCCGGCATCCACTCCATCATCGTGGACCCGCGCGATCCCGATCGCATCATCGTCGCCGTCTCGTCCGCGGGCGTCATCGAGACGCGTGATGGCGGCAAGACCTGGCAGGGCAGGAATCGCGGGATGCTCAACGACTACCTCCCGAACCCCGAAGCGGCGTGGGGGCACGATCCGCACTTCGTGACGCAATGCCCGGGGACGCCGGATCGTCTCTGGCAGCAGAATCACACCGGTGTCTTCACGAGCGAGGACTGCGGGCAGACGTGGAAGGGCGTCAGCCGTCCCGACGTCGCGGTGCACTTCGGGTTCCCGATCGCGGCCGACGACCGGGATGGCCGTACGGCGTGGGTCGTCCCCGCTGTCGGCGACGATCAGCGCATGGCCGTCGGCGGCGGGCTGTTCGTCGCGCGCACCGAGGACGGCGGCGCGAGCTGGCAAGCGTTCCGCGAGGGACTCCCGCAGGAGCACGCCTACGACGTCGTCTACCGCCACGCGCTCGATGCCCGCGACGATCGCGTGTGCTTCGGGACGACGACCGGCAACGTCTACGTCTCGGAGGACCGCGGTGAGACGTGGCGGTGCATCGGCACCAACTTCCCGCCGGTCCACTCCGTTCGCTTCGCCTGAGGCAGCAGATCATGCCGCACGTCGCGTTCACACGACACCTGCAGCGGTTCTTCCCGGCGCTCGAGGAGGGAGAGGTGCCCGGCACGACCGTGCGCGAAGTGATCGACGCGCTCGAACGACGTCATCCCGGCTTCGCCTCGTACATCACGGACGAGACGGGAAGGCTGCGGCGCCACGTGAACATCTTCGTCGGCGAAGAGCCGATTTACGATCGCGAGCGTCTCGGCGATGCGGTCGCGCCGGACGCGCGCGTGTTCATCTTGCAGGCGCTGTCCGGCGGGTGATCTCGGAGCAGGCGTGTGACCCCGCGCTCAGCCGAGGAGCGCGGGCGGCTGCAAGCTCCGAGGCGCAACATGAGGCGCAACATCTCGAGGTATGCCGATGACGACGAACGATGACGAGCTCTGGTCGATGGAAGAGCAATTCTGGACGGGCGGGCTCCCGCACTACGAGCACTCGCTCGACGCGAGCTGCGTGATGGCCTTTCCCGCGCCGGCCGGCATTCTCGCAGGCGCCGCGATCGTCGAAGGGTTGAAAGGCGCGCCGCGCTGGTTGTCGGTGGCGATGACCGATCGTCATCTCGCGCATCCGGCGCCGGAGTTGAGCGTCCTCGCGTATCGCGCTCGCGGCGTGCGTCCCGGCGCGCCGCCGTACGAGGCGTATTGTACGTCGACGTACCGGCGCGCTGCGGACGGCTGGCGTTTGGTGCAGCATCAACAGACGCCCATCTGACAGCACGTACTCCAGAGCCGCGCATCACTCGCTCTCTCTCTCTGGAGTGATGAGGCTGGAAGGGAGGATTCAGGCTTGTCCGAGCGTATGGGTATGAGCGTGCACGCCCGAGGCCGCGTGCTATAGCGGCGTGCCGCTCGCCATGAATTACTATTGGCTCTACTACCTGGCGACGTTCTTCCTGGCTTACGCGCAACGAAATCCAGCGGTGGCGCTCGTCGCGATCGGGTTCTTTGCCCTCCGTCCGTGGTTGCCCGATCCGGTCGTCATCATGCGGAACCTGTCGCGCATCGGTGGGCTCCGACGTCAGGTGCAGCTGAACCCTGCGAACGTGATCGCACGGCGAGACCTCGCGATCGCCTATCTCGAGCTACGTCTCCACAAGCGCGCGCTCCGATATCTCGACGAAGCGCGCGAGCGCGATCCGAAGAACCAGGAGCTCCTCTACCTGCGCGGCCTCGCTCTGCTTCGCACGGGGGATGCCGAAGGGGCGCTTCGCGCGTTCGGCGAAGCGGTCGGCATCGATCCCGACGCAGGCGAGCCGCTGTCGAGCGTGCCCGCGGGCAAGAACGAGCGCATGTTCCGCCGATATGGCGAGGCGTACCTCGGTGCGGCCGACGCGCTCGAGCGCCTCGGTCGCCTCGAGCAGGCCGAAGGCGCCCTCGAGCTCGCCGCGAGCAACAACACCTCGATCCTCGAGCCCCTCGTCCGCCTCGCGCGTGTGCGTCGCCGGCGAGGCGACGTGGCGAGCGCCAAACAGGCTCTCGTCGAGGCCCGCCGCACGTTCGCGCAGCTCCCCGCGTACGCGAAGCGGAAGCAGCTCGGCTGGTGGATGCGCGCGCTCGTCGGCGTCTGATGGCGACATCGCGCAGTGCAGGAACGCCTCACGAATCCCATGAGCGGTGAGGATCGCGGATGACTCGAGGGCGCGCCGTCTGCTCCTTCAGCGGTGGCAAGGACTCATGCCTCGCGCTCTGGCGCGCACAGAAAGAGGGGCTCGATGTCCGCGCGCTGCTCGTGATGTTCGACGAGTCGGGTGAGCGCAGTCGCTCGCACGCGCTCCCGCCTTCGATCATCGCACGGCAAGCGGAGTCGCTCGGGCTCGAGGTCGTGATGCGGGGCGCGAGCTGGAAGAGCTACCAGCAGGTCTTCGTCGAAGCGCTGCAGGAGCTACACGCAGCCGGATACGAGGTCGCCATCTTCGGGGACATCGACCTCCAGGCCCATCGCGACTGGGAGGAGAAGGTCTGCGCGGCGGCCGGCATGACGGCGTGCCTTCCACTCTGGCAGATCGATCGTACGACGCTCGTGAAGGAGGTCCTCGAAGCGGGCTTTCGTGCGCGGGTCGTCTGTGTCGATTCTCGTTACCTCAGCGACGAATTCTGCGGGCGCGAGTACGACGAGGCGTTCCTGCGCGATCTCCCGCCGGGCGTGGATGCCTGCGGAGAGAACGGCGAGTTCCACACGCTCGTCTACGATGGCCCGATCTTCTCGAAGCCGGTCGCGTACGAGATCGACGGCTTCGAGGACGTCGTGACGGCGCCCGAATACGGCGCCCTCAGGTACCGCTTCGCGCGGCTGCGCTGAGGCGTTCTGGGATTCCCTTCAACGAAGGCAGCCCGCGCGCCGTTTCGCCACGACGACCTCGTCGAGCCATGCCTCGGCGAGATCGAACTCGGCGCCGACGATCACGTCGGCCTCCGCCGGCGGATCGCGCCCCTCGATCACCGACGACGGGATCAGATCGCCGTCGAGGTACAGGCGGAACGCTTTCGCGATGCCATCGAGCTCCCACTCGAGACAGAACCATCGATCGAGCGGTACCTTCGTCGTCGGCACGTCCGGATGGAGCATGAAGCTGCTCTCGTCGATCATCGGCTCGTCTTGGAAATAGAGGCCGAAGAACGCGCTCGCGCCGATCGCGACCGCATGCACCGCCGTCGCTCCGCGTGAGTTCTTGCCGCCGAACGCCACGACATTCGAGTGCGAGGTGAGCGACGCGGCCGCCGAGGCCGGCACGAACATGTGCGAACGTCCCCAGACCTTCTGTCCGGTGACGGTCGCGTGCTGCTTGGCGCGCAGCATCGCGCGACCGCCGCCGGCGTCGATGGTGACATGGAGCGCGCGTCCGCCGCGGAAGGCGCGGGAATCGTCGACGGACACGGCGCCGTTCTGCTTCTCCTCTTCCCACCGCGCAGGATCGATCGCGGGAACGTCGAAGCCGTCGCATACGATGACGCCGCCGCTGTTGCAGTCGAGCGGCTCGCCGTCGTCGCTGGGTGCTCCGCCCTCGGAGGCACGGTGGGCGTCGGCGGTGCTTCCATCGGCGGACGTGCCCCCGTCTTCGTTCGAGGGCGTGCCACCGGCATCGGGCGTCGTGGCATCGCCGCCGCAACCGGCCGCCATACGGAGGAAGGCCCCGGCCGCGAACATCCAGAGCGCACGGACCTTCACGCGAGCTCCGAGATCGAGCCCTTGTAGTCAGGGTCGCCGAAGCCGTCGACCTGCAGGCCGAAGAGACGGCAGAGCGAGGTGAGGAACCGGTTGTGCGGATAAGCGAGAGGCAACCGGTCACCGACCTCGTGACCGAGGAGCGGATCGGCATTCGGATCGCGCGTGGCGAGATACCGGCCCATCTGGAGCTTGCCACCTGCGCCGCCGATGAGGACGACCGGCACGCGCAGGAGCGAATGCGACCCCGTCGCGAGCTCGTTGACCCACACGACGAGCGTGCGATCGAGCAAGGAACCGCCGCCCTCCTGAACCGCCGCGAGCTGACCGACGAAGCGCGCGATGAGCTCCGAGTACCAGGTGTGGACCTTCACCATCGCCTGGCGTGCCGACTCGCTCCCATCGACGTTGTGCGCGAAGTCGTTGTGGATGTCCGCATAGCCGATGCCGTCGAGCCAAGGCATGCTCGGGAGATTGAGCACGATCGTCCCGACGCGCGTGAGGTCACACGCGAAGGCCTGCACCATGACGTCGAGGTGGATCTTCACGAGCTGCTCGGCGAGCTCGATGCTGTCGAGCGTCCCCGGGTTCGCCGGGGCTGCCGGTTTCGTGCAGGAGATGACGCTGCTGAGGCGGGTTTCGATGTCCCGCAGCGCCGCGAGGTGCGCCGAGAGCTTCGCGCGCTCCGGTCCCACGAGGCGGCTCTCGAGCCGAGAAGCGTCGCCTTTGAGGAAGTCGATCACGCTCCGCTTCCGAGCGATCGCTCGCGCGACCTCCTGATCGGACGCGCCGGTCGCGATGTCGCCGAAGAGCCGCTGGTAGAGCGCGAGCGGATCGCGCTCCATCGGGATCCGTGTTCCTCCCTGCCCGAACGAGATGTGGTTCACCGCGCTCGTGCCGCTGAACTGCTTCCAACCGAGGAGCTCGACGCTCCGGATCTTCGTGCCGTTGCCAATTTGCCGGGCAATGGCCTGATCGACCGACTCGCTCTCCGGAAGCCCGCCGTCGGTGCCGTGGATGCGGCTGCCCGTGAGGCACGTCACCATCCCGCACTCGTGACCGCCGGTGGGAAGGCCGTGCTCGTAGGCGACTTTGAAGTCGAGCCCATCGATCACGATCATCTTGTCCTTGTACGGAGCGAGCGGCGCGAGGATCGACCCCGGGTACGCGATGTCGAACCCGGCCCGCGGCGCCCAGTTTGGATGAACCGTCCCCTGCGGTGTCTGGATGATGAAGAGGCGGAGCGGAGGCTCGGCGGCGAAGGCTTCCTGCTCGCGCAGCACCTGCGCCATCGGCAGCGTGAGGCCGAGAGCGCCGAGGGCCGTAAGGAACTGCCTTCGAGCGATCGTGTGCGGTCGTTTCATGGAGTCTGCTCCTTGCGAGCGGAGAAGGCGGTCGAGCGCACGTAGGCCACGAGAGCTTCGCGAAGATCGCCGCCGCTCTGCTGCAGCGCTTCGCGCACGTCGCCCATTTCGCAGGCGCCGTACGACTCGCGCCGTCCGAAGCCGTAGCGGAAGAGCTGTTTCTGGGCGCACGCCTCGACTTCGGCGTTCGACGCGATGAGGCCTGCACCTTGTGCACCGCCGACGAACGATGGCGCGTCCCCACTCGCCTTCGGGGTGACCAGCTTGCCGGAGGCATCGACCGGTGCGCCGATCTCGGTCGTTCGATGCTTGCCGATACCGTCGAAGTCTTCGAAGCCGAGACCGATCGGATCCATGATCGAGTGACATCCCGCGCAGGAGGGATTCCCGGTATGGGCACGGAGGCGTTCGCGACCGGTACGTTCGCCATCAGGGACCGGCAGCGAGGTGTTCACTGTCGCTGGCGGTGGCGGCATCTCCCCGCAGAGGAGTGAGGTGTAGACCATCTTCCCGCGGTGTACCGGTGACGTGTCTCCGAAGTGCGCGTAGGTCGCGAGGATGCTCGCCTGGGTGAGCAAGCCGCGGCGCTCGGGAGGGAGCTTCACGCGTGCGGGCGTCGGTCCGGGACGATCGGGGAGCCCATAGAACTCCGCCATGCGATCGTCGACGAACGTGTAGTCTGCACCGAGCAACGTGGCGACCTTTCCGTCGCCCTCGCGAAAGACCTGCTCGACGAAGGCATGCGTCTCCGCGCGCATCGAGGCACGCCAGTCGGCCGAATAGTCCGGGAAGACGAGGTTGTCCTTCTGGATCGCTTCGAGCTCGGAGACGCCGAACCATTGGAGAACGAAATCCTCGAGTCGCTTCCGTCCCTGCTCGGTCGCGAGCAGCCGACGTGCATGCTGCGCACGCGTGTCGGGGTCGGTGAGCTTTCCTTCGTTCGCCGCACGCGTGAGGTCGGCATCCGGTGGTCCACCGGTCACGAGGAACGAGAGCTCGGAGGCGAGCTCGTGTCCCTCGAGGATCCTCACGCCCGGGCTTCCGTCTCGGCCGAGCTCGGTGCGGTAGAGGAAGCCCGTGGATTGGAAGACGGCCTCGGCGACGAGGTGGATGCCGGCGGCGTAGTCGGCGCCGTCACGTCCGGCCTGGAACACGTTGAAGAGCCCATCCCGCTCCTCGTTCGTGACGGAGCGGCGGAATGCACGCGTCACGAAGTCCGCGAGGAAGGCGTCGAAGCAAGCCCTCTCGTCGGCAGCGCACGACCAGTGCGGGTCGGCGACGACACGATCGGCGAGCTTGCCGCTGACGACAGCGAGCTGATCGACGATGAGGCCCGACACGACGAGCCCGTCGTGATTGTCGAACCCGAGTGGCCGATCCTCCGCTGCGAGCGACTCGGTGAAGAGCGTCGTCGGTCCGACGAGCGCCGACGCGGCATGGTCGAGCTCGGCGCGTGTGAGGCGACGAACCCGGCTCGGCAACGCGCACTCCGGCGCGACGTTGGGCGCGTCGTCTTTCGCCTTCGAATCGCCACATCCCTGCGAAACACCACACGCGAACAAGGCGAAGAGCCCGACCGCAAGCGGCCATGGGGGCCGCGCAACGACACGCGCACGGGAGCGACGAATCGGTCCGTCCACACTTCACCTCCGAAGGTAGGGAGCGCGCCGAGCACGGTGTACGTGCATCTTCGAGCGCCTGCGGTCCGACGTGAGTGTGCGGACCGCGAGGATCGCAGTCTGCCCATGACGAGAGGCTCTTGGCTTGCACGACGCGGCTAGGATTCGGCTCGGCGACTCAAACCAGGCGGTAGTCGCCGTAGATGCGCCACTCGAGCGAGGTACGAAGCGACGGCGGATGCCCGAGGAGCGCGCGTGTCGTTCGTGCGAGATGCGCCTGATCCGAAAATCCGGTCTCGGCGGCGATATGCGCGAGACGCTCGGGCTGCCACATGCGCGTCAGCGCGTTCGTGAAGCGGTACCACTGTGCGAGGCGACGCAAGCCGACATCGAGAGACTCGACCACGAGATGACGTAGGCGTTCCGAAGAGAGGTTCGTCCGCAACGACAACCGCTCGAGGGTCGCGGGCTCCGGATCGAATGCGAGCGCCTCCAGCACCATCCGCACTCGGCGGTCGAGCAAGCTCCCGAGAGGCGAGCCGAGAGCTCGAAGCAGCTCACCGTGTGCGTCACTCGCATCGTTGCCGGCAGGCGTGGAGAGCAGTGCCTCGGCCGCGCCTCGAACGTGCTCACCGATGCGCCCCGAGAGGACCGTCGGACCTGACGTGTTCACCAAGACCCGCCGCCCATCGCGCACGGGATGAATGAGCAACCCGAATCGCGGCCCCGAGCTCAAGGTTGCATACGGACGGCCCGGCGGCACGAGGACGGGCTCACGCGTCTCGACGACGGACCCGTCCGCCGTCCGAAACGACAATGCCGACCCATCGAGCGGAACGATGATCCGCTGCGCTAGGTGGACATTCGTGCGCGTGTGCGCCGCGCGCGCCGGGAGCAGCCAGCCGAGCACGCCAGGTGCGACGAGCACCGCCCCCGCAGGTTTCTTTGGAACGTGGAGAGCCGGCGTCGTCTCCCCTGAAGGCGAACAAGTGCCCGGGCCCACGCGTGTCGGAGCCTTTCTGCGTCGATTCGTGGCAAAGCGGGCCGGCGAAGCGCCAGGCCATCACACCTAGTCTCAGCAGGCGCCGCTTTTGATCGCCAAATCGTCGTCGGTGCCCTTCCGCGTTGAATGCCTGCCCGCGCGTTGCCGGGTGCGCCCGCTCACCGGCGGCTTCTGTGTGGTCCAGTCGCCAGTCGGCTCGGCGCGATCAAATCTAGAACGCAGCGGTCGAGCGTGATGCGAGCGAGCTGATGAGTCGGAGAGTCGGCGTCGCATGTCCGCGCCGCGCGCACTCATTTGGGGCGAGCGCAAAAGAGTTACTAGGGAGACACGACGATCATGTGTAAGGTTCGTGCGGTTTTGACGATTTTCACGAAAGTGTGAGCAGTGACGCAAGTCATGAAAATGCGCTCGACCACATCGCATTCGGGCGCTGCTCATGGCCGCACGATTCGAGCTCTGGCCCTTGGTTCGTTGGCGGCAGCCCTCGCGTGGGCGTGTAGTGCCGAGCGTCCCCGCGCCACCGGCGAACAGGAGATCATTGGTGCGCCGTCCCCCGGTGACGTGTGTGGCGTCCCGAACGAGGGTTGCCCTTGCGACGTCGATGGGCAGGTCGCGGCTTGCGGCAAGGTCAAGCAGACGATCGGCAGCTACGTCGAATGCGCGAACGGTCAGATGACCTGCAGCGGCGGCAAGTGGGGCACCTGCGATGCCTCCGAAGGGCTCACGAAGACGCAGTCGTTCGGCAGCGGTCTCGGGATCCGTGCGCTCGCGCAGGACGCCGGGCCCTGCTCGAATCCCTGTAACCCATACTGCTCTCGGTATTCGGACACGCCGTCGGGTATCGAGCTCACTCCCGACAGCGGGCTCCAGCTCACCGATGGCGGGCTCTCGCTCGTGCCGGTCCCTCCGCAGGGAGCGGAGTGCACGTCGCTCACCATCGCGGCGAGCACGAGGTCGATGGTCGTGACGAGCCTCTCGCCCCTCGCTGCAACTCCGAACGCGGTGACCTTCACGCCGACGTTCTTGCCCGCAGGATGCGCGACTCCCGGCACGCAGCCTACGTGGGTCGTCGATGCGCCGACTTCGTCGTCGATCAGTCGCACCGGTGTGTTCACCCTCGGTGACGCCGTTGCGGGGACCGTCACGGTGCGCGCCTTCTTCGCAGCGTCCTCAGGAGTGCTGACGTCGAACGCGGTCCCGATCGACGTGAGCGTCCGTGTGACGGTGCCGAGCTCGGTTCCGCCGAACGCCGCCGCGACGACGACGCAGATCGGCCGCTTCTTCGTCGACCCGGGGTGGACGACTCCGGCGACGGGGACGGTCTCGTCGAACGCGACATGGCTCTACCCGTACGCCGACACGTGGTTTCCGATGGGCCTCCTCGCCCCCGTCATCCAGTACAAGGTCACGGCGAGCCCGGGGCAGGTGGTGAAGACGTCGCTTCGGTTTCCCGTGGGCGCGACGGCGACGAACGCGCTTTTCGACTACTCGTTCTTCGCAGGAGAGCGCTCGAACTTCTATCCCAACCGCGACAACTTCCCCACCGGTCCGGCAGCGGACTCGAACGACAGCCAGGTGGTGATCCCGCAAGCTGCGTGGCGCGCTTTCGAGAGGAGCGCCAAGGGCTCCGACGCCGAGCTCATCATCCAGCGCTGGACGCCGAACACGCTCCAGAACGAAAACCGTCAACGGATCCACATCGCAGACGGCCAGCTGAAGGGAACGGTCTACTACGGCTCGTACAACTCGCCGCTGGCGGGGAACACCGGCGCGGTTCTGGCGATTCGTCCCGGGGCCTCCGCCCCCGTCGTTGCGGCGCAGAACAACGGACGCTGCACCGTCTGCCATTCGGTGAACTCGAAGGGAGACTTCCTCGTCGCGAACGGCAACGGCTCGGGCACCTACAGCTACGACGCTGCGCGCCGATATTCGATCGCTGCGAACGCGACGCCGGTGAACGACTACGGCTCGAACGCGTTCGCGTACGGCGGACCCTACCCGGACGGGACCTTCTACATGTCCCATCGCGGTGACGACAACTGGCACATCCACTCATCGAATTCGACGCTCTACCGGACCTCCAACGCGTCGACGATCACGCTCGCCAACTGGCCGAGCAACATGCAGGCGGTGACGCCGGCCTTTTCGTCGGACGGAACAAAGCTCGCGTTCGGTTTCTGGGCCGGCAGCCGCATCCAGAACGCCGGTCCGTCGGCGTCGAAGGCTCGGCTCGTGGTCGCCGATTTCAATTGCGGCGCGGTCAACGGGAGCTGCACCTCACCGAGCGGCTGGAGCGTCACGAACGCACGCGATCTCACGCCCGGCAATTCGAACATCGTCGGCTGGCCGTCGTTCTTGCCGGACGGGAAGGCCGTGCTCTACCAGCAGGTCATCACGGCAGCGAACGGGGCGTGGTCGCCGAGCGAGATCAACACCATCGCAGGAGGGCTCGACGAGATTTGGATCTCCTCGGTCCCTGCTACGAGCGCGACGACCGCATCGAACCGCCGCTTGAATGCGCTGAACGGGCTCACGTCGGCGGGCAAATCGTATCTGCCGACCTCCGCGCGCGACGTCGCACCCCTCCGGCCGAACTACCACGGCAACGGGGTCTCGGTCTCTTGGCGTACGGACGGCTGCGCCGGTCCCTACACGGCGCTCGATGTCAGCGACACGCGTCTCAACTACCTGCCGCGCGTGAGCCCGAAGGACGCCGGCGGCGTCTACTGGGTCGTGTTCTCGTCCCGGCGCATGTACGGCAACGTTGCATGGGACAATCCCTGGGCGAGCCAGGGCGCCGGTTGCAGGAGCACGGAGGTTCCCACGCAGAAGCTCTGGGTCGCCGCGATCGACAAGAACTGGAACGGCACCTCTGATCCGAGCCATCCCGCTTTCTATCTACCGGGACAGGAGCTGCTCGCGGGGAACAACAAGGGATACTGGGTCGACTCGCCCTGCGCGCCGAGCGGTGAGGCCTGCGACACGACCGCCGACTGCTGCCAGGCTCCGTCGGCCCAGGTCTGTCGCCTCGACACGAGCTCCTCGGCCAAGCGATGCGAGGCGGCGAGCGCCTGCGTCGGTGTCGGCGGCGCCTGCACCACGAACGAGGAGTGCTGTGGAAACGGCTCGCAGTGCTTCGGCGCCACGCCGTCGTCGCCAGGCGTCTGCGCCATGAACCAGTCGTACTCGACCGCGACGTTCACTCGTGACTACGAGGCGCCGTGCGGGGTCGGGACGCGACCGCGGTGGCAGCTGTTCCGCTGGCAGGGAACGATCCCGAGCGGCACGACGGTGTCCTTCTTCGCCCAGACGGCTTCGCGCCTCCCGGACGGTGGCACGACTGCTTGGAGCGCGGCGGTGCCCGTGGGCGTCGCCGACGCGACGACGAGCGGCTGGACGAGCGGTCCACAGACGGTCGAGACCGCGCTCAAGGCGGCGGGGATCGTCCCGGGGGATCGGCTCCGCATCACGATGATCTTCGACGCAGGCGGCGAATCCGAATCGCCCGTGCTCAGCCAGTGGGATCAGCTCGTCGATTGCGTGGCGTCGGAATGACCAACATGCGACGAGCGCGCTGTCTTTTCGTGTTGACGGTGATGTCGACGATGGCCGTGGCGGCATGTGGCGAGGGGCGTCCTTCCGTGTCGTCGGGGACGAGCGCTCCGTGGAGCGATGGTGGAGCGAGCTCGACACCGCGGGCCGACGGCGGCGACGAGCAGGACGCTGCGCTCGATGGCGACGCTGGCGATCCGCTCGCGTGTCCGCCGGTCGAAGGCGAAGCACTGCCAGCGACGAGCCTTTGCCGGCCGGACGCGATGTGGACGTCGCCCGTGCGCGTCTCGCTCTTCGACGGCGACGACACGCTTGCGGCCGTGAGCGGCGACGAGCGCACCGTCGCCTGGTCCCGCATGAGCGGCCCGTCGCCGGAGCTCTTCGTGGCCGATCGTCCTGACGTAGCCTCGGACTTCGGTGCGCCGCAGGCCGTGTCGCCTGCCGGCGGAATCTTCGGAGGGCGCGCGGCGCTGTCGCCAGACGGCTTGCAGCTCGTCGTCGTCAGCCCTAACCAGCGGCAGCTCGTCGTGCTCGCGCGTCCGGAGCACGGCGAGGCCTTCGAGCTCGCGGGGGAGGGAACCACCGAGACCGTGCTGTTCGCACGGCTGAATGCGTCCCTGGCCGAGCTACCCGACGGTCACAGCATCGATGATCCGGTCTGGTCGAAGGACGGCACCGAGTTTCTCTTCACGGTGACATCGCTCGATGGTGCGACGATTCATGTCGCGACGCGGACGGGCTCCGGTGCGTTCTCCGCAGCGGTCGCTCGCAACGATTGCGAGCTCGCGTCTCACGGAGTCGGCGCCTCCCGCCGGCCCACGGCGATGTCCGCCGACGGCCTGACGCTGTTCTACTTCGACGAGGCACGCAACCGAGCGCGGGCCGCATTTCGCGCGAAGCGGGACGCGCTGTTCTCCGTGTTCGTGGATCTCGGCGAGCGCGCCGCGGCGCAGCCGAACGCGAGCTGCGATGCTCTCTGGTCCGTACGAGCCATGGGAGCCGGCTCCTCCGAGACCGTCCGCGAGACGCGCTGACGCCGATCGCGAGGTCTTCCCGGGACACGTGGAAGTCTCGCCGCACGCACGTTACGAGGTCAACGCTTCGGGATGACCTCGGTGTACGTCACGAACGCGATCAGCGTGAGGAACATCAAGAGGCCGATCGCATGCACCTTCGCTTCGACCTTCGCGTCGGCGCGCCGGCGTGACGCGGCTTCGAACATCAAGAAGAGGAGACGACCGCCGTCGAGCGCGGGCAGCGGCAAGAGGTTGAAGCCGCCGAGGTACGCGCTGAGCGCGCCGAGCAGCTTCAGGTACACGTGCGCGCCGCTCTTCGCCGCCGACGCCGTCTCCTTCACGATGCCGACCGGCCCGCTGAGCTCCGGCTTCTCCTTGCCCGCGACCATGCGCGCGAGCCCCTTCACGAGGCTGTAGACGACCTTCGGAGGCTCCGTGACGCTGAGCACCGCAGCCTGACTCGCGGTGACGGGCTGCCACGACGTGTACGGGCCGACGAGGATCTTGCCCTTCGTATCGCCCTCCGCGCCGATGGGGGTCGGGAACACGTGGAGGCGCTCGGCGCCACGCTCGATCTCGATGTCGACCTTCTCGCCGGGGTGCGCGCCGACCACCTTCTTCAGGTGATCCCAGTCGACGATGCCTTCGCCGTTGACCGAGACGATGCGATCGCCCTTCTGGATGCCGACCTGCGCTGCGGGCCCGTCCGGCGCGATGTTCACGCGCATGCTCGTCTCGTCGATCATCTGGTTTCCTCCGAGGAGGAACCCGAAGAACATGAGGACGGAGGCGAAGAAGTAGTTCGCGATCGGGCCGGCGGCGATCGTCACGATGCGCGCCCAGAGCGACGCGTTGGCGTAGCTCTCGGGATCTTTCGGATCGATCTCCTCGTACGGGTTCAGGCCCGCGATCTGCACGTACGCGAGGAACGGGATGATCGCGACCTGGAACGTCGTCGGGTGGCCCTTCGGCCGGTGCTTCCACAGGGTGGGACCGAAGCCGATCGAGAACTTCGTCACGCGCATGCCGAAGCGGCGTGCGGCGAGATAGTGCCCGCCTTCGTGGACCACCATCAGGACCGCAAGCCCGAGGATGGCGATCAGGGCGTACGCAACGGACATGGTCAGAGCTTAGCTCGCTTTCCGGAAGTCGTCCTCTTGCCCGCACTGCGCGCGGCCCACGGACGACCGTGTCGGCACGGCTGCGCTTGCACCGCGAGCCGTGAGGCTTGTCCTTCTTCCGCTAGGCGTAGACATGTTTCATGGTTCCAAGCCGTTCGGCCGAGCGTCATGGTAGAGCGGCCGTATGCCCGCTCCGCTCTCGTCGACATCCGTCCGTCGGATGTCGGCGCGTGCCCGGCGGTCGCCGAGATCGGATGTTCTGGTCTCGTTTTCGATCGCGCTCGCCCTCGCGCCGAGCCGCGCTCGAGCGGACGACGGAGCGCCGCCAAACGCGCAGGCCGCTGCAGTTGTTCCCGCCCGAGTCGATCGCGCCCGAGTCGATCCCGCCGAGAACGCACGAGCGGGCCGAACGGCCGACGCCGACGCGGACGGGGAAAAGGCCCGAGAAGAGGACGGCGAAGGGGAGGAGGTTCTCGTTCGTGGGCGGCAGGCGGGAGGGTTCGTCTCGCGCGCGCGGATCGACGACTCGCCGCGCGAGATCACCGATGCCGCCAGCCTCGTCGAGCCGCTTCCCGGTGTCCACGTCCGGCGGCTCGGGGCCGACGACTCGTTCGCGACGCTCTCGATCCGCGGCTCGAGCTCGACGCAGGTCGCGGTCTACCTCGCCGGCGTCCCGCTGACGGGTGGAGCCGATCCCACGCTCGACCTCGCCACGCTCCCGCTCTGGCCTGGAGCACAGGCGCGCGTGCATCGGACGTTCGCGCCGGCCGCGCTCGGTCGTGGATCGCTCGGCGGGACGCTCGTCATCGATCCTCCCTCGGCGCGGTCGGCGACGGGCACGGAAGTGTGGACCGCCGCAGGCTCGTTCGGAGCGCGACGACTGCGCATCGGAGACGTGCGCGGCGATCCGGACGGCGTTCGCATCGCGACCGGCGTGAGCGCTTCGCGCTCGGACGACGACTTCGAGTACCTCGACCGGCAAGCGACGCTCGATCAGGGAAGGGACGTGTTCACCACGCGCGAGAACGCCGGGCACGCCGCAGTTGCGGGGCTCGCCTCGGTCGCGCTCCCCGTCCGCTTCGGAACGAGGACCGGTGCGCTGACGATCACCGGACTTGCTCAAGCGCGCCGCCAGGAGCTGCCCGGATCGCACACCGTCCAGACGAGATATCAGCGGCTCGATTCGTCTCGGCTCGTGTCCGCGCTCGAGCTCACGATCCCGAGCAGCGACAGCGGCTCGTTCGGCATTCGTGGCTGGGGACGCCGCGAGGGGCTCTCGCTGAAGGACAATCCGATCAGCGCGCGGACGACGTTCAATCCGACGCACACCGACGATGCTGTCATCGCTGCGGGCGGCAGCGCGGGATGGCGCGGTCGGCCATCCGAGCGCTCGAGCATCGAGGTCCGCGTCGACGGCAGCGCCGAGCGCTTTGCGCCGGGCACGTGGATCGGCCAAACGGCTGCTCCACCCGCGGCACGACGAACGAACGGAGGTATCGCCATCGATGCGAGCACGCAGCTCGCCGGCGCGCTCACGCTCGCAGCGAGCGCGCGCGGCGATATGTGGCTCGACACGTCGGACGACGGGACGAGCACGAGCGAGCAGCGCCCGTCGGGGAACGTCGGTGTCGAGTTTCCGCTCGGACCGGTCATGCTCGCTTCACATGCCGGCTACGTCACGCGCCCACCGAGCTTCGTCGAGCGCTACGGAAACCGAGGCGCATTCATCGGCGATCCGGACTTGAAGCCGGAGTCCGCGGTCACGACCGATGCCGGCGCGCGTGTCACGCGGCGTCTCGGCCCGTTGCGACTTCATGCGGAGCTCGCCGGCTTCGCGACGTGGGCCGACGATCTGATCACGTACGTCTATGCCGGCGCCACCGGCCGCGCGAAGGCGACGAACATCGGCCACGCACGACTCCTCGGCATCGAGAGTGAGCTCCGCGCATCGGCGTTCGGCTTCGAAGCACGTGCCTCGCACACCGCGCTGGGCACTGCGAACGAGAGTGAATGTCGTTACGAAGGCACGCGATGCGTGCGTCCTCCGCTTCCGGGCAGGCCGGCGCACGACTTCGTCGCCGATCTCGCGTATTCGCGTGGGCCGGTACGTGTTCGTTACGGCGTCGATCTCGTCGCCGGGATCCTCGCGGACGTGACGGCCGCCGTCGAGGTGCCGACGCGGGTGCTCCACGGCGCGGGCATCCGCGTCGCGGTCCCGAACGTGCCGGGCCTCTCGGTGACGCTCGACATGCGGAACATCTTCGACCTTCGCGTCGTCGAATACGCTGGTGCGCTCGGACCTGTGAGGGCGCCGATCGGCGATCTGTACGACTATCCGCTTCCGGGCCGTCGCGTGCTCCTCAGCGTTCGCTGGACGACGGACGCGCGCTGACGTCCTCGTCACTCTCGCTGGCTCGACCATTCCACGAGCTGGCGGCGGAGCTGGACGAGCTTCTCGGGATTGGCGACGTCGTAGAAATTCCGGATGCGACCGTCCTCGACGTCGAAGCTGACGACGTGGAGATCCCCGTTCACCTCGTAGACGAAGCCTGGCTGCCCGTTGATCTCGACGACCTTCGCCCGGGCGAACCGCTCGGCGTACTTCGCCGCGAGCCCGACGAAGAAGCGGGCCGCGCGGTCGGCGCCGTGAATCGGCTTTAGCGCAGCGCGCACGCGACCACCACCGTCGCCATAGACGGTGACGTCGTCGCTCAGGAGGCTGCGCAGACCGGTGAGATCGCCACGTGAGATCGCCGATTGGAATTCGGTGAGCAGCCGCACGTGCTCTTCACGGCTCGGAGCAAATCGACTCCGATCCGTGAAGAGGTGCTTCTGCGCGCGCGCGAAGATCTGGCGCGAGTTCGCCGTCTCGATGCCGAGAATGGCGGCGATTTCGTCGAAGGGGAGATCGAATGCCTCGCGCAAGACGAACACGCCGCGCTCGGTGGGCGTGAGCCGCTCGAGCAGCCGGAGAAGACCGATCGAGACGAGGTCGCGCTGCTCGAGCGCATCGAGCGGGCCGAGCGGGCTCGGCACGGACGCATCGGTCATGATCGGCTCCGGGAGCCACGGCCCGACGTACTCCTCCCGCTGCGCCCGCGCCGACTTGAGGCGGTCGAGCGCGAGCCGCGTGACGGTGGTGACGAGAAACGCATAGGGCTCGCGCACGGCTTCGCGGTCGGCGGAGAACCAGCGCAAGAATGCATCCTGAACGACCTCCTCGGCCTCACCCGTCCGGCCGAGGAGCCGATAGGCGAGCGTCGTCAGCTTTGCCCGATACTGCTCGAAGACCTGGGCGGCGTGGTTGGCTTCCCGCGACTCCATCGAGTCATCACCTCGTGCGGTCACGTTACTCGAGCGGGGGCGGCTGAGCGTGAGTCGTGACGGCGATGCGATTCCAGCCGTTGATCGTGACGATTGCCATGAGGATGTCGGCGAGCTCCTTCTCCGACCAAACCTCCTTCGCCTCGCTCCAGAGCTCGTCCGATACGCCGCCTTCGCCGAGCCGCGTCACCGCGTCGGTGAGCGCCAACGCTACGCGCTCGGTCTTCGTGAAGAAGGGCGATTCGCGCCAGGTCGAGACCGCGAACAGGCGGCGCGAAGACTCGCCCGCTCGGAGAGCGTCGGTCGTGTGCATGTCGACGCAATAGGCACAACCGTTGAGCACGGAGGCGCGCAGCTTGATCAAGTGAAAGAGCGTGAGCTCCACGTTGCTGCGGACATACTTCTCGAGCTCGAGCATGGCCTTCATCGCGCTGGGCGCGACGGCGTCGAGGCGCATTCGCTGTTGCATGGTCGTTCCTTCGTTTCGTTCGAGCCCTCGGCGGGCTTCTACGGGGAAGACGAGGATGCCGCCCGGGACGTGACACTCGTCGCGTCGATCCGTGCATGCGCGAGCGGGACGTGCGCCGAGCGCCATCATGCGCAGAGCGATATCTAGCGCCTCCGCCAGGCTCCTCGAGATCGTACGTCGTACGAACGAGTGCGTGCGGGGCCACATGCGCATGCGCCCCGAGGGCGTCCCGTTCACCCGAAGAACGGGGAGGACACGACCCGAGGCGCAGCGAGGAGAGTCAGGCGCGGACGAAGGAGACGACCCAGGGCTCTTCTTTCATGGCCGGCGCGTTCAACCACCTACAGCGGTCCCGCGCTCGTCTCGCCACCGTCTCACTCGGCGACGGCAGCTCATATCCCCAGAGCAGCAGCGCTCTTTTCGCTGCGACCCCGAAACGCGACCCCGTCCCGAACCACCCCGTCTCATCGGAAGTGTCGCGTGCGGCTCGTCCTCCGCGGAGCGTTGCCCGCGGCGCGGACTCGGCCCAGCGAACGACTCCGGCAAGGAAGGTTTCGTGCTACGGTCCGCGGCCTTCCAATGAGCCAGTCCACTCCCCAGCCGAACCCGCAAAACCCCAACGCTGCCGGCGGTCCGCCCGAGGGCGAGGGCGCCGTCGCCATCCAAGGTGGCGCTGCCATCCTCGCGCCGATCACTGCGTTCCCGAACGGTGTGCCGGGCAACGCGATGGTCCTCATCCCGCTCGGTCCGAACGGCCAGCCTGTCGAGAAGCAGGTCGTCGATGGTCCGGTCGCGCTGACGATGGACCAGGTGTGGAAGCTGCTCGGGTTCAACGGTCCGGCGGTTCAGGTGCAGGACGAGCAGGGCCGGCCGATCGCGATCGGTCTCGAGGACCTCCTCGGCGGTCTCGAGAAGCACTGGAAGGACAGCCAGGACGATCTCGATCGCGGGCGCATCTACGCCCAGGAGCTGATGAAGTACAACCGCCACGACAAGGCCGAGGCGGTCCTCGCGAAGATCGTCGCGCGCGGCGGCGACGGCAACGACTGGCTCGGTCTCGGCGTCGCGCAGCTCGCGCAGGAGAAGCTCGACAAGGCCGAGGGCACGCTCAAGGGCGCCCAGAACCTGATGAAGGACAACCCGTATCCGAGCCTCCACCTCGCGAAGCTTTACAAGGCGAAGGGCGATGCGAAGGCGGAGCGCGAGTCCGTCGAGCGCGGCATCCAGATCCAGCCGGGCAACGTCGACGCGTGGGCGTACCTCTTCAACGCCATCAAGGACGCGGACGGCGAGGACAAGGCGATCAAGACGATCGAGGATCTCGCGAACGCGCCGGTCAACGCGAAGACGGCCGCTCCGTACGTCGCCCTCCAGGGCTTCTACGCCAACGACGAGAAGACGCGCGACAAGGCGATCGGCTTCGCGAAGAAGGGCGTCGATCGCAACCCGACCGATCCGATCCCGCTCATCGTCCTCTCCGCGCTCTACGGACAGGCCGGCAAGCTCGACGAAGTCGTCAAGCTCCTCGCCCCGCACGAGGCGCTGATGAAGGAAGACGTTCGCCTCGCGCACAACTACTTCGAGGCGCTCTTCCAGTCGAAGGACATGGCGAAGGTCACCGCGCTCCTCAACAAGCTCGCGACGTCGTCGAACCGCGAAGTGAAGCAGTTCGCGATCGAGCGGAGCCGCGCGATCGCCCAGATGCTGCAGCAGCAGCAGCAGGCGCTCCAGGCCGCGACCGCCCAGAAGTGACCGGCGCACCGCTCGCATCACGCGAGCGGCCGAACACAGCGAGCGAGCCCCGTGCAAACGAGGCTCGCTCGTCTGCTTTGTGTCGCCGGGAGAGCGGACGCGCAGCCGCTCCTCGGCTACGCGATTGCGGCTGGAGGGCTCGCGCTCGTCGCCGGCGGTCTCGTGTGGCACTTCCTCGAGCCGTCGCGCGTCGAGAAGACGGCGTCCACCGTGCGCGTCGTCCCTTTGATCACGGAGCGGAGCTCGGGGCTCGCGCTCGTCGCGCTTCTGAGCCTGCACGACGCATCTCGAGGAGCGGCGTCGGGACGCAAACGGGTCCTCGTGTCGCGGTGGCTTTTGCCTCGGTGCGCGCGCCGATGAGTCGCCGTTGTCACGCCGGCGATGGCGGATCGATCCAAGACAAGCAGCAACGGTCCGTTCTTCCGCGAGCCGAGACGAGGATGTGACGGCGCCTCGTTCGTGCCGGAACTGGCACGCGTGCTGCGAGGTTTCGCGCGCCGGACCGTGCTGTCTCTGCCGCTCCGTGCGGCATGGGTGCCCGGCTTCATCGGGTTCCAATGAAGTCGAGTCGAGAGATGTCTCTGGAAGGACAAGTGCTCGACGGCAAGTACGCCATCGTGCGGCGTATCGCCGAAGGGGGGATGAGCACCATCTACCTCGGCGTGAACCAGCGCATCGGGAAGGACGTCGCGGTGAAGGTCCTCCGCCCCGTCGTGGCCCACGATCCGGAGATCTCCGAGAGGTTCGAGCGTGAGGCACGCATCGCCTCGCGCATCCGGTCGGATCACGTCGCAGACGTGTTCGACTTCGGCGAGCTCCCGACCGGTGAGCGCTTCATGGTCATGGAGTACCTCGAGGGCGAGAGTCTCGCGACGATCCTCGAACGCGAGCACACCGTCTCGCCACGAACCCTCGCGACCGTCGCGTCGCAGATCCTCGATGCGCTGGCTGCGGCTCATCGCGCGGGCGTCATCCACCGCGATCTCAAGCCCGAGAATGTCATCGTCACGACACGCGGCAAAGATGTCGTCGTGAAGGTCGTCGACTTCGGGATCTCGAAGCTCCTCGAGCCCGGCAGCGCGAATCGCGTCAAGGCGACGGCCGCCGGCTCCGTCCTCGGAACGCCGCTGTACATGTCGCCCGAGCAGGCGCGCGGGCAGACGAACCTGGTCGATCAACGCACCGACCTCTACTCGCTCGGCGTGATCATGTACGAGGCGACCGCCGGTGAGCCGCCGCTCATGGGCGAGAACGTCAACGACCTCTTGTTTCGCATCGCGCTCGACGAGCCGGAGCCGCTCACGTCGAAGGTGCCGACGGTCGACCCTCTGCTCGCCGCGATCGTGCGCAAGGCGATGGCGAAGGACCTGGCCGATCGGTACCAGACCGCGGACGAGATGCTCGAGGCGGTCGATGCGTGGAAGGCGACGTTCGCGGCGAGCACGATGCCGCCCGCCTCCTTCGAAGGTGTTGCGGCGAGCATCCGGCCGAGCGCTCCGGCCGTGGCCACGCCGATGTCGCTGACGGTCCCCGAACCGGCGAGCAACGTGCGCCCGCCGAAGCGCGCCCGCTCGCGTCTCTTGCGCAGGGCGCTCGTCGCTGCGCCGCTCCTCGGTCTCGTCGTCTTCTTCGGGACGCCAATCGCACGCCGCCACGCCGCGCAGTTTCTCGCGCCCGCAGTCATGCCGGTGAACGAGGTGGTCCCGCACGCGACGGCGACCATCGATAGCGTGTCCGTGCCTCCGCGCCCCGCACCTGCGGAGGCGCCGTCCACGATGACCTCACCCGATGCTCCGACGCCGACGTCGTCGGCCGCGACGTCCGTACCTTCCGCAGCAGCACCTTCCGCAGTTCTCGAGAAGCCGCCCGCCGCGACCAGCGCACGACCGCAGGCCTCTGCTCCGCGCCCGGCTCGGCCACGGCGACCTACGCCTCGAGCCGAGACTCACGACACGTCCGCTGCCGATGCCGGGACGCTCGTGTCGATCGTGGCGCCCGACCCGACGGCGGTGACCCTGCCGCCGCTCGAGCCGCCGCCGGATCCCGTAGCGCCGGAGCTCACCGAGTGAGCTCAGGTCCGGTGGGACGAGCGTGCGAGGAGAACGAGGAACAGCGTTCCACCGATGAGCGCAGTGACCGCGCCGACCGGTGGCTCGGTGTGCAGGAAGCGAAACGCTGCGCGGCTCACGAGATCGCATAGGACCAGCGCAGCTCCGCCGAAGCCGAGCGATGCCGGCATGAGGAGGCGCGCATCCGGCCCGACAATCCGCCTGAGCGCATGCGGGACGAGGAGCCCGACGAAGCCGATGAGGCCCGTCACGCTGACGATGGCGCCGACGACGAGCGAGCTCGCTAGATACGTCCGTCGCTCGACGCTGCGCACCGATATGCCGAGGTGCTCGGCGGCGGCATCTCCGAGGGAAAGCACGTTGAGACGCGCCGCATCGCGCACGAGGACACCCGCACCGAGCGCGACGTAGACGAGCATCGCGAGCAGCGATGCGCGCGACGGCACGTCGAGGAATCCGGTGAGCCAGAACAGCAGCTCCTGCGCCTTCGACTGGGTCACGAGCGTCTTCACGAACGTGATCGCCGCCGACGCGATCGCGTTCACGACCACGCCGGCGAGAAGGACACTCGCGCCACGTGAGTCTGGTGCCGCGGCGGAGAGCGCGTGCACGAGCGCCGTTGCGCCGACCCCGCCTGCGAGCGCGAACAGCGGGACGACCGATGCTCCGAGCGAGGTCGCCGCCGAAACGCCTGCGAGGATCGCGATCGTCGCGCCCACGGCGGAGCCGCCGGAGACGCCGAGGACGTAAGGCTCCGCGAGCGGATTCCGGAGCAGCGCCTGGAGAGCGACGCCGACGATCGAAAGACCTGCTCCGGCGACGGCTCCGAGGAGCACGCGCGGCAGGCGCACGTCGAGGACGATCGCATGGTCGAGCGAGCCGGCATCGGAGAGCGCGCGAACGAGTGAGACGGGCTCGGTTCCGAACGAGACTCCGAGGACGATCGCGAGTGCGAGCGCGACGAGCGACAGGCCGACGACGCTGACCGTACGCGGCAGCGTCAAAGGTTGCGCTCGTAGAGGATGCGCAGGCCCGTCAGCGTGAGGTCGTCGTCGACGTCCTGGATCGTGCGCGAGAGCGGAGCGATGAGGCGCGCGAGGCCGCCGGTCGCCACGACCGCACACGACGGGAACGCCATCTCTTCCTTCAGCCGCTCGACGAGCCCGTCGACGAGCCCGACGTAGCCGAAGACGATGCCGGACTGCATCGAATGCTGCGTGTTTCGTCCGACGACCTTCGGCGGGCGCTGGATCTCGACGCGCGGGAGCTTCGCTGCGCGCGTGAACAGCGCGTCGGCGCTGATCTGGATGCCCGGCGCGATGACGCCGCCCATGTACTCGCCCTTCGGGGTCACGCAGTCGAACGTCGTCGCGGTGCCGAAGTCGACGACGATGAGCCCGCTGTGGAAGCGCTCGTACGCCGCCACCGCGTTGACGATGCGATCCGCTCCGACCTCGCGCGGGTTCTCGTAGAGGATCGACATGCCCGTCTTGATCCCGGGACCGACGACGAGCGCGTCGAGATCGAACGCTCGCCGCACGAGATGGAGCATCGGCTCGGTGAGTGCAGGGACGACGCTCGCGATGATCGCAGCCTTCACCTCGGTCGGCGCGATGTCGCGCATCGAGAGGAGCTGCCGGACGATCACCGCATACTCGTCCGCGGTCCGCCCACGGCTCGTCTCGACGCGGAACTGGTCGACGAGGCTAGCGCCCTCGAACAGGCCATAGACGATGTTCGTATTGCCGACGTCGATCGCGAGGAGCATGGCGGGACGACCTTACTATCACTCGACGAGACGGACGTCCTTGATGACGTCGCCTTGCGCCACGCTCGCCCAGTCACCTTCGGCGCGCCCGACGCGCGTGTACTCCCCGTCGAGGTGAGGCGTGCGCGAGAGCGTCACGAACAGCTGACTCGATCCCGTGTCCCGCCCCGCGAGAGCCATGCCGACATCGAGGAGGCCGAACGGCACCGGCGACGTCTCGCAGCGAAGGGACGTCCCCGAGCCGCCGTATCCGTCGCCCTCCGGATCGCCGAGCTGCACGACGAACCCGGGAACGACGCGGTGGATCACGATGCCCTTGTAAAAGCCCGACCGTGCGAGCGCGGCGAGGCGCGTGGCGGTGACGGGAGAGAGCTCGGGCTCGAGCTCGATCGTGAGCTGGCTAGTGTCGGTCGTCAGGACGAGCTTGGTCGGCCTCGTGAGCGTGTTTGCGATCTCGGCCGCAGCCGCCACCTCGCGATCGGGCGCGTTGCACGCGGCCACTGGAGCGCCGAGCGTGCGGAGCGCCTTCAGCGCACGCTCGCGGAGCACCGGGTTCGCGTCGTTGCAGAGCGTCGTCGCGATCTCCTTCGCCTGCGGATGGCGGACGCTCGCCGCCGCCTCGGCAAGCGCGATGCGCGTCTCGAATCGATCTTCGGGCCACTTCTCGGCGAGCGCGGCAGCGAGGGACTTCGCCACGACGGGCGCGATCTCCTGGGCCGGGTTCGCCGTCGGAGGGGGCGCGCGCGGATCGAGCGCAGCGCGCTTCTCGCTCTCGGCCAGCACCATCGCGCGTTCGGGATGCGCGTGCAGCATCTCGGCCGCGGTCGCGACGAGGCCAGCGTGCTTCGACGCGAGCGCATCGGCGAGGATGCTCGCGCCTGCTTCACCGATCTCGGGATGGGATGCGAGCCCTTCGATCGCGTCCTCGCGTACGCGAAGATGTTCGCTCTTCGCGAACGCACGGAAGGCGGCCAGACGCTCTCCCTTGAGCGGCCGCCGCAGGAGCGACGCGAGGCGCGCTCGCTGCGACGTCTCGGAGCTCTTCGCGTCGCACTTCTCGAGGACGTCGGCGTCGTAAGCGCCGCGCGCGAGCGCAAGGGCCGCCGAGCACCGGATCTCCGCGAGACGTCGCGCGAAGGTCGGCCTCGGCGCGGCCGGAGCGGTCAGCGAGGCAAGGACCGAGAGCGAGGCCTCCGCCTTCTTCGGCGCCTCTCCGCCGAGCTGACCGAGAAGCGTGTAGAGCACATGAAACGACGGGCCTGCGAGGTTCGCGATCGCGATCGCGTCCTTCGCGTCCGGCGTCAGCTCGGCGATCGCGCCCGCGATCGCCGCCTGACCGGCATCGCCGAGCCCACCGAGCGCACGTACAGCCTCGGCGCGCTCACCTTCGCCGAAGCCCTTCGCATCGACGACGACGCGTGCGAGCTCGCGCGTGGTCTCCCTCGGGCTCTGCTTGCCTGCGCGACCGAGCGCGCGGATTGCGAGGATGCGCGCTTCGCCGGGCCGGCCGAGCGCGATGCGCGCGACGTCGGTGACGCGCTTGGAGAACGCCTCACCCGGCTCCGACCGGCCGAGCGCGTAAAACGCGAGATCGCGCGGCGCCGTCTTGTCGCCGGCCGCGTCGAGCAGCGCGGTCATCGCGTCGGCGCCGAGCTGCTTCTTGCGCGTGGCGAGATCGCCCAGCCCGAGGAGCGCAGGATCGATCCAATCGCCGCCGTTCGCCCTCGCGGACGCGAGGACCGACACGAGGACATTCTCGGCGAGCGGCCCGCCGCATCTCCCCATCGCGCGCGCGATCGCGACACGAGGATCGAGCTCGGCGGCGCCACGCAACTTTGCCGGTCGATCCGCGGCCGGTGCCGGAAGGCTCGTCGCGCGAGCCGCGAGCATCCGCACGTGAGCGTCCTCGCGGCCCTTGCACGCATAGCCGAGCCCGTACGCGGCCCAGGCGACCGTCTCCGCGTCTTCGTCGGCGAGGTGGTTCGTGAGGCCGTCGAGGCTGCTCGCATCCGCGATCCGCGCGAGTGCCCGGGCACTCCGGCGGCGCGCGGCGACGTCGTGGCTCGTGCGGACCTCCGGCGGGACGTCCTTCGCGCGCCGCGTATCCTCCGCGCGAGCGATCGCGATCTCGTCGAACGAGGAGCCCGCGTCGATCGCTGCATCGCGAGGCGCGGAGCTGGAACGCGAGCACGCTGCTACGGCGACGAGCGCCCATGGCGACAGCCGCACGCGCTTCACCGATGAAGGTCCTTCCAGAGCGAGACTCGCTCGCGCGCCGACCACCACGCGCGCTGGAGGAGCGTCGGGTGGGGCGGCGGCGCGCCGATGCCTTCGACCACACGAAGCCCTGCTCGTTCGAAGAGCGTGACCGCGCGAGGCAGGTGCCACGAGCAGGTGACGACGATCACGTCGGAGACGCCGCGCGCCTGGAGGATGCGTGCTGCGTGACATGCGTTCTGGTGCGTGTCGAGCGACGTTCGCTCGCGCACGATCGCCGCGTCCGGAACGCCGCCGTCGACGAGCATGCGCGCGAGCTCGTCCGCTTCGACCCGGCCGTCGACGGCGCGCCCACCGCACGCGACGACGAGCGGCGCCTGCCGGCTCACGAACGCATCGCGTGCCGCCCGTGCACGGCGAGCGAGCGCGGCTGTTCCAGGCCGGCACCCGAGCACGCAGACGACGCGCTCACGTACGGAGGACACCGCGTCTTCATAGCCGAGCGCGAGCACCAAAGCGACGTCCGAGCGCGATCTCGGCGCGGAGATGGACCCACGTAATGCCGCCGGGGCGCATGCTTCCGGCCCCTCTTCGAGCCCTTGACCATGCTTGCGGCTCCTCGTATCCCTTGATCCTTCGAGACGGAGGGCGATGCGCATCACCTTTTGGGGTGTCCGCGGGAGCATCCCGTGCCCCGGACCGGACACCGTCGGCGTGGGGGGCAACACGAGCTGCGTCGAGGTGCGGGCCGGAAAGGCCCTGCTCGTCTTCGACGGTGGCACCGGCCTCCGCTTGCTCGGCAAGCGCATGCTCAAGGAGATGCCGTTCACGGCGCATCTCTTCTTCAGCCACGTCCACTGGGATCACATCCAGGGATTTCCCTTCTTCGACCCTGCGTTCGTCCCGGGGAACGTCATCCACCTGTACGGCGGCAACAACGTCTCGCGGACGCTCGAGGAGACGCTCGCGGGCCAGATGGACCACCCGAGCTTTCCGGTGCACCTCACCGAGATGGGCGCGGAGATGGTCTTCCACGGCGTGAGCGATCGGAAGCCCGTCGAGCTCGACGCCGGCGACGGGACGAAGGCCGTCATCAGCGCCGCGCCCGGAAACCATCCGAACGGCGTCTGGGCTTATCGCGTCGATCACGGCGGGCGCAGCATCGTCTACGCGACGGACACCGAGCACTACGCCGTCGTCGATCAGAAGCTCCTGAAGCTCGCGCGCGGCGCCGACGTCCTCATCTACGACTCGCAGTACACCCCCGAGGAGTACGCCGGCCAGACCGGCGGCGGGCCGAAGCTCGGATGGGGGCACAGCACCTTCGAGGAAGCCGTGAAGCTCGCGAAGGCGGCGAACGTGAAGAAGCTCGTCCTCTATCATCACGACCCGATGCAGAGCGATGCGGCCGTCGCCGAGAAGGAGCGACGGGCCCGCGAGCTCTTCCCGAACGCCGAAGCCGCGCGCGAAGGCCTCGTCATCGAGCTCTGAGCGCGACGTCGCTCAGCGCTGCGCGCTGGCGTCGATCGAGCCATGACGATCTCGTCGTGCATCCGAGCGGCGTGGCGATGGGCGTGACGGTGACCGACCTCGTTCACGGCATGCTGTTTCGGGCGTAAGCTCCCGCTCGTGACGCCCGTCAAGTGCGCGCAGTGTGGCGCGCTCATCGATCCGCTCGCCCTCGCGTGTCCGTACTGCCGCTTCACCACGCCCGCCGGCGTAGCCGCGCACCAGCGCGCGCAGGAAGAGGCTCAGCACCGCGCGCAGTGGGAGGCGCAGGCGCAGTACAGTCAGAAGGCGAGCACGAACCAGCAGCTCCAGAGCTCCTCGACGTATGCGCTCGTCAGCTCGATCGCCGGCACGGTGCTCTGCTGCGCGCCGCTCGGCATCGTCGGCATCGTGTTCGGGGCGCGCGCTCGCTCGTTCGCGAAGCAGCTCGGAATGGCGCCGCCAGCGAGGGCGACCATCGGGCTCGTGCTCGGGATCGTCTCCTCCGTGATGTCCGTGGCCGGGATCACCTACGGCATCATCCAATCGCAGATCGACGAGGAGAGCGCGAAAGCGCGCGCCGCGACGATCGAGAAGCAGCTCGGCGCAGCGCCCTCCGCCCCCGACCTCGACCAGAGCACCGCGTGCGCGCTTGCGGAGCTCCACACCCTCGAGAGCGGATGGGACGGCCGCCGAGGCTATTCGCTGGAAGGGTTCGAGTGCTTGGGAAAGGTCCGGCGCAACGGTGACCTTGCCGAGCTCGACGCGTTCCGGTTCAAGCCCGGGACCGATCCGAAGAAGCGCTACGACCTCCGGGTCTGCTTCAAGCGCGGCGCCGTCTGGTACGTGACCGACATGCGCGAGGGGGCCTGCCCGCTGGAATGAGCGTCCGCGAGGACGCCGCCGAAAAGGCCGCGCACGAGGAGCTCGGCTTCCGGCCGCCACGGCACGGGCGCGCAGCGACTGGCGACGCGCGGCAAGACGATCGCGAAACCGTTGCGCGGGTCTGACGCTCTTCCGGCCGACGTTGCGCGCGCGCGCCTTGCGCGAGCATGCGATTTTTGCGTGAACTCCGCGACCTGCCGTGCGGTCAGCGATGGCACTGGCCGTGCATTCGCTTCGGCGCGTGGAGCTCGGGTCCGCGCTTCGCGGATCGGCTCATCACGCCAGGAGGACACATGGGCAGCGGCATGGCTCGCGAGCTCGAGGGTAGCTCTCTACACGCGTATCGACGAAGCCTGGCGCACGTCCAGGTGCTCGACCGCGAAACGGAGCGGAGCCTCGCACGGCGTTGGGCCGCCGGCGACAAGCGAGCCGGGCAGAAGATCATCGAAGCATGCCTGCCGTTCGTCGTGTCGATCGCGCTCGAGTATCGCCGCTGGGGCGTGCCGCTCGAGGACATCATCCAGCAGGGGAATCTCGGGCTCCTGAAGGCGGCTGAGAAGTTCGATCCCGATCGCGAGTGCCGGCTCGCGACGTACGCGGCCTACTGGATCCGCGCCGAGATCCGCGAGTACGTCGTGCGCGCGTTCCGCGTCGTCCGCCTCGGAACGACGAAGAGCGAGCGTCGCGCGCTCCGCACGTACCGCAAGACGAAGATCTCCGATCCGGCGGTGCTCGCCGAAGCGTCGGGCCTGTCGGAAGAACGCGTCCGCATGCTCTTGCCGCTCCTGTCGGCGCGCGAGATGAGCCTCGATGCAAGCTCGAGCGACACGAGCCCGGCGTCGGAGCGCATCGCGGGAGCGCTGCCCACGCCGGAGGAAGAGGCCGTTCGTTCGGAGATGCAGATGCAGGCCGGCCGAGCGGTGACCGATGCGGTCGCGCACCTCGACGATCGCGAGCGCATGATCGTGAAGGAGCGGCTGATGACGGAAGAGCCGCCGACCCTGCAGGAGCTCGGTATCCGCCTCGGCGTCAGCAAAGAGCGCGTCCGTCAGCTCGAGGAGCGCGCCCGGACGAAGCTCCGCGGTCACCTCGCCGAGTTGGCCGATCTCGTCGCCTGATCGCGCGCGCCGGCGCCGTCCGCCAGGTGAGAGCGGCGAGCCGCCGGCCCACGATCGCCGACACGTACGCCGCAGTCTTTTCGCGCGTTTCCGCCGGACGAACGCGGGATAGCGGCGTGGCGTGAGCCGCCGTTTCTTCGCGGTGCGCGAGGGCTCCTGCTACCCTTCTTCGTCCGCGGAATGCGCAAGTCCGGCCTCGTCGTTGCGGCGCTCGTGCCTACCTGTGTCGTGGGCTGGGCCCTCTTGCGTCCGCCCTCGGCGGCCGGGCCGGCGACCGAGCCGCAGGCGGAGCCGGCGATCACCGTGCCCGCGTCGCCGATCGCGCCGGCATCGCAGGACGACAATCACGACGACGAGCGGTCGTACGTCTTTCGCATTCCGTCCGGCGAGCCGACGGCGCTCTCGTGCGAGGAGGCACGCACGATCGTCGAGCAAGTGCGAGCCGGGCTCGCGTACACGCCGGAGCCGGTGAGACCGCCGGCTTTCGCCGCGTCCGCGGCCGACTGGCTCGACCCGCACGGTCTCCTCAGCCTCGCGAAGGACGCTCCGTCCGCGCAGGCGCTCCAGAAGGCTGCGCCGGACCTCCTCGCCGACATCGAAGGAAAACGACAGCGCTCGTGCGTGTCCGCGAATGCGCCGGGAGCGGTGCTCGAGACGTGGGTCGCGGAGCTGCGCGACGCATTCGACAAAGGACGTCGCTCTCCCGGCGAGACGCTCGCGACCGGGGCGGCGCTCGAGCCGATCCCGCCCACCGGGAGCGCGCGCGAGACGGCCGAGGAGCTCGGGCGACGAGCAGGTGCTTTCGAGGCCGCATTCGGTGCTCGAGGAACGCAATTCGCCGACGAAGCGCGGCGTCGATTTTTTCCGCCGCTCGACAAGGCGGGCTGGTCGCGTGTCGTCCTCGCATCCGCCGTGCGTGCGTACGTCCCGCTCGTCGATCCTCACGGCGAGTGGGCGCCCTTCGACGAGGAGTCCCGGATCTACGAGGTCGATCTCGCGTCACGGCCGCCCTCACGCCTTTGGGGGCGCGCGGTCCTGACGGCCGTGGGCGTGCGCGTGACCGATCTCGCGACGCCGCCGCTCGCGGTCGACGACGTCGTCCTCTCCGTCGCGAACGTCGCGACGGCAGGGCTCCCGCTCGAGCAGGTCGATCAGCTCGGGTTTGCATCGAGCGACACGAAGACACCGCTCTCGGCCGTGGTCCTTCGCGGCGGGGCGATCATGACGCTCGAGGTGGGGCGCACGGACGACGCGAGCCCGCCGCTCCGCACCGCAGGCGATCTACCGTTCGAGCGCGTCGCGTTCGGTGACGGCGACGTGCTCCTCGTCTCGGTGAAGGACGTCCGCGACGATCTCGGTGATGATCTGGCGACGCTCCTCGCGGACGAGCGTGAGCGCGGTTCGCGGAAGCTCTCCGGCGTCGTGCTCGATCTCCGTGGAAACGGCGGCGGCTCGACCGATGGCGCGCTCGGAGCGCTGTCGCTGTTCTTGCCCGGTGCGCCGCTGTTCGCGATGAAGCGGCGCGACGGCACCGTCGAGATCGATCGCGCGCCCGTACCACGCGATCGCGATCGCTGGACGGGCGCCGTTGCGACGTTCGTCGACGGGACGACTGCGAGCGCCGCCGAGATGATCGCCGGAGCGCTCGCGGCCTACAAACGAGGTCCGAGCGTCGGTACGACGACGTTCGGCAAGGGATGCGCGCAAGAGTACGTCGACGACGACGCGCACGCGGGCGTGCTGCGTCTGACGACGCTGGTCTATGCGCTTCCCGACGGCTCTCCCGTGCAGCGTGTCGGGCTCGTGCCGCAAGTGCGTTTCCCGTTCGTTCCGCAAGGCGATCCTGCGGCGGCACAGGAGCGCGAGGCCAAGCTCGCGCATGCGGCGCCGCCATGGCGGGGACCCGACGTGCGCGACGCCTCGGTGGCGGTGTCGCGCGGCGACGACGGATCGTGGCCGGCACACGGCGGCAATCTCGGACCCTGCAAGGACGTCGAGGCGTGCAAGGCGCTTCGCCTGCTCGGCGCTCCGAAGCGGATCGCGAAGCACTGACGAACGCGCACCGCGAAACGTTCGTCCAGGCTGCGCGCAGGACGCGCAGCTCCGGGCTCAATCGAAGATGCCGCGCGCGGTCGCCGTCTCGAGCGCCGACTGGAGCGAGTCGTACCCCGGCGCGAGGCCTTCCTTCAGATCCTCGCCGCCGAACACGTCGCGGATGAGGACGCGTGTCTCCGCGTCGGAGCAGGCCTCCCGGAAGGCGGCAACGGCCTTCTCGCGGATGCGATCGGCCACGGCCGTGCGGACCGCGAGGACGTCCGGCGGGATCGCCCCGAACGTCGCGAGCACATGGACGGCGGCGCCGTCGATCTCGGACCACGCGCCCGCGCTGACGACGCCTTTGTCGTCGGCGCGTGCATACGTCCCGGCGACGTCGCAGGCGCCGTCGAGGAGTGCCTTGATCATGCTCCGATGCGAGCCGTGGAACGTCTCCGTCCGGAAGAGCGTGCGCGGATCCACGCCGAGGAGCGCGAGCTTCATGCGCGGCAGCACGAACCCCGCCGCGCTCCAGCGATCGACCCAGCCGGCGCGCGCGCCGCGGAGCGCGTCGATCGTCTGGATCTTCGAGTCCGCACGGACGATCAACGCTGCCTCGTACGCGGAGGCGCCTCCGCGGAGGATGCTCCCGAGCGGCGTGACGACGTCGCCGAGGCGCACGTAGACGATCGGCGGGAGCCACGCGACATCGGTCCGGCCTTCGCGGACGTCCGTCGCGAGCGCCTCGTACGACGCCGCGTCGCGGCGCTGGATCGACACTCCGATCCGCTCGCTCATCCACTGCGCCAGCTGATCGACGCGTTCGCCCAGGCCGCTCCCTGCCGAAGGGACGACGAGACCGAACACGATCCGTTGCAGGTGAGGCGAGCTCATTCGAGCGTGCGTTCTAGAATGTGAACGCGCGTCCTCGAATCCTACTATGGCCGACGCTCACGCGACGAGATCGTAGGCCATCTTCAACACGAGCACCGTGACGACGCCCAGCACGACCACGCGAACCAGCTTGTCGCCCCGCTTCACGGCGAGGCGCGCCCCGACGAACGCGCCGAGCGCGTTCGCGGCCGCCATCGGTGCAGCGACGCGCCACAGGACGGTGCCCTTGATCGAGAAGAGCAGGAGCGCCGCCAGGTTCGACGCGAGGTTCACGACCTTCGCATTTCCGGACGCGCGCGTGAGTGTGTCGCCGAAGACGAGGACGAACGCGACGATCAACATCGAGCCGACGCCCGGCCCGAAGAAGCCGTCGTAGAACCCGAGCCCGAATGCGACCGGGCCGAGGGCGAGCATCGCCCACGATCTCGCATGCCCAGTGGTCGGCTTGCGCGGATATGCGACGATCCCCGCTGCGACGAGCAAGAGCACGAGGACGATGGGCTTGAGCGGCTCGGGTTTCACGAGCAGGAGGACACGCGCGCCCGCGAGCGACCCGACGAAGCCACACACGAACGCGAGCGGAGCGCGCTTTCGATCGATTCCGTCGCGTGTCCAGAACGAGAAGAACGAAGAGATGGCCCCGAACGAGGCCTGTCCTTTGTTCGTCGCGAGCGCGACGGGGACCGGGAGCCCGGTGGCGAGCAGGGCAGGGACGGTCACGAGCCCCCCACCACCGGCGATCGCGTCGACGAGGCCTGCGCCGAATGCGGCCAGCGCGAGGAGCGCGATCGTCCAGAGCTCGGGTGCAGGCACGCGCGCACTCTAGCCGAGGGCACCGGATGCGACGACGCCCAACGACGGGGCGTGCACGGTCGCGCGCGGATCGACCTCGGCCGTTTTGCTGGATAGGATGACCGGATGCGGGGATGGTGGTGGCTCGCGATCGTCCTGTCTTGCGTCGGCGCGTGCGGGGACAGCGTCGAGCCGTCAGGCCCTCGGCTGCGTGGAGCGGGAGCGAGCACGACGCGTGACGCCGGCACATCGCCCGACTCGGGCGCCGTCAGCAACGGGCAGACGGATCCGGGCACGACGGAGCCCGAGCCGGAGCAGTCGGGAGAGGCGACGTACTACGACGCCGAGGGCGTCGGTGCGTGCGGGATCGATACGCCGCCCGACTATCTCGTCGCCGCGATCAACGACGAGCAATACTCGAAGGCGAACTGCGGTCGCTGCGTGTCGGTCACCGGGCCGAACGGGACGGTCGTCGTGCGCATCATCGACAAGTGTCCCGGATGTGATGCGGGCGATCTGGATCTGAGCCAGACGGCGTTCTCGAAGATCGCGAACAAGAGCGCAGGCCGCGTGAAGATCACGTGGCACTTCGTCGACTGCCCGTTCTGAGTCGTCGACCGGTTTCCGCTGCGTGCGCGACGAGGCGCACGCAGCCGAATCACGCTTCCGCGACGGAGACGGCGGCGACTTCGCGCTTCGGCTCCTTCGGCGGCGTGAGCGTGCGGAGGAGATCGAGCTCCACCGGCGAGACGATCCGGCCCTCGTGCCAGAGCCCGAGCTCGGCTCGGACGGGGTGGTACGGGATCGCGACGTCACCGTCGGCGTTCTTGCCGAAGAGCGCTTCCATGACCTCGGCGATCTTCACGCCGCCTTCACCCGTGATCGACACGTCGACCAGCAACGGAACGAAGTCGCCCGCGACGCGCGCCTCGTCGAGGAACGCTGCCGCGCGCGGATCGAGCGGCGACATGGCGCGGATGAAGCGCTTTGCGTCGATCGCCTTCGCGAGGCCACGCTCGAACCGGCGGACGAGCCGGAGCTCCGGTGCGGCGAGCACCCGCTCGACTTCGGCGACGAGCCGAGCTTCGCCTCCGATCTTCTCGAGCGCCTTCCGCGGAATGCCGACCGCGTAACGTGCTCCGTCGATCGCCCTCGACACGCCGGCATCGCTCTTCTCGAGCCGCATGCCCGCCTTCCACACGAGGCCTTCCGGCGAGCAGCGTGTGAGCTCCCGCGCGAGCGCCTGAGGATCGACGTCGACCGTGAGCTTCACGTCGAGGATCTCCGCGAGGCTCGCCACGCCGAGCGACAGCGCCGGCGAGAACGTCATGTCGGGCTTCGGATGAAAGCCGGACGTGTAATAGAGCGGCACGTCGATCCGCCGGAACGACCGCGGCAACGCGCGGATCAGATCGAGATGCGACAGGTAAGCCATCGGCCCAACCTTCGCGTAAACGAAGCGGGTCCGTCGTGCCTCTCCCTGCACGATCCGAGGCGGCGGCGCCGGCCCCTTCTTCTTCGCGGGCGTCGCGCTCGTGCTCGTGCTCGTGCTCGTGGTCGTGCTCGCGCTCGCGCTCGTGCTCGTGCTCGTGCTCGTGCTCGTACTCGTACTCGTACTCGTACTCGTACTCGTGTCCGTAGCGGCGTCGGCCGTCGAAGAAGCGAGCGGAGCGTCGTTCGACGAAGCCGCAACCTCCTCGCGAGCGAATGGTGCCGTCACCGGCTTCGGCTCCACGACGCGCGGCTTCTTCGCCCCGAGCTTCGTCAAGTACACGACCCGCTCGCTCCGCATCGCGGAGAGGTCACACGCGACGCCGCAGTCGTAGCAAACGAGCTTGCGCTGATCTTTGCCGGCATCTTCGAGGTTCGTGTGATGCACGAACGCGCCGGCCGCCTTGCCGCAAGGCGGGCTGAGCCTGCTCTTCAGCGCCTTGCGGTACTCGCGGACGAGGAAGCCCTCTTCGAGGCCGACGTCGATGTGGCTCCACGGCAGGCGCGCGCTCACCGGGAGCGTCCCGAGGTAGTCCGCCGGGGCGATGCCCTCGGCGCGGAACGCCTCTTCCCACACGTCGATCCGGAGCTGGTCTTCCCACGAGTCGAAGCGCGCGCCGCTCTTGTACGCGCGCACGAGGACCCGCCCGAGCTTGCGATCGCCACGCGCGAAGACGCCCTCGAGCCAGCTCGTTCGGCTGTCGTGCATGCGGAGGTCGACGCCTTTCGCCGTCTTCGCTTCCTCCGTCAGCCAGCGCTGCTTCTCGACGACGCGGTCCTCGGTATCCATCGCGCACCACTGGAAGGGCGTGTGCGGCTTCGGGACGTGCGTCGAGACGCTGACGGTGACCTTCGGCGGGCCGGCGTTGCTCGCCTCCTTGCGAACGCGCTTGCCGACCTCGCGAGCGCGCTTGCCGACCTGGACGATCTCGCGGACGTCGCTCTCTTCCTCCGTCGGGAGGCCGATCATGAAGTACAGCTTCATGCTGTCCCAGCCGCGCGAGAAGATGCGCTCGGCCGTCGTCATGAGCTGATCTTCGGTGACGTTCTTGTTCACGACGTCGCGCATGCGCTGGCTGCCGGCCTCCGGCGCGAACGTGACGCCGCTCGCGCGGACCTTGCGCATGTCGTCGAGGACGTTCTCGCTGAGGCCGTAGGCGCGGAGCGACGAGACGCCGAGCGAGACCTTCTCCGGAGCGAGCCGTTCGGTGACCTTCTGGATCAGCGGCGCAATACAGGAGTAGTCGGCCGTCGAGAGCGACGTGAGGCTCACGCCGTCGTAGCCCGAGCCCTTCACGGCCTTCACGAGCGTTTCGACGATCTGCTCGGGATCGCGCTCACGCACGGGCCGGTAGATCATGCCCGCCTGACAGAAGCGGCAGCCCTCCGTGCACCCGCGCGCGATCTCGATCGACATCCGGTCGAAGATCGCCTCCGGACCGCCGACCGGCCCGTCGTGCGGGAACGGGAAGCGATTCAGATCGTCGACCATGTTTCGCCGGATCGGCAGCGCGAGGCCGGGGACCTCCGGCCGATCGACGACGTCGAAGCCCGTGTCCGGATCGACCGTGACCGCATAGAACGCAGGGACGTAGACGCCCGACATCTTCGCGATCTCGAGGAGTCGCTCCTTCCGCGGGACGCCGCTCTTCTTCAGCTCCGTCCAGCGAAGCGCGATCTGCGTCGTGCGCTCCTCGCCGTCGCCGATGACGAACGCATCGATGATCGTCGAGAGCGGCTCGGGATGAGTCGCCGTCGGGCCACCTGCGATCACGAGCGGGTCGTCGTCGCCGCGCTCCGACGAGAGCAGCGGGATGCGCCCGAGATCGAGCATCGTGAGGATGTTCGTGTACGTGAGCTCGAACTGGAGCGAGAAGCCGACGACGTCGAAGTCCGAGAGCGGGCGCGCGCTCTCGAGCGACACGAGCGGGAGCTCTCGCGTGCGGAGCTCCTTTTCCATGTCGACCCACGGCACGTAGCAGCGCTCGCCGATGGTTCGCGGATCGTCGTTCAGGATCTTGTAGAGGATCTTGAACCCGAGATGGCTCATCCCGATGTCGTAGACGTCGGGGAACGCGAGGCAGACGCGAGCGGACGCGGCGTCCCAGTCCTTCCGCACGACCCCGTACTCGCCGCCGAGGTAACGGGCAGGTTTCTCCACGCGGTGGACGAACTCCGCGTACGGATGAGGCGAGACAGGCTGGGGCATCGTGGGCGCTATCTAGCGCGAAACCCGGCGGTGCGCCGCAACTCGGCGAATCGGGCTGTTTTTCCCGGCAACCGGGCTGCGGGGTCGCGCGAGGTGCTCGCCTCCGGGCGGACGGCATCAGGCGGCGGAGTGACCGCGCGCGTACGTGCTGTCCGCCTCGGCGAGGAACTCGGACAGCTTCAGCACCTTGCGCGCGTACGGGAGTCGCTCGAGCTCGCGTACGAGCGCGACCTCGCCGATTCGCGCGAGCTGGAGATCGATCTCCAGCATCGTCTGCCCGCGCGCGAGGAGGGCGTCCCTCTTCCGCTGGATCGCATCGTCCGTCCACGCCGTCGCGGCCTCTTCGAACGTGTCGTTCTGTCGACGGAGCTGCTCGACGAGCGCGCCGATGCGCGCGCGCTCGTGCGCACGCGTCTCGTCGACCTGCATGCTCGTCATCTCCTCGCGGTAACGCGCGAAGCGCTCGACGATGCGCTCCGCGAGGACCTCGGGGATGCCCGTCGTCGCGACGAGGTCCGGCCCAGTCGCGAGCAGCATCGTCTCGAGCGTCGTGAGCCCGGCCGCGTAGAGCTTGTCGATCGTCACCTTCCGAACGTCCGGGATCTGGGACAGCAGCGCGTGCAGGATCGCCGCTTCCCGCTGGCTCCGGTCGCCGTCGAGCCCAAACGTCTCCGGGAGGACGCCGACGAGCGCGGCGTGCGCGGCGAGGATGCGTTCGCGAGCGTCGCCGTCGATCGTGCTCGTCGAGGTGAGGTCGATGGACGTCATCGCGCTCGCGAAATCACGCAGCGCGGAGGCGAGCGTCGCGAACTCGAGCTTCTCGGCAGCAGCCCGGAGCGAGTCCACCGAGGGCTCGCAGACCGCGACCCACGTGGCCGGAGTCGGGCCCCAGCGAAGCTCGATCATGAAGTCGCGCACCTGGCGCATGTGGTTCGTGGCGAGCTGTCCGAAGAGCGTCCGGACGTCCGTGAGATCGGTCTCGAGCGTGCCCGCACCGGCGGAGCGGTCCTTCGCTTCGATCGCTGCGAACCCCGCGTCGAGCTCGCTTGCGGCGGGAGCGCGCGCGTTCGAATGCAGCGCCGGCGCTTCCGGAGCTCCGTGTCGCGCGGGCAGCGCCGGGCGCGGAACCGTCCCGGAGATGTGCGACCGAGGACGCGGCACGGGAGGTGGCTTCGAGGGAAGGGGAGGAGGCTTCGGGGGATCCCGCTTCGGGGGCGATGCGGGCCGTGGCTCGCTGCGCGCGACGGCGACCGACGCACGCGGAACGGGCGGCTTCGGCGCGGAGGCCGCGGCGGTCGCCTTCGCGAGCACGGCGGCCGTCGCTTCGGGCATGACCATCGTGGGCCGGTCCTCGACGACGCCCTGATCGGGCGCCAGTACCGTTGCTCGGTCGAAGACCTCCGTCGGTGTCGGCCGCGCGTCGGCCGGCACGTAGGCGGGCATCACGACGGGGGTGGAGATCGAGAGCGCGGCCGCCTCTGCGTCGGCCGTCGTCACGTCGATCGGCGCCGGCTCGCCGGCATCGGCCTCCGGCGGGTTGCTCTTGAACAGCTTCGAGATGAGACCCATCGCGACGTCGTCGCCACATCGTATCAGCGTCGCCCTGACGTGCACGGCCTCGAGCCTGTGGACAACGTCTACTCGAACGCGATCGCGTCGCGCCACCGCCTGAGCTCGAACGTCCGCGGAAGAATTATCGACGACGAGCGGACCGGTCGCGGTGTCGGAGCGGGACGAAGCAAAGTGTTCGGGGGATCCGCGGCCTCGCGCTTCGACTCAGGGCGACACGCTCCCGGATCGGCGCGAACACGCGAAAATGGGCTCCTGCGACAGCGCGCGCTATGGAGAGAGCACGATCGTGATCGGGAAGAAGAAACGGAAGGTGACCGACGGTCTGCAGACGCGGCCGCAGCCGCAGCGGATCCGCTACCCGGTTGCCGTGCTCATCCGCATGTTTCTCATCGGCTCCGTCGCCGTGGTCGCGTCGGTCTGGGCGCTGTGGCGGTACTATACGGTGCCGCGGATGCCCATGGTCGTGCCGGTCGCCCCCGCGCCGTCCGCGACCGAGATCGAGGTCGAGCCTCCGTGATCTAGCCTCGAGCGTCGTCCGCCGCGGGGTCGCCCGTCTCGTCGTCGAGCTCGGCCGCCCGCTTCGGTCCCACGAGCGCGTACGCCACGATCTCTGCCGCTGCCGCGAGGAGGAATCCGGGCACGAGCATGACAGTGACGAGCCGCACCACCACGAGCGCGAGCGCGAGCGCCGCGGCTCCCCTCGGAGGCGGAGCATTGCCGGCGCCGAGGAGCACATGTGCGACGTGACCGTGCGCCATGGCACGCACGAGGACGTGATGCGCGAAGAGGAAGAACGCGGAGATCCCCGCGAGGACGACGGGACGGCGGTTGGCGGCAAGCAGCGCACGCAGTGCCGCTCTCGCTCTTTGCGTCACGACGGCCTCCCGGGCCGCGGCGCGGTGAGCATCGCGAAGAGGATGGCGTCCCCGATCGGGCCGCCCGTCGCGTAGGTGCGTGTCCCGTCTTCGTCGAGCGGCGCGCCGAAGAGATGCGCTGTGGCATACAGCGCGGTGAACGTCTCTCGATCTCCGTGCGCGCGACTTGCGCCGATCGCGAACCCGCTCGCCGAGACACCGAAGCCGAGGAAGACGGGGCCGGAGTCGACGTCGCCTCGGCCGCGACGCTTGCCAGGCGGATACTCCATCATCCCGCCGTAGCCGAGCACGGTGCGGAACTGCGAACGCTCGAGCGCTTCGAACAGCGAGCGCGAGAGCGCGTCATCGGCGAACGAGAGGAAATACGCTGCGAGCGCCGTGCCCGACGCGCGCGGAGCATCGATGGCACGCGCGTCGGCGACGGTCACCGCCTGATAGAGGAGCCCCGTGTCCGGATCGACGCCCTTCGCGCGCACGGCATCGAGTCCGCGCTGGAGGGCGGGCGACGCGGGCTGGTTCGTCGCGCGCGCGTGCAGGGCGAGCGCCGCGAGCGCAGACGTGTTGTCGACCGGGTACACCTCGTTCGGGTACGTCTCGACGAACCCTGTCGACGAGGCTTCGATCCGCCGCGTGAGCGCCGACGCGAACGCTTCTTCCTGGGCCGTAAAGCGCGAGGAGGGCCGGAGCACGCGATGGAGT